>CAZDGB010000055.1:0-26857 GCA_964504645.1 uncultured Planctomycetaceae bacterium | reverse complement strand
AGGCAAACTCTTTCGCCAACGCACGCAATAAGTTCTCAGAGCAGAACCGGGTTTCGGGGCGATACCGGCGCGGAAACATTCCTCTTTCCGCGTTTGGCTCAAGCTGCTACAAACCGGCAGAACTTGCCGCTCCCATCGATTGACCCGTCAAAACTGCCGCTCGCAGGGAATCGCAGGACGCGAGAACTGTCTTCAGGGGATGATGCCATGCGCGGAACACGTCTCGTCGTTGGATGCCTTGCGGTATCGTGCCTCAGCTTGACGGGTTGCTTTGCACGGACGGCGCAACACGGAGGCTATCCCTACGGCCAGCCGCAGTACGTGACGGCGCCGGGCGGTGTGCCGGGTCCAGTCGCCTCGCCGCCGGTCTTGTCGCCGACGCCGATTTCCTCGCCCGGTCCGTCACCGACTCCGACGAACCCGCCTCCCATGGCGTCCCCGATCGATGAACGCGGACTGACCTTAACTCCCGCGGCGCGCACCAGTTCCTGGTATCCGCCGCAGGTTCCGATGTGGAGAACTCCCTCCACGTTTGCTCCGTCGACGATGGTTCCCACCGCAACGCCGTACGGCGGCATGCCCCGCGTCCTCAACGGCCAGCAGGCGTCGTGGATGGGCGGCGTGAGCGCGCAACGGCCGATGAACAACGCGATCCTCGCGGGGTCGCCCGCCGGTCAGCACTATCACCCAACCGGGCAGATTCTCCGCACGTCGGCCTCGTCCGGCGATCAGGATCTGAAGCATCGCGGCGGCAAGACGATTCCCGATCTGACGTACGTCAACATCTACATGGGCGGACGCCAGGCCTGGGCCGACGCCGATCGGAAGAACATCGATTGGGCGCTGAGCGGCGCGATGACCGACTCGTATCTCAATCACGTCCTGATGCAGTATTTCGACGACCAGCCGATCTCGGCGTCGTACCGAGGCTCGTTCATTCTCGACGGCTTCAGCCCGACGCGGATGTCGCAAGCCAATATCCGCGAAGTCATCCGCATCCTGCATTCCCGCGGCAGCTTCGAGCAGTTGCCGCTCGAATCGACGGCGATCTGCTTCTATCTGCCGAAGGGCATGATTCTCGATGATCCCGATACCGGCACGAATCTGGCGCCGGCGAGCGATTCGAGCTCGCTGCAGGGACTCGGCGCGTATCACGGCTCGGTGCGGCTCGGGCAGCAGACGGTCTACTATGCCGTGGGCGCGTATGCCGAGCGGATGTCGAACGGCCAGATGAACGGCATTCCGGTCTTCCGCGTACCGTGGAAGGACATCACGGCGACGTTCTATCACCAGTTGCAGGAGATTCGGACCGATCCTGACGTCGACGACGCGATTTCGACCCGACAGGAACGCTACGCCGGCTGGGTCTCCGATACGGGTTCGGAAATCGGCGATTTCGCGATCGAAGGGGGCCCGTTGGAGGACGTGTTTGTTGAAGTCCCGCTGGCAAACGGCGGCGGCACGGTGCCGGTGCAGTTGTGCTACTCCAACGCCGTGCATGGACCGGAAGGGCCGATTCGCACGCCGCACCGCGGTTCGCCGCTGCCGATGTCCCCGGTGATTCAGCGGCCCGATACGATGCCGGCGCCGTCCAATCCGCCGTCTCAGCCGTCGAATCCGCCGCCCAACGCAGGCGACGCGGACCCGTATTTCGATCTCCTGGTGCGTCAGTGGACCGTCCTGCCGGATTCCGTGAAGCAACGGATTCTGCAACTCGTGCAAGAGTCTTCCCACGAGCCGGACGAGCGGGGCTTCAATCAATAGTCTGTTGTCTCACCGTTCGGGGTGAGTCAAACGCTCGAAGTCTTCCGGCGTGTCGAGGTCCTGTGTCACTTGCGGGAAAGCGCACGGCCACTCGCGGACGCCGGCGGCGAAACGTTCCAGCAGCCAGTTGACGCCGCGATCGGCAGGCATTTCCGGCCATGCGCGGACCGTGCTCCAACGGAACACCGTCGGATGGCCGCGCCGTCCCTGATGCGTCGGCGCGAGGATCTCAGCCTCATCCCGGTTCCAGACGGCGATCAGTTCATGCAGCAGTTCCATCGAGAGCAGGGGATGATCGGCGGGAATCAGCAACCAAGCATCTTCATCGGCGGGATGAAATCGCTCGGCGATTTGCTGCAACGCGTACTCGACCGACGCTCGCATGTCGGGCGGATCGGTGTCCGCCGAGACGACCCAGCCGCCGTGCGCTTCCGCTTCTTTTCGCAGCGGCTCATCGTCGGAACGAACGACGACGCAACATGCGACGATTTGCGGATGCGCCAACGCGGCCAGCAATCGTGCGATGACGGTCGTTCCCTCAAACGGCAACAGCAACTTCGGCCGTCCCATGCGCCGGCTGTGCCCCGCGGCGGGGATGATCGCGAATAGTCGTCCGGCACTCAAGGACATTTCGACCTTTCAAGGAGGAGCCGACATCATACCTCAGACGCGGGATATCGCGTCGAGTGCTATCATGCCGTGATGCATGCTCTCTTCATCACCGGCACTGACACCGGCGTCGGCAAGACGCACGCCGCGTGTGTCATTGCGCGGCAGTTGGCCGCGGCGGGACTGCGCGTCGGCGCGTACAAGCCGGTCTGTTCCGGCGCGGAACAGACTGCGGACGGACGCCTGTTCTGGGACGACATCGAACGCCTCGCGGCGGCGATCAATGTGCCGGCGACGAGCGACGAGATCTGCCCACAGCGATTTCTCGCTCCGCTCGCGCCGCCGATCGCCGCGCGGCTGGAACAACGCACTGTCGACTGGAACATGATTCATTCCGGTCTGGGCGTCTGGTCCGAACGCGTCGATGTGCTGCTCATCGAAGGAGCTGGCGGGTTGCTCTGCCCTCTGACGGCGACCCAAACGATGGCCGATCTCGCCGCGGAGCTAGGCTTTCCCGTCGTGATCGTGGCTCGTCCCGGCTTGGGGACGATCAATCACACGCTGTTGACGACTCACACGGCCCGGCAATCTCGCTTAAGAATTGCCGGCGTCGTGTTTTGCCAAACGTCGCCCGCTCCTCTGGATCCGTCGGCCGCCACGAATGCGGAGGAAATCGAATCTCGCAGCGGCGTACCGGTTTTTGGCACAATTCCGTATGGAAACGAGCATCAGGTGCTTCACGGCGGAAAAGCCGTCACGATAAACTGGCGTCTCCTCGCGGAGACATGACGGTTCCTCGGAATAGTGGTGAGTTGCGGGCATGCCCATCGAACTGGTTTGCGGTCAGTGTCAGGGACAACTCGTCGCCGAAGAGCCGGGGAGCACGGTCGCCTGCCCGCACTGCGGGACACACCTGCAAGTGCCGGGGGAATTGACTGAGACGGACGCCCCGGCAAAGTTTCGCGCCGAGTCTTCTCCCTTGGAACTCGTGACATCCAACCTCGAAGCCGCTGAGGAGCAACCGCCGGCTGCGCCGCCTGTGGCCGAATCGCCCGCGCTGTTCAGCGTGGACTCGTCGCTGGTCGAGGAAACTCCGGCCGCCGCGCCCGCAGTTGCTGCGGCGACACCGCCCATCGAATCGCCGGCAACTCCCATTATGCCGGTTTCCTCCGCGGCGCCGTTCGCCTCGGAAGCGACCCCGGCCGCGTTTCCGGTGATTCAACCGGACGCGCCGATCCCCGTTGCGACCGTTCCTCGCTTTTGGTTCACGGTCGTGGCGAGTTACGCCAGCGCGGTGACGCTGGCGCTGATCTTCACGCTGCTCCGACTCACGGGGACCAAAGCGCATCAACTCGAAAGTCTGCCCGACGTGGTGCCGAAGATCCGCGACGGCGAAGTCGCGATGCAGATCGTTCCCCCCAAAGCGAACGTGCCGCAAGGCCACGTTCTCGCGCTCGGCGAGTCGCAGCGTTTCGGCAGTTTGAAGGTGACGCCGCTGCGCGTCACGCAGGGGCCGCTGACGTTCGAGCACATGCTCAAGGATTCGACTGCGGCGCGACCGCCGACCGATCCGGTATTGAAGTTGTGGCTGCGGTTCGAGAACGTCTCCCGCGATCAGAATTTCCCGCCGCTCGATTCGCTCTTGCTTTATAAGCGGCACTACGGCGATTTCGGCGCGCGGGTCTTGACCAATCAATTTCTCTGTCAGGCCGATCAACGGCAGAAGGACGGCGATCTGCATCACGTCTATGAACTCTCGCCGAACAGCGAGTTTCACGTCGCCGGGCAAAACCTCGACACGGTGCTGGCCCCGGGCGCCGCGCTGGAGACGTTCGTTCCGTCCGACGAGCAGATCGCCGGCCTCACCGGCGACCTCGTGTGGCGCGTCCAGTTCCGCAAAGGGTACCACCCGCAGACTCTTCACGGCGTCACGACGCTGATCGACGTCCCGTTCAACCGCAGCGACGTCAGAGTGGAATAGAGTCTGAAATCCGGTTGTTAGAGCAGAACCGGGTTTTCTAAGCGGAAACATGAGGGAAAATTGTTGTTGGCTTCACAATTGGGCGAAATGTCTGCGACCGCGCGAGCCGCTGCGGATGTATCGCCCGGCGTGCGGAAATCCAACGGCCGCGCGCCGCTTTGCCGGGAACTTTCTTGACAGTTCTTGCGCCGGGGTGATAGTTTACGATTGTCGTCCAATATTCTTTGCGCATTGTCCAGCCCCCGTGCGGTTCCGCACGTCTATTCGGTTCTCTCCGGTTTCTCAGGAGTTGTCCTTCATCACCGGACCTTCGGCGACTGACCGCGGCGAGCGAGGAGGAATTCTGTGCCGACGGCGCGGCTTGTGCCGAAAAATCCCCACCGGGAATCCCGTGGAACGGGTAGCAATCGGTTCCGTCTCCCTGTAACTTGTTCATCAGTGCGAGCGTTTCGCATGGCGCACACACACTGTTCGTTTCGTTCCTGCCGATTCGCGGGCATGCCATTGAAAGATCACGTCGTGGCGGATGACCTTCGTGGCCGTGGCCGGCCAAGTTCGCCTCGCCGGTTCACCCACTTCGGGACCGGAATTGCGCTCCTGCTCGGCTTGGTCCTCGCCACCAGTGCGGCGATCGCGCAAGACGAGAAAGACGCCAAGCCGGATGCGACCGCACTCCCGCCCGGCTACAAGCCGCCGCCCGATCCGCCGGAAATCATGCTGATCGAGTTGCCGCTGCTCGACGACGCCGAGCGAGAGTCCATCCGTAAAACGCTCAACAGAAGTTATTCTACCCCGCTGCGCAACGGCGACTTCCGCAGCGACAAGGCCCGGGCGAACATCCGCAAGGGAATTCAATATCGATTAAACGAAATCGCCATCGCCAGCCAGCGCTCTGCTCCGCCGGAAGTCCGTAAGAAACTGGCCGATCTCCGCAAGCGTCTGACAGGCAACGGCGGCGACGTTTCCCAAGCCGCCAGGCTGGTTGCAAGACCGGAAGACGCCCTGCGCGTTCGCCGCGAATTCCTGCAGATGCTCGTGCAGGAGACGGAAAAGCTCTTCGAGAACAATTACTACGCCCGCGTGCAGGCGGCGCTCATCCTGGGCGAATTGAACGAGGTTGAAGAGGATGCCGGCAACGACGTTAAGGCCGTCGCTTATGCGCCGGCCGCGAAGGCGTTGACGAAAGTCATCCTCGATCCACAGCAGCCGGACGGCGTGAAGATCGTCTGCGTCCTGGGCCTGATTCGCATTCTGCGCTTCGGCAATCCCAATGTCGAACAGAAGCGCGACATCGGGCTGGCGATCGTGTCGGAATTGAAGCGGACCGATACGAATCCGTGGTACCAGGCGCGGCTCGCCAAAGCGCTCGGCTACAACGACGTGGCCCTCGACCTCGACCGGCAGCCGTTCATCTTCAATGCGCTCATGGCTGTGGTGAACGACAAGGACGGCAAGCGCGACTTGCCGACGCGGACACAGGCCGCGTGGTCGCTGGGCCGCATTCCGCTCGACCGGACGATGGACATTTCCAAGCTGACAATCGACATCGCCGCACTGGGGCAGGAATTGGCCTCGGCTCAGGCGGACGCGCCCAAGAACCCGGGGTGGAAGCGCTGCGCGTGGCTGTTGTACCTCGCGTTCGAACGGGAGAGCGACAACGATCTCGACGCCAAGCGGGAGCGCAAGGGGGGATTGCTGAACAATCCCATGACTAAAGCCGATGCCGACGAGGCATTTAAGGTCGTGCTGCCGGTGGTTCGGGAGATCATCGCCAACAAGACGGCGGCTCCCGAACAACTGCAGGACCTGGCCAAATGGCTGCAAGGGAAGGGCTTCCGTCCGCGCATCGCCACACCCGGCGCCGGCGACAGCAAGTCAAAGGAATGATCGGCGGCGGCCTCGCACCGAATCCCGTTCGTCATGGCCTCTTCTCCTGATCTGACGAACTCTTTCGCCGAAGACTACTTCACCGCGCGGCAGCGGTTTCTGGAGCGCGTTCGCAGTTCGGAGTGGGATGTCGCCTCCCATCGGATTGCCGCGACAGGCCCAGCGGGAGAGCCGCTGTTCATCGACGTCGCGATCCGCAACGGCTCCGGCGCGGCGAAAGAGCGCACGCTGATCGTGTCCAGCGGACTGCACGGCGTCGAAGGGTTTCTCGGCTCGGCGGTGCAGTGCGCGGCGCTCGATTGGATGGCTTTAAGGGAATCTCGCATTGATCGTCCCTCCCCGGCAGCGGTAGTAAACAGACGGGAAAGAAGCCTGCCGCGATTGGTATTCCTTCACGCGCTCAATCCGTTCGGGTTCGCGTGGATTCGCCGCTGCAACGAGGATAACGTCGATCTCAACCGCAACTTTCCCGCGCCGGGGAATACTTACCGCGGCTCGCCCGACGATTACGCGCAGCTCAATTGGCTCCTCAACAAGCAGTCGCCGCCGTCGCGGTGGGAGCCGTTCCGGCTGTTGTCGCTCGCCGCGATTCTGCGCTACGGCATCCCGCGGCTGAAGCGGGCGATCGCCACCGGGCAATACGATTATCCGCAGGGATTGTTCTACGGCGGCGCCGGTCCATGCGAGACGACCCGGTTCGTGCAGTCGCAGTTTGCGAGCTGGCTCGGCAACGGATCGGGCGAGGTGCTGCATCTCGATTTTCATACGGGCCTGGGCGCAGCGGGCGAATTCCAGTTGCTGGCCGACGTCCCCCCGACGCCGGAGCAAGCCGCGCGCATCCGCCGAGTGTTCAACCGCGAAGTCCTCGCCGGGCCGCAGTCGCCCGTGGTGGCGTATCAGGCCCGCGGCAGCATCAGCGAGTGGTGCCAGATCGTCGCCGAGGAACGGGACTATCAATACCTCTGCGTGGAATTCGGCACGTACTCGCCGACGAAAGTTCTCACCGCGCTCCGCGCCGAGAACCGCGCCCAGCACTGGGACCGCCCCGGCACGCCTTCGTACCGCTGGGCGAAAGACCTGCTCAAGGAAGCCTTCTGCCCGCAGTCGCTCGCCTGGCGGCAACGCACGGTGGAGCGGGGATTGGATTTGGTGATGCGCGCAGTCGCGTAGCATGAGGAAATACCACTCTGTCTCTCGCAAAGACGCGAAGGCGCAATGGTTCGCAAAGAAGATTAAAACCAAAGAGGGTCTACACAAAAGACCCTCTGAATCTTGGCGAACTTTGCGCCTTCGCATCTTTGCGAGAGATGTCTTTCTGAATGCGCAACTACACGGCTGCCGATCGTCTCGTTAGGATAGGTCGTTGACATTCACGGCGCGACGGAAATGCGCCCCAACGTTTCTTTGAGGATGAACATGGTCGATATCAATCCGCTGCGCGGCTGGCGGTATGACTTGGCGCAAGTGGGCGATTTGTCGGACGTCGTGTGCCCGCCGTACGACGTGATCGACGGCGAGTTTCAGAACGCGCTCTACAAGAAACATCCCTGCAACGTGATCCGGCTGGAACTGAACCGGCCGGAGCCGGGCGACGCCGATCCTGAGATTCGCTACCGCCGGGCCGCCGATTTCTGGAAGCACTGGCGGGCCGACGGCGTCTTGCTGCAGGAGCACGAAGACGCCCTCTACGTCTATCACCAGGAGTTCGACTGGGAAGGCCAGACGTATCTCCGCAAGGGCTTCTTCGGCAAACTGCGGCTGGAAGAATTCGGTGGCCAGGTCTTTCCGCACGAGCAGACGCTCTCCGGTCCGAAGCTCGACCGGCTCAAACTGTTTCAGGCCTGCAAGGCGAATCTGTCGCCGGTGTTCGGACTCTATCCCGATTCGCAGCAAACGGTGCAGCAGAAGCTCGACGAACATTGCCTGACGCTGACCGCGCTCGAGGCCGTCGACCATCTCGGCGTGCGCCACCGCTTGTGGGTCGTGACCGATCCGGCGGTGATCAACGCCGTCCGCGCCGGCCTGCGCGACAAGCCGCTGTTCATCGCCGACGGCCATCACCGCTATGAAACCGCGCTGAATTATCGCCGGGAACTCAAAGCGAACGGCCAGCTTGCCGACGACAACGCGCCGCCGAACTTCGTCCTGATGATGTGCGTCGGCATGCAAGACTCCGGTTTGCAGGTGCTGCCGACGCACCGGCTGGTGACGGGCCTCGGCGACATCACAATGCCGCAACTGACCGCGGCGCTGAAGTCGCACTTCACGGTTGAAGTCCTCGGCACGGGCGAGAAAGCTGCGAAAGAGGCCTGGGAGCATGTCGAGATGGATGGCGGGCAGAACGTTTTCGGGTTCGGCACCGCCGCCGATCAGACGTGGTGCTTCGCCCGCGTCACCGACGCCGGCCCAATGAAGCAACTCGCTGCGGAGCACAGCGCGGCGTGGCAATCGCTCGGCGTGAGCCTGTTGCACAAGCTGGTGCTCGATCACTTGCTCAAGACAGCGCTGCCGTCCGCTGCGCCGGCTTGCACCTACGTCCATCGTCTCGACGAAGTGACAGCGGCCGTTGCCAAGAAAGAATGCCAGCTCGGCTGCCTCGTCCCGCCGGCGACGATCGATCACGTCGAAGAAATCGCGTCGAACCGCGAAACGATGCCGCCGAAAAGCACGTACTTCTACCCGAAGCTGCTGACGGGAATGGTGTTTCACGCCCTGGCGTGATTTTTGCGTCTTCCCGAACGGGGGGCATAAGCCCCCTGAGAGCCGCGGCGTTGGTCTTGGCACGCACACTCAGGGGGCTCACGCCCCGCTCGGAAGAATTGTGTTGGTCACATCACCGCCGAATCCCTGCCGCCGGCGCGGTGTTGCCAATGGAGGCGGTCGGTCGTGGCGATGCCGTCGCGAACCGCGCAGCGGAGGCAGAACTTCTCGTCGTTGCGAGTGAGATAAATCTCCCCGCCGAGGATGAGGTGGAAGAAATCCTCACCGGGATTCTTCGAGTAGCAGTAGAGCTTGTCGGCATCGCGCTTGACGCGGGCTTCCCAGTCGTTCGAATCGACCACGTACACGCGGACGTCGGGTTGAGCCGTGGAATCGCTCATGGCGCTCGCCTCACTTCACGGTGGAATCACGTTTATTGTAGGGTTTGCTTCGTCAAAGGATAGTGGGACACTTGGAATTGCTGGTCGGTGAAACCGGCACGCGGGTTGCCAACACGGTTTGAAAATCTGCGGCCCGAATCGGCGGATTATTGCTAGCGCCTTTCGCTACCCAGAAACGTCTCTAGCTTTCTGCGCACGGCATCGGCGGATTCCGTCCCTTTCGCCGGTACGGTGACGGTCCTCACAGTAATGCCTGGCGGAATCACTAGCTGTTCGAGGTCGATGTCGTCATCGACCTGAACTGTCAGCACCGGCCATTTCTGCAATGAGAAATCTTCTGGGTCGTCTGTGGCTTTGTGTTTGGCGATAGGGCCGAGGACATGTAGTTGCCAATTGAACACAATCGACGCGTTCTTTTTGAAAGTTGGCTGCACTGCCGGACCTGATCGGAAGACGACAACGTGATGCTTGGCCTCGATCTTCGCGAAGTTCGCCAGCGCGGCGTTCAGTTCCATTGTTTTCCCGTGATAGTAGAAATATTCATTCCCATTGACGGAGAACGAATAGACGCGGGCCTGGTCATTGATCACCGGCATGACGCCGGGCCAGTCTTTTTAATTGCCCGCAGGGAGCGGTTTGCTGCCAAATCTTTCGATGGCCAAAGCGAAGGCGGACTGCGCAAGCAAGTGGGCGATGACGAAGAAAACGCCGAATTGACCGACACTACGCATGATTCTTCTCATCGCCAGAGAACTTTTTCATTCACCTTAATCCTCCCGCCCGGCGCGGTGGGCATCAGCGGGTGTGTTCGCAGCGGAGTGATCACGCGGTTCGATCCGCAAATCCGCTATACTCGCGGCATGGACGAAAAGTCGACTAGCCGCCGTTCCGTGTTCGCCGTCTGGCGATGGCCGTTGTGGGCGTGGGCCGTAGCGGCGGCAGTATTTCTCCATCAGCTCCTCGCCGTGCCCGTCATTTTTCTTCTGTTCTTGAGTGGCTATCCAGACTTGGGCGACAGCCTTCTTGGCAGCGTCTTCTATCCGACGCTGTTCCTAGCAAACAATTCCGAATGGTACACCGCGATGCTCAACTGGCAATGGACGCAGTTTGAGTACATCCTAGGTTGTCCAAAGAGCAAAATCATATTTGGCCCGCTAGACTCCACACTCGGCGGCTAATTGTCCCAAAATTTCAAAGTGTCCCACTACCCACCAAGGCTCTCGACAAACCCTACAACTTTTTCACTTCACGGCGGGAACGGACACGTTTTGCTGCTTCGCCAGATCCAACAGGGCGTTCCAGTTGCCCTCGTCCAGCGGGATGCCGACTTCCTTGCGCTGCGACAGCGTCTTCCGTTCCGGGTCGCCCGGCAGCATGATCCGGTCGACGCCCTCCACCAGCGGCACGTCGCGGACGTAATGCTCCAGCCGTCCGACTTCGGACAGCAAATGGCTTGCGCCGCCGAAGAACTCCGGATTCCAGACGACGAAGAACGCACAGTTGCCGACGGGGGGGGGGGCCGTTCGGCATCGCGCACTGCCCGCCCGACAAGCCGCCGCTGAGCATCTCGATCATGTAGGCCAGGCCGAAACCTTTGTACGCCTGGTCGCCACCCATCGGCAGGATCGAGCCGGGCGGGTCGCCGTACAACTGGTTCGGGTCGGTCGTCGGGTTGCCGTCGGGATCGAGAATCCAGCCGGACGGCACCGGCTGGCCGGCGATCCGTTTCACGCGGACTTTGCCCTCCGCCGTCGCGCTGGTGCCGATGTCGAAGATAAACGGCCCCTGCGCGCCGCCCGGCATGCCGAGGCACAGCGGATTCGTGCCCAGACGCGGCCGCTTGCCGCCGACGGGAGCGACGCGCTGCGCGGCGCCGTGCGTGTTCGCGCAGATCATCGACGCCATACCGTCCTTTGCGGCGAGTTCCGCGTATTCGCCGAGCCGCCCAATGTGGGCTGCCCGCCGCAACGTGCCGCAGGCGATGCCGGTCGTTTTCGCCTTGCAGATCAGCCGACTCATCAAGTCGCGGACCAGCACCTGGCCGAGTCCCCAGCCGCCGTCGGCGACGATGACGGCGGGGTGATCCTTTTCCAGCGTCAACGTCGCGCGCGGGTTGACGGAACCGTCCTTCACCTTGGCGACGTAGAACGGAATCCGCATCACGCCGTGCGAATCGTGGCCGCGCAGGTTGGCCTGCACGAGGCTGTCGGCGACGACGGCTGCGGCCTCCGGCGGGAGACCGCCCGTCTGGAGTAAATCTTGAGCCAGTCGGAGCAAATTCGATTCAGAAATCGTCGGCACGCGGCAAGCTCCTCAGAAGCGGTTTATTCGGTCGGGTGAGCGATTCAGCATACCAGATGACGGAGGCAGAGACATCGCTAAAGAAGGTCAACCACCAGAGGCACAAAAGTCACAAAGGAAAGCCAGAATCGCCTGCTTTCTTCGTGACTTTTGTGCCTCTTGTGGCCAAATCATTTTTCGATTCAGCGCGAGACCCGATGGAGCGGTCGCGACGGATGCTGCGGTTTCAACAGGGGTGCCGGTCAGTCGGCGGGCGGATTGGCGGGCGAAGACGGTGCGGCTCGGCTGCCGATGTTCTTCCTCGCCGCACGAATCTGCTTCTTTGATTTGCAACCGTGTTTGACGTGAGGATGTGCATGATGAATGCACAGGAACCGCTCCGTTCGTTGGCCGACCTGCGCCGGTATGTGCAGCAGGTGCTGTGCGAGCGGGAGAATTTGATCGTCGAGCAGTTCACGCTGCAGGAAACGGTGCTGAGCCGCCGCGGCCAGGTCTGCGGCCGGCAATTCACGCTGTTCGGGCCGCGCTCCGTCCGGTTGGGGGCGGTGTGGGCCGCCGATCGGAACGATCTTTACTTCTATGACGCGTGCGGCGAGCGATTCCGCAAGGAACGTCTCGCCGGAGAATTCGCCGACGCGGCTTAACGTCAGTTCGAGGTCTGCAGCGCGATCAACCGCTCGGCAGCTCGTGAGGAGCCGTGCCGCGCGGCTCGCTGCCAATGCAACTTCGCCACGCCCGGTTTGCCGCGTGCCTCCGCTTGCTCGGCCAGACGTTCGGCTTCAGTGGCGAGATCGCGCAGCGACGCGGTTTCCTCGGCTTTGGTCTCGCTAAGCGGCCCGCGCGACTTCAGCCGATGAGTAATCCGCGGATCCAGCTTCGACGGCCGCCCCGGCGCCGACGACAGCAGGGCGGCGTCCATCGCTTCGAAGTCGTGAATATAGACATGCACCGACGCGGACGACCCCTGTCGTTCGAGCCCGATCGCGGAACCGGAGGGGAATGGTCCGGATTGAAAGCGCCCGCTCCGCGCGGCTCCCACGCCGCCAAGGAATGCTGAACCCCGATCCGGCACAGACACCGTCGTCGCCAGCGAAAAGTTCTCGACGACCGGCTGCTGCACGGCGATCCGCTGCGCCGCCGCGTCCCGCACGGCGGCGAACGACGTGAAGACAATCACGAGAACTGTCAAACCGCGGTGCATGGCTTCTCCGGCGATCTATTCCCACGCTGACCGCATTCTACCAGAATGGGGAAATTGTCAATCGGTGGAAGCGGGCGAATCGGTGATCCGCGAAGCGCAAGCGTGGGAATGCTCCAACCCACAACCTCCAACTCACGACCCACACCCATGATCGAAGCATCTCATTTCACGGCGGAACAACTCCTGGACCTCCTCCAGGAAGGGGAGCGGTGGATCGAACTTTCCGCGGGGAAATTGATCCGGCATCATCCCCCCGATGTGGCGCACGGCAACGTCGTGCGAAACCTGTCGCGGGCGCTGGCGGCCCATTTTCGCGCACAGTCGCAGAACGTCGCCTGCTTCGATCTGGGGCTGATTCTCAATCGCCGGCCGGATACGGTGCTGTGCCCCGCGATCAGTTGCTTCCCGTTGCCGGGTGGATTCGAGGAATCCGACAAACTGCTGACCGAAACCTTGCCGAAGCTGGTGATGGACGTCGCCTCCACGAACGATCGCCGCGCCGAACTCGCCGACCGCGTGCGCACGTATCTCGACGCTGGCATTCCCAACGTGTGGGTCTTCGACCCGGTCGACCGCCAGGTCCATGTCTTTCACGCTGGGCACGCCTCGCGAAAATACCGCGAAGACGAAACGCTGCAGGACAGCGGCCAATTGGCCGGCTTTCACCTCAAGGTCTCGGACGCCTTCGACGACCCGGAGTGGTGGAGCGCGAAGCCAGGCGAGTAGCCCTTCTGTTTCCAAGTCCGCGTTGCATGGCTCGTTGGCTTGAACCCGAAGCGATATAATCGTCCTCGATGTTTCCGTTTCGCGTAAATCGCCGCCCCCGGACGACGCTGGCTCCGCATGAAGTTGTGGAGTTCTATCCCTCGTATGGCTATCGCGCGGCAGAAGCGTGGCGCGTCGTCGTACAGGGGTGTGTCTTCAATCCGCATTTGCCCTGGTTTCGCCGCCGGCCGGTGATGGCAATGATTCGCCGGGCGATGCGCGTCGATCGCGCGGCCGATGAGTACTTTCGCCGCCGCATGCAGCGGTTTCTGCTCGATCCGGCCGCCGGGCGTCAGATGGCGGTCCGCATCGCCGGGGAACTTTTCTCTGCGGGGGAATCAGGACCAGCGGGACTGTTTCGACAGGAGATCGACGTGCCGGGCGAAGTGATCGCTCGCGCCGTGGACGCGAAGAACGGTTCGCCGGCCTGGATCACGTATGCGGCTCAATTGGCCGCCGGCGATGAGCGGCACTTCGGGGGCCGTGTGCAGTTGATCGCAGCGAACGGCGTGTCGATCGTTTCGGACGTGGACGACACGATCAAGCACAGCAACGTTCCCAATCGCCGCGATCTGTTTCACAACACGTTCGCGCGGAAGTTTTCCCCGATCGACGGCATGGCCGATTTGTACCGCGAGTGCGAACGCCTGGGCGCCGTGCTGCACTTCGTCTCGGGCAGTCCGTGGCAGTTGTATGTCCCGCTCTCCGAGTTTCTCCGTGAGCACGGCTTTCCCGAGGGAACATTTCACCTGAAGCCGTTCCGCATTCGGGACACGGCTCGCAAAATTCGCGGTCCGACGCCGCAGGTGGCTTACAAGCGGACGGCACTCGAGCCGATTCTCAACGCCTTTCCGGAGCGGAAGTTTGTCCTCATCGGGGATTCCGGCGAGCAGGATGCGCAGATCTATGGCGGATTTCTCCGCGAGCGCCCGCAGCAAATTGCCGCTGTGTTCATTCGCGCGCTCCGCGAGTCGCCGAAAGATTCCGCCCGGCTGCAGCGGGCATTTGACGGCTGCCCTGCCGACCGCTGGCGGTTGTATCGGACGCCCGCCGAGATTCGTGATTTCTTACTGAATCTCGTCGCGCAGTCGTCGGAAGTGACTACACAAAAATAGGTTGCGTTCAACGTCGGCAATGCAGACGAAACGCAATCCTTTCGCGTTTGACACTCGCTATTCCTGACCTAAGCTTCCAGCGTTACCTGCTTCGTGCAGCGTAAACATCTTCAGGAAGAATGTTCGCAGGCTCTCTGGGTCTGTGTGACAGAGCGCGGCAAGGAGGAGCTGGGAGCTTCGAGGGGACCTTGCCGCGCTTTTTTTCTTTTGCCGCAACGAGTTGCGGCGAATCTTCTGTCGCGGCCACTCAGAAGGCTGCGAACGCGCCAGCGTGGATCACTCCCGCGTGGCGAACGCTGGCAAGATATTCCGGTTTCTCAAGTCTTGCCGATTATCGCGATTGTTCCGGCCGATAAAGGAACTCAGACGGACCGTCACGCAGTCTCTGTTTCTGAGTTCTCCGCATGCGTTCCCCGATTCTGCCATTCCGAGCGGCTTTGAAAACGTTGGTGGCCGCGTGCGGAGTGCTGCTCCTGCTGATGACGGCGCTGCACGTTTTTCCCCGCTTGAGCGAACGGCCGCGGCTGCACGCCCGGGAAATCGCGAGTAACGAAGCGATTCCGTTGTCGCAAATCGAACGCGACGACGACGTGTTTGTCGAGCCGGAACAGGAGGACGGCATCGAATCTTCCCCGCTGTTCGATGGGCGCGTCGACGACCTGGAGCGCCAGGTTCACACTTTGGAGTCGCGGCTTCTCGAAGCGTCTGCGGTGCACGGGCGGCTGCTGCAATCGGCCACACAGCGCAACGAGACCCACGCCTCGGAACTCTCGGCGTTGACGGCACGGCTGGAGATGACCGAACGCCAATTGCAGTCCGCATTGACGCGTGACTGTCCAGCCCCCGAGGCCAAGCCGTCGGCTGAGGAAAGCCGGATTGCGATTCGCGCCGGGGATAGTGACGCTGCACAGCTGTTGATCCAGGCCCGCGAAGCCAGCTTGCCGGAACTTTTGGCGCGGCTCGGCGACTTTGCCGGCGTCAACCTTCTCATTGCACCAACCGTCAACGGCGCGGCTTCGCTGCACCTGGAGTCGGCGAACATCGACGAAGCGCTGGAGACGATTTGCCGGCTCCATGATTGCCGGCTGGAATACATCGGCGACTCGATCATCGTTTCGGGGCCGCGCCCGGTAGCGCCCGCGCCCAGCGAGGCCGAGCGTCCGCAAACGCTCGTTAAGTTGTACCACTTGCAGCACATACGGGGAGCGGATCTCCAGCCCTACGTGCAACTGTTGCTGACGCCCGGCGTCGGCGGCGTCGCCAGCGCGCCGGGGTCGAAGCATGTCCCCGGCGATGATCCGAAGGCCCTGTTGGTGCGGGATACTCCGACCGTGCTGGCGGAAGTCGAGCGGCTGTTGCAGGAACTGGATCGCGGATCGGCAATCGCGCCGCCGGAGCTGTTGCCGCCGGTTTCCGCTCCTGCGCCGGCGATTGTGCCGCAGTCGCCAGCGCCGCCGGCCGCCTCACCGCGCGTGTCGCCTCCGCCGCGTCCGATGCCGAAGTACTCGGAATCATCCGACATGAGTTGGCGGCGTCCGGCGCCGCAGCGCCCCGATTGCCGCCGCGACTGCGATTCGCGTTCCGGCGGCTCCTTCAAACTCTCTGCGCTCCGCGACCTGATGCCTCTGCAACAGGCTTCGCACTCCGAGAGCACGCCCTGAGCGACCCGCGGGCCGCGGGAAGCGCCGGTTCTAACCGACGGCACAGGCTCGAAAATTCGAGTCTCAAGTCGAGGAACATCGCGCTCTCACGGGATTCCTCGCTACTCGTCGAAGTGGCGTCGACTAAGAACTTCCGGTTAAAAAATCTGCGCGAAAAGCGAGCGGAAGTTTGTTGACAAACTTTTTGGTGTTCCTTACCATTGCGGGTTCCCCCGCGACGGGGTACGCGAAGCGACTGCGCATGGGCAAGGTAAGTTATTGCCGGAAGGGAACTTGGGGTGGCTGGCACGAAACAGGAACGCATTCGGATTCGCATGGAGGCTTATGATCACTCCGTGCTCGATCAGTCTGCGTCGGATATTGTCGACACCGCCAAGCGGACGGGGGCGATCGTGCACGGGCCGATCCCGTTGCCGACTCGCATTGAAAAGTACACCGTGCTGCGCAGTCCGCACATCGACAAGACGTCGCGTGAGCAGTTCGAGATTCGAACTCACAAGCGGGTGATTGATATCATTCAGCCGACGGGGAAGACCATCGATGCGTTGAACAAGCTGTCGTTGCCGGCAGGTGTGGATGTGAAGATCAAGGCGGCGGCGGGCTGATTGTTCCGTGCCTGATGGAAAGTTGGTGGGATGGAGTCTCGCAGTGGCCGGCGCTCGGTCCGGTAACTGGGTGTGGATGGCTTGGGCTTTCCCCCCGCGGATTCTCCGGTGAATCGGATTCAGGATCAGGTCGTGGACGGTCGCGTTGTCGCTCCGTCACGATGCCCGGTGTGTTGATCAGATGGACGTGAATTATGCCCAAGGGTTTGTTGGGTAAGAAAATTGGAATGACGCAGGTCTACGATGAGGCTGGGGTCTCCGTGCCGGTGACCGTCATCGAGGCGGGTCCGTGCGTTGTGATGCAAATTCGCCAAATGGAGAAGGACGGCTACTCGGCCGTGCAGTTGGGCTTCGACGACAAGCCGCGGCGGTTGGCCATTCGCGCAGAGCGCGGGCACGTGGCACAGATCGGCAGCAAGCGGCAGAAGTCGCGGCAAGCAGCGGGTGTCGAAGCGCCGGCCAAAGCCGAATGCGAGCCGAAGCGGTTTGTGCGCGAGTTCCGGGCCGACGGCGAGGCGCTCGACGTGCAGGTCGGGCAGAGCCTGACGGTCGGGGTGTTCGCGGAAACGAAATTTGTGGATGTGACCGGCACCTCCAAGGGGCGCGGGTTTGCCGGGGCGATCAAGCGGCACAACTTCTCCGGGCTGTGTGCTAGCCACGGCGTGAAAAAGGTGCATCGTTCGCTCGGCTCGACCGGCCAGCGGCAAGATCCCGGCCGCGTATTCAAGGGGCAGAAGATGCCCGGGCACTACGGCGACGAACGGATTACGGTGCGGCATCTGAAGGTGGTGCGGATCGACGAGGCGAATAACGTGATTCTGATTCGCGGCGCTGTTCCGGGGCACAACGGTTCGTATGTGATGATCCGCGAGACCAATCGAAAGTAATCACCGAACATCGCTTGCGCTGCGCGGGCGTTTGAGACGTCAATCATGATCACCATCAAAATTCGCAATCAATCGGGCCAGGAAACCGGGGCGACCTACGAGTTCGACCCTGCGGAGCTGGCTCCCGGCGTGAACAAGCAGTTGCTGCACGACGCCTGCGTGATGTACGAGAATAATCTCCGTCAGGGGACGGTGAAGTCGAAGACGCGGGCCGAAGTCGCCGGCAGCAGCAAGAAGATGTATAAGCAAAAGGGGACCGGCCGGGCCCGTATGGGCAACAAGCGGACCTGTGTTCGCCGCGGCGGCGGCCACGCCTTCGCCAAGTTGCCGAAGGACTGGTCGTACCGGTTGCCGCGCAAGGCCCTGCGGCTCGCGACCCGCATGGCGCTGCTCAGCAAGTTCCAGGACGGCGAAGCGATTGTGGTTGATACGCTGGCGCTGCCGGAGATCAAGACGAAGCAAGTCGCCAAGATGTTGAAGTCGCTCGGTGTGGCGGGCAATTCCTGCACGCTGACCATGGAGACGCATGATCCGGTCGTGTGGAAGTCGTCGCGGAACATCCCGGATGTCAGCGTCGCTCCGGCGGGCGATCTCACAGCTTACACGCTGCTCCGCCGCAAGCACCTCGTGGTGACCAAGGCGGCCTTGGATCGGATTCGCAACAGTTTGAAATCGGCCAGTTGAGGTTTTGTTGGTTAGCCGCGATGCAACGCGGAGCGTGACGAGCAAGCAGGGGATCGCCGATGACCGCCGAAGTACCGACGCCCGGAGTGATTCTGGAGCCTTACCAGGTGATTTTCCGTCCGCTGGTGACGGAAAAGGGAACGTATCTGTCGGGCAAATACAACGCGTATACGTTTGAAGTCAGCCCGGTCGCGACGAAGACCGACATCAAGCGGGCTGTGCAGGAATTGTGGAATGTGCGGGTGCTGGATGTCCGCACGCAGAACCGCGTCGGCAAGCCGCGCCGGCACAAAATGGTGTCGTCGCACACGAAGGCGTGGAAGCGGGCGATCGTGAAGCTGCATCCGGAAGACAAGATTGCGTTCTTCTGATGCGGGCAAGTAAGCAGAGATGACAGCCAGGGTAAAGGCAGACCGCACGCGTTAAAACGTGCGACACGTTTCTCAGGACGATGTGACATGGGCATCCGCACTTACAAACCGACGAGCAACGGACGCCGGAATTCTCAGGTCAGTGATTTCAAGGAAATCACCGACCGGAAGAAGAAGCCGGAGAAGGCGCTCGTCGTCCCGCGCAAAAAGACCGGCGGCCGCAATTTCCAGGGGAAGATCACGACCCGCCATCGCGGCGGCGGCGTGAAGCGGATGTACCGCATCATCGATTTCAAGCGGAATAAAGACGACGTTCTCGGCACCGTCACCCACATCGAATACGACCCGAATCGCACTTGCCGCATCGCCTTGATCGAGTATGCCGACGGCGAGAAGCGGTATATTCTGGCGCCCGAAGGCGTGGCCGCCGGTTCGCAGATTATGAGCGGCCTGAACGCCGAGCCGAAAATCGGCAACTGCATGCCGCTGGAATTGATCCCGCAAGGGACGTCGATTCACAACATCGAGATGCAGCCCGGCGCCGGCGGAAAGCTCTGCCGCAGCGCGGGCAACTCCGCGGTGATGAACGCCCGCGATGGGAGTTGGGCGCAGATCACGCTGCCGTCGGGCGAAGTCCGGCGTCTGCCGGCCAAATGCCGGGCGACGATCGGCATCATCGGCAATTCGGACCACATTAAGATTGTGATCGGCAAGGCGGGCCGCGTGCGTCATAAGGGCCGCCGGCCTTACGTTCGCGGCTCGGCGATGAACCCCATCGCCCACCCGATGGGCGGCGGCGAGGGTCGTCGTTCCGGCGGCCGGCATCCGGTCAGCCCGACCGGCAAGCTTGCCAAGGGTGGAAAGACCCGCAATCCTCGCAAGCCGACGCGGAATGCGATCATCCGCCGGCGTAAGTCGAAGCGTTACGGACAGTTAAAGCTGTAGTTTGGTGGTTTGTGTCGTTGGTTGGGTTTGTTCTTCGGTTGATATTGGACTCCCCATGGGACGCTCGCTCAAAAAAGGACCGTACGTCGACGTGAAGCTCCTGAAAAAGGTGGCGAAGCTCGACCTCAATCGTCGCAAGGAGCCGATCAAGACTTGGGCGCGGCGGTCGACGATTGCGCCGGAGTTCGTGGGCCACACGTTCCTGGTGCACAACGGCCGGGCGCACATCAACGTCTACGTGTCGGAAGAAATGGTGGGGCACAAGTTGGGCGAGTTCGCCCAATCGCGAACGTTCCGCGGCCACGGCGGCAAGGGCGGCAAGTAAGCGAGCGCACGCAGGTCAAGAGTCAGGCAGGCCATCATGAGTTTCAAAGCCATCCATCGTTTCGCCCGCATCGCACCGACCAAGGTGCGGCATCTGGCGACGCTCATCCGCGGCAAGACGGTCGCCGAGGGGCTGGACTCGTTGAAGTATCTTCCGCATCGCGGCGCGCGGATGCTGGAAAAGGTGCTGGAGAGCGCCCGGGCCAACGCCGAGGATCGCGGCGCCCGCAACGTCGAGTCGCTGATCATCGTCGAAGCCAAGGTCGACGGCGGCCCGATGTTCAAGCGGATTCAACCCCACGCCCGCGGCATGGGCTTTTTGATCAAGAAGCGGTTTTCACACATCACGGTCGCTGTGGAAGCCCCGGAGTCGATGAGCGGGACCGTGGCGAACGAGGATTAAGGAACGGCTGTCGGTCGGCAAGGCCAAGCGAGCACAACGGATAACAACACATGGGTCAAAAAGTACGCCCCACCGGATTTCGGGTCGGCATTGTCGAGGACTGGCGCAGCCGCTGGTACGCGAACAAGAAGGAGTTCGGGGATCTGCTGGTGGAAGACCAGAAGATCCGCGGCTTCATCAAGAAGAAATACGAATTCGCCGGCATCCCGCGGATCGAGATCGAACGGACGCGGGACCAGGTGATCGTGCATCTGCACACGGCGCGGCCGGGGATCATCATCGGCCGCAAAGGCCAGGAAGTCGACCGGTTGAAGGCGGAACTCGAAGATCTGACCGGCCGCCGGATGGAATTGAAGATCGTGGAAATCAACGCCCCCCAGCGCAGCGCGCTGTTGGTGGCTGAAGACATCGCCCAGCAACTCGTCAAGCGCGGCAGCTTCCGCCGCGTGATCAAGCGGTCGCTGGACCAGGTGATGGAAGCGGGCGTGGACGGCATCAAGATCGAACTGGCCGGTCGTCTGGGCGGGGCGGAAATGTCCCGCAATGAAAAGGCGATGCGCGGTTCGATTCCGTTGTCCACACTGCGGAAGCATGTCGATTACGGCCTGGCTGTCGCACGCACCACGATGGGCGTGATCGGCGTGAAGGTCTGGATCAATCTCGGCGAATATACGGACGGGGAGTCGGCTGATGGCGCTAATGCCCAAGCGGGTAAAGCACCGCAAAGAACAAAGAGGCCGCGTAAAAGGTAACGCGACGCGGGGGGCCACGGTCGCTTTCGGCGACTGGGGTTTGCAATCCGTCGACGCGGGCCATGTGCGCGGAACGACAATCGAAGCCTGTCGTGTGGCGGCGACGCAATACGTGCGCGGCGAGGGGAAGCTGTATATCCGCATCTTCCCCACGAAGCCCATGACGGCGCGTCCCCTGGAAACGCGCATGGGCACCGGCAAGGGCGAACCGGACCACTGGGTCGCCGTCGTCCGGCCGGGCAAGGTGTTGTTCGAGCTGGCCGGCGTCAGCGAGGAAGCCGCGCGGGAGTGTTTCTCGCGCGTGGCCCACAAGCTGCCGCTCAAGGTGCGGCTCATCGGCCGGAAAGCGGGAACGTAACGTGGGGCACGTGGCCAACGTGCCGGATAGACAGGAATCGGAATCATGACCAAGCCGGCTCAACTTCGCGAAATGAGCAGCGAGCAGCTGGAATTCCAGATGCGGGAAGTGCAGCAGCAGTTGTTTCATCTGCGCTTCGAATCGGCGACCGAGAAGCTCGACGCGCCGAGCAACCTGCGGAAGTTCCGCCGGGAAATCGCCCGCATCAAGACGATCATCCGGCAGCGGGAATTGGGCGCGGCGAAATAAGCGAATCGAACACAGGAACGGGCAATGCGCAAGCGGTTAATCGGCATCGTGGCCAGCGACAAGATGAACAAATCCCGCCGGGTGGAAGTGGAGCGGGTATTCCGTCATCCTAAGTACGGCAAGACCGTCCGCCGCAAGACGGTGTGCCACATGCACGACGAGACCAACCAGACCCACACCGGCGACTTGGTGGAATTGGTCGAGTGCCGCCCGCTGTCGAAATTGAAGCGTTGGAATCTGGTTCGCGTCGTGCAGGCCGCCGCCCGCGGCGCGAAGTCGGCGGCGGACGTGACGGAATCGTAACGAGAAGACAGAGCGAGTCGCCGGCAGTAAACGTCGGTCCTGGAAGGAATAGACCATGATTCAGATGCAAACGATGCTGGATGTCGCCGACAACACCGGCGCGAAGACGGCCCGTTGCATCAAGGTGCTGGGAAGTTCCCGCCGGCGGTATGCCGGCATTGGGGACATCGTCGTCGTCGCCGTGCAAAAAGCGATGCCGAACGGCGCGGTGAAGCACGGCCAGGTGGTGAAGGGCGTGATCGTGCGGACGAAGAAACCGGCCCGTCGCAACGACGGCAGCTACGTCCAGTTCGACAGCAACGCCATCGTGCTGGTCGACAACGACAACAATCCCCGCGGCACGCGCATCTTCGGGGCTGTTGCCCGCGAACTGCGCGACCGGAAGTTCATGAAGATCATCAGCCTCGCGGCGGAAGTGGTCTAGTAGCAATCAGTCTCATCAGTTCGAGCCAACATCATGAAGATTCGCAAAGGCGATATGGTGGTCGTGACGACGGGCGATGACGCGAGCGTCATCGTGCCGACGGGAGATCGCCGGCCCACTCCGCGGAAGGTGCTGCAGATTCTGGCCGGCGGAGCGAAAGTCGTCGTCGACGGCGTTAACCGGGTCTACAAACACGTGAAGCGGGGGCATCCGAAAAGTCCGCAAGGCGGACGGCTCTCGCTGGAGATGCCGATTGACAGCTCGAAAGTGATGTTCTACTGTGAGGCGTGCGGCCGGGGCGTCCGGCTCGGTTATCGCTTCAAGACCGACGGTGCCAAGGAGCGGTTCTGCAAGAGCTGCGACAAGGCCGTCGGCGCCGTCAGTCCCGCCAAGCCCCGTTACGCCAAGGCGAAGTAGTCTCGAGAAATTTTCGAATTCGGATCAGTCATGGCTCGCCTGCAAGAAAAATATCGCACCGAAGTGTTGCCGGCTCTCTCAAAAGAACTCGGCCGCGAGAACCCGCACGCCATCCCGGCGATCAAGAAGATCGTCGTGAGCATGGGCTTGGGCAAATCGATCGGTGAACGGAAGCGATTGGACGAGGCGATCGAGCATCTGGCGCAGATCACCGGCCAGAAGCCGCTGATCACCAAGTCTCGCAAGGCCGTATCGGGTTTCCGGCTCCGCGAGGGGATGGAAGTCGGCGCGCTGGTGACGCTCCGCGGCAAGCGGATGTACGAGTTTTTTGACCGGTTGATCTCGCTGGCGCTCCCCCGCGTCCGCGATTTCCGCGGTTTGAATCCCAAGGCGTTCGACGGCCGTGGGAATTACAGTCTGGGTTTGAACGAACAACTGGTCTTCCCGGAAATCTTGGCGGACAAGACCAGTTTCGTGCAGGGCATGAACATCACGATGGTGACGACGGCTGAGAACGATGACGAGGGCCGGCTGCTATTGAAGCAGATGGGTATGCCCTTCCGGAAAGAAGAAACGAAAGAGTAAGCGGATTCCGCGATTTTCAGGATAAGAGGCTCTAGAGATGGCGACGACGGCTCACATTGCCAAGGCGAAGCGGAAACCCAAGTTTTCCACGCGGATCGAGCACCGCTGCCAGCTCTGCGGCCGGCCGCGGGCCGTGCTCCGGAAGTTCAAGCTGTGCCGTATCTGCTTCCGGAATCTGGCTCTCGACGGCATGATTCCCGGCGTGAAGAAATCGAGTTGGTAAGCCCGTTTTGTCCCCGCACATTTGACGTTTGCGAGCAGGAACCTGCCTGATGATGACCGACCCTGTGGCCGACATGTTGACGCGGATGCGCAATGCGATCAGCATCGAGCGGCCGTACGTCGATATCCCCCATTCCCAGTTGAAGCGCGGTATCGCCGATGCGCTCAAGCGGGAAGGTTTCGTCTGGGAAGTGTCCGAAATCGAAGGCACGCCGCGCGGGCATCTGCGGGTGGAATTGAAATACGGACCCAACGGTGAACGCGTGATGCAGCACCTGCGGCGCATCAGCACGCCGGGCCGACGGGTCTATTGCGGTGTCGACGGTTTGCCGAACGTGCTGCAAGGGCTGGGCATCTGCCTGCTCTCAACGAACCAGGGCGTGTTGAGCGGCCGGGAAGCGAAGCAGAAGAACGTCGGCGGTGAAGTGCTGTGCGAAGTCTGGTGATGAGATCGACGAGCGGTTGGGGCTGAAGACGTTGCAACGGCCCGACTTTTTCGAGAGTGGATTCGAGCAAGAAGACAGATCATGTCGCGGATTGGCAAAAAACCGGTTCCCATTCCCGCCGGCGTCACGGTCGCGGTAAACGACGGCGTCATCACCGTGAAGGGGAAGCACGGCGAGTTGAAGCTGGAACCTCACGCGAAGGTGTCGGTCGCTCTCGAGCAGAGCCCGGCGCAGCTGGTGGTTACCCGCGCTGACGATCGCGGCGAGAGTCGGGCGCTGCACGGCCTGACGCGGGCGCTGCTCGCCAACATGGTGGCCGGCGTCGCAACGCCTTTCGAGAAGAAGCTGGAAATCCAGGGGGTCGGCTATCAGGCGTCGCTGAGCGGCAAGACGCTGACGTTGCAAGTCGGCTTCGCGAACGCGATTAAGCTGCCGGTTCCGCCCAATGTCATCTGCGAAGTGCCGGACAACACGCATATCAACTTGAAGAGCGCGGACAAGCACGCGGTCGGGCAGTTTGCCGCCAATATCCGGTCCGTGCGGCCGCCGGAGCCGTACAAAGGCAAAGGCATTCGCTACGCGAACGAATGGGTGCGCCGCAAGGCGGGCAAGGCGTTCGGCACGTAACGGCCACCGAGTCACAATCGTTTAGAATCACGACGGCAGGACATCATGAAGCTGCAGAAACGAATCGCTGGCCAGAAAGAGCGCCGGGAGTTCCGCGTGCGGAACAAGGTCCGCGCCGCCGGTCGGCCGCGGTTGTCGGTCTTCCGCTCGAACAAGCACATTTACGCCCAGATCATCGACGACGAGGCGGGGAAGACCCTCGTCGCCGCTTCCACGACCGAGCCGTCGCAAAAGAGCGGCGACGCCAACGGCGGCACGACCGGGGCGGCCTCTGCGATCGGCAAACTGGTCGCGGAGCGGGCGCTGGAGAAGGGGATTAAGGCTGTGGCGTTCGATCGCGGCGCGTATCGGTATCACGGCCGGGTCCGCGCCTTGGCCGACGCCGCGCGGGCAGCGGGACTCGACTTCTGATAGAGTTGAGCGTGATGGAGTTGAGCGGGCACGGATTCGGATCGTAGAGAATTTCTGACGGAAAGAGTGGCCCAGACATTTCTGTCTGGGCGCAGTAGACCGGAGCAGCTTGTGGCGGAACAGCAGTCCTCGAATGAATCGCCGGAACATGTGATCCAGATCCGGCGCTGTGCGTGCGTGGTCAAGGGAGGCCGCCGCTTCAGCTTCACGGCGCTGGTCGTCGTCGGCGACGGGCAGGGCCGCGTCGGCTACGGCTACGGCAAAGGAGTGGAAGTCCCGCTCGCCGTGGAAAAGGCCGTTAAGCAGGCGAACCGCCGCATGATCCGCATTCCCATGCAGTCCAACACCATCCCGCACCAGGTCATCGGGAAGTTCGGCACGTCGAAGGTGATGCTGATGCCGGCCAATCCGGGCACGGGCATCATCGGTGGCGAAAGCTTGCGGGCCGTTGCCGAGTCCCTCGGCCTCAAGGACGTCCTCACGAAGTGCCGCGGTTCGAGCAACCCGCTGAACGTCGTCAAGGCCGCGTTTCTGGCGCTGAAGCAGTTGCGAACGCGGGCTGAAGTCGCTCAGCTCCGCGGCGTCGGCGTGTAACGGTCGTATCACCAGATAATTGATTTACTCTCACAGCAGTCTATCGCGAAGTCCCCTATCATGATGTTGCACGACGTTCATCAAGGCATCACCGGCGCCCGCCCGCGGAAGCGCGTCGGTCGCGGCATCGGTTCGGGGCACGGCAAGACGTCTGGCCGCGGGCACAAAGGCGCCGGTAGCCGGTCGGGCTACAAGCGGTCGCTTGGTTTCGAAGGCGGCCAGATGCCGCTGATGCGCCGCATCGCCAAGCGCGGCTTCAACAACAGCTACTTCGCGCCGGTCGTGGCGGAAGTCAATGTCGCGGCACTGGAATCGGCGTTTGAAGCCGGCGCGACCGTGACGCCGGAACTCCTCTCGGAGAAAGGCTTGGCGAAGGGCCGCTTCGACGAGGTGAAGATCCTGGGCAACGGCAATCTGACCAAGAAGCTGAGCATTGCGGCCCATCGCTTCTCGAAGTCGGCGGAAGAAAAGATCGCCAAGGCGGGCGGTACAGCGACGCGGATCACGGCGTGACCGTCCGAATCCTCTTTGCGAGCCGACGGGAATTCGCTAAACTCCCTACTGTAAACTAGGTAGGGTAAAACGCCTGTTTTGTGGCGAATGAACGGAGGAAACGCCGCATGCTCTCGAAACTCTCGATGATCTTTCACATCCCGGAACTCCGGAACAAGATCATCCTCACGTTCGTCTTGCTCGCCGTGTATCGGCTCGGCTTCGCGATCCCGCTGCCGTTCATCGACCAGGAGCAGCTCCGCAGCTTCGTCGAAAAGGCCGCCGGCAATACGAGCGACATGGGCCGCGTGATGACGATGATCTCGCTTTTCTCGGCGACTGACATCGGCATGTGCACCATCTTCGGCCTGGG
>CAZDGB010000054.1:0-26994 GCA_964504645.1 uncultured Planctomycetaceae bacterium | reverse complement strand
CACTCCTTCGGTGTCCTCTTCTTCCTCAAGCCTCAAGCCTCAAGCCTCAAGCCCCACATCTCAAGCCTCAAGCCTCGCCTGGTGTTGGACCGGCCTGGCGGTCGTCGTCGGCTTGGCGTGGCTGCTGGCGGACGCGAAGGACTTGCTGTCGTCCACCGAACGACTGGCTCGCGTTGACGCCGGACCGTGGCTGACGCTCGATGTGTTTCGCATCGATGACGTGCGCTGGGCGTTCCAGATCACCCCCTGGTCGGCATGGTGGGGAATCGCTCTGGCCGGCATGACCAGCGCGCTCGGTTGGCATGCCCATCGAACCGGACAGGTGTTGCCCTTCGGCTGGCTGAGCGGATTGGTCTGGTTCACAACGCTTTTGGCAATTTTTGCTGACGACTTGCTCGTCGGCTTCCTGTTGCTGTCGGTTCAAGCGTTATTGGGCGGAATCTGGTTGGCGATGCAGAGCCGCGATTCGGAAGCGGAGCGCGGGGTGCGGAACTACCTGCGCGCAGTTCTCGTCGGCGATACGATCGGCTTGTGGGGTGTCTTGCTGGCCGGCTTGGCGTGGGGGACGTTGGAGTTCGCCTCGTTGACCGATGCGGAGTTCATCCAGGAAGGCTATCGAAGCCGGCCGGCGTCATGCGGCCTCGCGGGGATGTGCTTGTTGCTGGGCGCACTGGGCCACGGATTGCTCTTCCCATTTTCCGACGCGACGCGAGTTGTCCGACTCGTTTCCGGCCCTGAGAACGCCCTGGTCTTCGGACTTTGTGTCTGGCCCGGCCTTGCGTGGTTTCTGCTGAGGTTGCAACCGCTGCTGGGCTGTGCGCCGGAAACGGTGTCGCTCGCTCAAGGGCTCGGCTTGATCGCCGCCGTCGGAGCCGCATTCTTGGTGACGGCGGAATCCGATCCGCGGCAACGTATCGCGCTGTTGGCGACTTCGCACCTGGCCGGATGGCTCGCCGTGCTGGTTATTCCCGGCGTCGCGCCGCAAACTTTGTTTGCCGCCGCGATCGGTTCGCTCATCCTCGCGACCGTTTTCCTCTTCGTCTCGTGTGATGGGAAGACTTCAGCCATCGCGACCGGTCTGGCGTGGTGGGTGCTGGCGGGCGGCTGCTTGTCGCCGATGTTCTGGCTATCGGCTCATGCCGCGGAGACCGTGCGGCAACAAACCGTTGTCGAACAGGCGTCGCTGGAAGAAGAGCTTATGCCAGCGAGCGACGAAGTGCTCCGTGTGCGGCCTCTGCCGGTTCCCACCTGGACCGCGGCGTGGTGCTTGTGGTCGTTCTGTGCCGCATTGGCTGCCGGCCGCGGCTGGCGCTGCCGGGCAACTGAGGAACACGTCGACGAGAGGATGCTGCCCACTGGCTTGCTCGTCGTCACGTTGGCTGCGACGGCATTTGCGGCTTCATTTGTGATTCCGCATTGGACTGCGGAACAGAGTTGGCCGATGGCCGCGGCGGCCGTCGTGTCCATCTGCGGCGGGTTCTGGTCGCTGCGAAGGGCGGATCCTGGACATCGCCCGGCGAGCCTCTGGTCGCAACTGGCGGAGCAGGAACTCTACGTGCCGCAGCTTCGCGGATTGCTGCGTGCGCTGCTGGCGGGAATAGCGGCGTTCGCGCAGGGTGTGGAGTCGCAGGCACTGCCCGGTGTCGGGAAGACGTTCGCGGGATATGTCGCTGAGCCTTTGGTGTCAGCGGTCGAGGAGTTGCGGAGCGAGCCGGCGCCGTTCTACGCTGTGGCCCTCACATTGACCATTGGGGGTCTCCTCGTGACGTGGATGCTGCTACCGGGTTAGACGCGGCATGAATCTGCTGGCCGAACTTGCCGCACAGTCGCCGTTGTTGTTGACGGCCACGCCTCTGTTCGGCGCGGCGCTGGCGTGGTTCAGCGCCCGGCGGAGCTTTGCCGCGGCGCGGCAGTCGGCGATCATCAACACTTCGCTCACGTTGTTTGTCGCCGGCGCGATGGCGTGGAACTTTGTTTCGATACAGGACTCATTGGCCGGACAGATGATGTCCGTCGCGCGCTGGTGGCGCTGGCCGCTGACGGACGCCTCCGGTCCGCTGTTGCAGTTCGATATTGCGCTCGGTGTGGATGGCCTCAGCCTGATGCCGTTATTAGCGGTCGCGCTGATCGGCTGGGTGGTCGCTTTGACGGCAGACCGTTGCTGCGCGGATTGGCAGTCCGATTCCTATGCAGGAGTCTTGCTGGGGCAGTCGCTGGCGATGACTGCGTTCGCGTCGCAGGATTTTCTCACGTTCCTCTTGAGTTGCGAGCTGTGGGCCTGGTGGGCGTTCTTCGCGATCGGACGAGCGGGCGGAACCGGGCGGAAATCGGCGGCGGGCTTGTTTCTGATCTCGTCGCGATTGGCGCACGCCCTCTGCGGGCTCGGCGCGATCGGGCTGGTGGTCTCCGCGGCGTGGATTCAATTCGAGCTGCGCGGCCGGCCGGCGGATTTGTCGCTTCGCTATGCGCACATCGTCTGGACGCTGGCGCGGTGGGTGAAAGGCAACGAAACGGCCCTGGAAGTCTGGACGAACTTCCAGCCGTGGGTGCTGTCGTGCTGGCTGTTCGGGCTGTGGTTGCGGTGGCCGATTTTCCCGGCCCATCGCTGGTGGAGCGGACTATGGACGGAAGCCCGCGCCCCAATCGCGGCGTTCTGCGGGGCGACGCTGATGCTGCAAGGCGGCTACGTGTTTCTGCGGTTTGTCGCCCCGTTCTTTCCGTCGGGAACGATCTGGGGCTGGCTGCTGATCGACGCCGCAACGCTCGGCACGCTCTATTTTGGCTTGCTCGCTTTCTCGCAAACCGAGTGGCGGAAACTGGCGTGCTACTCGTCACTGGCGGTTTCGCACGCCGCGCTGCTGGGCCTGATTTCCGGGCATCCGCAGATCGCGCTCGCCGGCTGGCAAATGCTACTGATGGCGTCCCTCTCGGTCGCCGCGCTGGCGCTGGTGATTGGCTGGAGAGAACGGCGAGCCTCCGTGGCCTCGGATGCGACAGGAGAACTTGGTTTTTCTCCCCTCTCCCCTGGAGGGAGAGGGTGGCTGGCCTTGAGCGCCGGAATCCTGGGGCTGCTTCCCGCGTTCGCCGGTATCACCGGGCTGGCGACGCTCAGTTTGTGGGAACTCGCTCAACACGGCGTTCCCAATCTGATGCTGTTGAGCGGCGCGTTATTGACAGGTTGGGGCATCCTGCGCGGCATGTTGAATTCGCTGCGGGAGGATTACTCGGTTGAGCAAACGCGCGCTCTTTTTTCTGTTCGTGAAAATGCGATCGGGCTGCTGATCGTCGCGGCCCTGTGCTTGGGAGCGGCGCTTGCGTTGTGGCAGCCTGTGGTGCAGCCGACCGTGGAGCGATTGTTCGATCCGTTCGCTCAACCAATGTCCTCGGCAACCGTCCGCGAGCCACCGTCCGCGAGTACCGTCCTGAAGACCGAATTACTAGACGAGGTTCATTCGCCGCCCGTGGAACTGTGGCTGCGGGCGCCGCTGTTGTGGGCGGTCGGCGGCGCGTGTCTGCTGTTCCTGCCGCGCGGCTGGTTGACACCGCGCTGGGAGACCGTGATCGCGATCGTCAGTCTGCTCGGTGGATTGCTGATGGACGCGACCGGCGCGCGGCCGACATCAGACCCAAGCTGGGTACGCGCCGTGCTCTGGTCGGCGAGTTTGTTCGGCCTCGTGCAATTCACGATTTTCTCGTCCGCAGCCTCCAATCGCGGAGCTTCGCTGCTGCGGTTGAGCGCCATCGGTTGGGCCGCGCTGACCGGCGATTTGCTCATCGCCGGGTTGGCCTGGGAACTCGGCGAAGTCGCACGCCGATTAGGACAAACGAATGATGCTCCGCAGAGTTCGCATCTATCGCGTGAACTAATGCGTCATCTCATCAGCTCGGCGTGCTTCTGGATCGGCGTGGCGTGCTGCCTGGGATTGTGGAGCGGAACAACGCACTTCGCGGAATTGTCGGCGTCGATCACGAAAGCCGTTCCACGCGACGCCGACGCGCAAGTACTCGAAATGCCCACGCGCTGGGGATTGGCCACGGTCCTGCTGCTGATCTCGGCCGTCGGCGTCCGCTGCGGCCTTGTGCCGTGGAGTCTGGGACCTCGCCGCGACGCTTCCGGCGGTTCGATCGGCGACCGTGCCGTCGATCAATGTCTGAATCAACTGCTGGGGCTGACGATGCTGCTGCACTTCGTCCCGGTCTTTGGTGTCGGGTACGGCGGGCCGCTGTGTGTCGTGTGCGCCGTTGCCGCAGTGGGGACCGGTCTGTGGAGCGGCCTCCGCGTGATGGCCGCTTCAACTGTGAATCAACTGCTGCAAGCATTGATGACGAACGCGCTTGCCGGACAAGTCCTGCTGCTGGCCGCGGTTGCCGTTCTTTCCTTCTTGGTCGCTGACAGCGGCCACGTCCGGCAATGGGATCGCCGTCCGTTGCTGAACTTGCTGGCGATGAGCTGCCTGTCGATGTCGCTGGCCGTTGCGGGAATGGTCGCGATCCTCCGTCGGCTCGGCGAGCCGGCGTATGGGGAATTGTTTCTGGAACAGTATCAAGGAGTCTTGTCGCGACGGTTTGGCACGACGTGCGTGCTGATTGGGTTCCTCATCGGATTGATCGGCTGCTGGCCGCTCGCGGGCTTCTGGCCGGCGTGGCTTGGCGCTCTCGGCGAATTGATGACGTTGATTCCCGCCGAGCAAGAGCCGGCGCAAACGCATCCCGTGCTGCTCGCTGCGGTGATTTTCTTCACGATCTCAAGCTGGTTGCATGGAAAACGGGTCGTCGAGTGGATTCGCTGTCTGACGCTCGACCCGCCGGTCGCCGTGCCGCCGGGCTCGGGCCGCCCGTGGGATCTGATCGCCGCGGTTGCCTTGCTGGCAATCAGTCTGCTGCTTGGCTGCTGGCCGGCGCTGTGGCTGAGAATCTTGTAGGGTGGACTGTGCCCACCAGCGAAGTTCGTTGCGATCATGCTGGTGGGCACAGACCACCGTACGGCGCAATCTGGACTGAGGTCCCGGCACGAAGTACGATCAACTCCAAATCAGATTTCTTCCTTTGCAAAGACTGAAAGACGACCTTCATGCCGCGTGTGGTGACGTTCGGCGAAGTGATGATTCGCTTCTGTCCGCCCGGGTTTCTGCGATTGAGTCAATGCCTGCCCGGCACGTGGGAGGCGACGTTCGGCGGCGCGGAGGTCAATGTCGCCGTGTCGATCGCCCAGCAGGGAGGCCAGGCGGCGTACTGCACGGCCCTGCCCGATAACCCGCTCACCTCGGCGTTCGTCGCCGAACTGCGGCGGCTGGGGGTCGCGGACGACCTGATTGTGCGGAGCCGCGAAGGCCGCTTCGGGACGTACTACGTCGAAACGGGCGCCAATCAACGGAGCGGCACCGTGACGTATGACCGCGCCGGCGCCACGATCGCCGTCACGACTCCGGACGCCTATCCGTGGTCGGCGGCGTTCCGCGACGCGAGTTGGTTTCACATTTCGGGCATCACGCCGGCGTTGAGTTCGCTCGCCGCCGACAGCGCGCTCGCCGCGGCGAAAGCTGCGCGGTCCGCGGGCGTCAAAGTGTCGTGCGATTTGAATTTCCGCAAGAAACTCTGGAACTGGGATGCCTCGGCGAAGCCCGCAGAACTCGCCCGCAAGACGATGCGGCAGTTGCTGCAATTCGTGGATGTCATCATCGCCAACGAGGAGGACGCCGAGCAGGTGCTCGGCATCCGCGCCGCGCACACCGACGTCCAGCAGGGCGAACTGAGCGTCGCTGCGTATCCGGACGTGGCCCGCGAAATCGTGAAACAGTTTTCGCAAGCGCAGCTGGTGGCAATCACGCTGCGGGAAAGCCTGTCGGCGAGCCATAACAATTGGGGCGCGATGCTCTACGACCCGGCGACGCAGCAGGCGCATTTCGCGCCGCTGGATCGCTCTGGGACATATGCGCCGTATCCCATCCGCAACATCGTCGACCGCGTGGGAGCGGGGGATGCCTTCGCCGGCGGATTGATCTTCGCGCTGACGACGCCGGACCTGTCATCGCCGCAGACCGCGCTGCGGTATGCCGTCGCCGCCAGTTGCCTAAAGCACAGCATCATCGGCGACTTCAATTATGCGACGCGGGAAGAAATCGAAGCCTTGATGGGCGGCTCCGGTTCGGGACGCGTTCAGCGTTGAATCGCTTCAAGAAAGAGAAAGACAGGAACCGCAGATTTCGCAGATTCTCACAGATTTTTCAGTGAGAATAATTAGGGCGCGAAACACTCCATAGAGAGAGGTAGAATATCTTTTTATCGTTCTCCTTTTGTGATGAACGTGCCGGTTTATGATCTTGTTTGATCTGCGTTGAATCCGCATTTCATCTGCGAAATCTGCGGTTCCTGTCTGTGCTTCTCCGATGTATCCGTGCGACTCATGAAGAAATCCGGTCCCAAGCGTTCGGTGTCGTTGCGCTGGGCGGAGGATGTGGCCGAGTCGACGACGCCGATTTTTCTGCTCGACGCGAAACGCCGCTTGATTCTGTTCAATCGCGGTTGCAGCGACTGGACAGGTTGGAACGCCGACGAGCTACTGACGCAAACTTGCAATTATGCGACCGAGGCCGATCCGTACTCGGCTGCCGCTGTGCTGAGCGCCTGCGCGCCGCCGCCGGAAGTCTGGCAGGGAACGCCGGTCGTCGTGCCGTACTTCATACCGCATCGGCACGATTCTCCGAAGGCCGGCCAGATTCATTTCCGCCCGGTGCTCGACGCAGCAGGCAAGGTCGTTCAAGTTTGGGGAGAATGGCACAACCCGCAGCAGGCGTCGAATTCTGCGTCGGCGTCGCCGGCCCATGTGCTTCATGCGGAATTGGCGGCGTTGCGGCATCAGGTCCGCAACCGCTACGGCGAGGAGTCCGTCATCGCCCGCAGCGCTCCCATGCACCGTGTGTTGACTCAGTTAAAGCTCGCCCGCGGCGCGGCAGGTTGCGTGCTGCTGCTCGGTCCGACTGGCTCGGGCCGCGAGCATCTGGCACGCGTGTTGCACCAGCGCGGCCCACACGCCAAGCAGGCGTTTGTGCCGATCGACTGCCGCCGTACATCGAGCACCGAACTTAAGCGACTTCTCAAGCAACTCCGCGGCGAACGGACGGAACTAGAAACGCTGCGCGCCGGCACGGTGTTCTTCCGCGACATCGCCGCGATGCCCCGCGATGTCCAGGAGCGGTTGGCCGATTGGCTGGCCGACAAGCGGGACAGCGACCCGCCGCGCATCACGGCTGCCGCAAGCGAATCGCTGGCCGACGAAGTCGAACAGGACCGGTTTCATCGCGCGTTGTATTTCCAACTGACGGCACTCGTCATCGAAGTCCCGCCGCTGGCTCAGCGGTCTGAAGACATCCTGCCGCTCGCCCAATATTTTCTGGAAGAGTTCAACCGGCTTTCCGACCGACAACTGACGGGATTTCATCCACCCGCCGCCGAGGCCTTGAGCCGCTATCGGTGGCCGGGACACGTGGCGGAACTGAAAGCGGTCGTGGAGGCCGCCTGTTTGCAGTCTGCCGGACCATTGATCGAAGAAGCCGACTTTCCCATGGCATTCCGCGTCGGCCAGGACGCCCAGCAACTCGGACCGGCGACGTCGCAGCGATTCCAGCCGCTGGAGACCGTGCTGGAATCGGTCGAACGGGAACAGATTCGCGCGGTCCTGCTTGCCAGCCGCGACAATCTCACGCGCGCAGCGGAGTTGTTGGGGCTGTCTCGCCCGAAGTTGTATCGCCGCATGGTGGCGCTGGGGATGTTGCCCGACGAGCCGCCGCCGGAGTGAAATTCGGCGTCCGCAGCCTTCGGCCTTCCCTTCCGCCTTCCGTGGCGGCGAACCCTGACTTGCTTTCCGATGTCCGGGGGTTATAGTTGCTCCCACGGCCGGAGAGGTGCCAGAGTGGCCGAATGGACCGCATTGCTAATGCATCTCATGGTTTCGCGAAAAACGCTTGAAACCACTATATTTCTAGGCTGAAACCGACTTCGGCAGCCTGCTCAATTCCGCTCAAAAGCGCACCAAAAGGCGCGAATTGCTGTAGACTACAGCAGAAAAAAAATGCCCCGGCGTGAACCGGGGCACTCAGCAAGCCGAATGTTGTCAGTCGAGTCAGACGGCCGACGTCTGGCGTCGGCGACGATACGCAGCAACGGCGATTCCTACTGCGCCCATGCCGATTAGCGACATCGTGGCCGGTTCAGGAACTGCGGCAACGTTAAGTTCGACGTCATCCAGCAGGAAGTAGTTGGGATCATTTCGGAATCCGAAGTTAACCACCGTGTTGGCACCTGCCGCGACGAAAGTGTGCTGTTGAATCGTGTATGGAAAGCCGGCTGGGTCTGCGACGAGTTCGTAGGGAATGAAATTGATTCCGAAGTTATACAACGAAGGTGTGCCGCCAAAGTTGAGCACCTGAAAGATGAGTGTGTACGTTTCGCCGGGAGTGGTTGTAATACTTTGAAAAATTCCGCCTTCGCTGTCGACCGGGCCGAAAAATGCTTGGAAATTTCCTTCGGGAGGCAACACGCTACTAAATTCACCGGATACGCCAGTGAATCCGGTATTGCCATATTGCGTCCACCCAGTGAAGTCTCCTGTCTCAAACCCGCCGTTGGTGAGAATGTTGGCCTGAGCCTGCGTTCCAGCGGCCATCACCAAGGCGATGACTGCCACCCGTTTCATCGTGCGGAACATCGAATGGTCTCCTTAATTAAGTAGTCCTAGACTGCACAGTCCTTTACGGAACGAAATGCAGTAAGTACCAATCCCTTCAGAAAAAGGCAACTGAAATCGTCAGACAAAGCGCCCCGGCCACCAGCACCGGGGGCACGGAATCGTAACGTCAGAACTCGCCACGATGCCGTCGAGCGTGCTTCCGCTCATCCACCAGCCGATGAAACTCGTGCAGGAAGTTCCGCTCGGCGACTTCCGCACGCCACGGCGTGATTGGTTCGCACGGATCGCCGGGCAGGTCAGCGAATCCGGCGATAGGTTCGGGCAGCAGCAGTTCAGCCTCATGCCGCAGCGCCACAAGGTCCGCGTGTTTCACCGCCGGATCGGGCGATACGTCGATGGCCAACGCCTTGCCGAGCGCCGCGAGCAGCCGAGCTTCCACCGCTTTCAGTTCTGCCCGGCACGCTGCCGACAGGATCGACTTCACCGGCGTCGGGATATCCGAGACGAACGCTTCGGCTGCGTCGTGCAACAGTCCCTTCAGCCGCAGTTCGGGCGGACAAAGCCGCGACACGATGACGGAGTGTTGCGCCACGGAGTAGAACTTCCGCGTGTGGCCAGCGAAACGGCACACCTTCGACAACGCCTTGGCGATGTCCTCGATGCGGAGGTTCTTCGGATCGGGGTTCAGCAGGTCCACTGCCTCCCCGGAGCAGGTCCGCGTCCAGGTGATTGCCGAACTCGGCCGCTCTTTCGAGACCACGCCTTTGACCGCCTCGCCGGGCTTCAAGAGCTTCGAGAGGGCCAGCGTTACCAGATCGATGAGCTGACCCGGCTTACGGTCGTGCTCCTCGATGATGCCGGGCGGGAACAAGATGATTCGAGGTTCGAGATTGTCCCGGATGAAGCGGTGACGCGGAGCCGGTTCCAGGTCCGTGATCGCCCAGCGTTCCTCGTTTCGCCGGCGTGACGGCTTTTCCGATTTCGCGTGATTGCCGTCCTGCTGTAGAATGCGCGTAGCCATGTCGACCCTTCCACAAAAAGAGGTTCATGGTCAGAACGGCTGCGAGTGTTAGCGCACTTGCGGCCGTTCGCTTTTGACGGATAACACATTGCAAATCCGCCATCGCCGGTTACTATCGCAATACTAAATTCGATTGTCAATTCCGTAATACTTTTTTAGGCAAAGGCACGATGCCCAAAGGCAGACCATCGCTGAGCGGACAACCTAAACAGGAAGTCCTGCAAATTCGTCTCACGGCCGGCGAGCGTTCACGCCTCGACAACGCCGCGGGGGCTGTCGGCAAGGTCACTTCCACTTGGGCGCGAGACGAGTTGCTCCGACTGGCCGACGCCGCGTCCACCGCGAAGAAGCCGGCGAAGAAGCGTTAGCGCTGCCCCGTGCGCCACGTCACGCCGAACACCGCCATCGCTGCCTTGATCGACAGTCCGACTTCCAGCCAGCCCTCGTGCTCGTCGGTGAAGCCGGGAACGTGGAGGCAGGTCCAAAGGATAGGCCACATCACCACAGCGAAGACGTCATCGGGAATGAACCGGGCTTCCGCTGCGAACAGGAAAACGGACGCGGCGAGGGCGAGCAGGGTGAAGATGCGAGCGGGGATTGTCATCCGAATTGCCGTCACACAAAAGTGATTCCGCCATAGACCGGTGAACCCAACTCTAAGCCGTGCTTCCGATCATCGGCGGTTTGTTCGGAGACTGCCGAGCTACCCTTGTGCCGAGTCAGCGTGAGAACTGCACCCTCCGCATTCTTTGGCAAAGAGATTTCAGCCACGCCTCGAATCGGATCTCGCCAAAGGGCAATGACCGGCTTGCATTCGTCGCCAATCGATTCCGTCATTGTGCTTAGCTTGATCATTCCGAGAGATGTCAGCGTCAAAACTGAGGATCCAGGGTCGTCGGCAAGAACCATCGCGTGATGCGCTGGCCATCGAGTTCCCAGTTGCGGGCCATCGAGCAAGAGCGCTATCACCAAATCCGGGGCAACAGTTCTGACGAAACGCCCGACAGGATCGACCCGTGCCAAGTCTTCACAAATGAGAACGGAGACGCTTAGCCAGGACCTCAGCTTTAGGAAGTTGATGTTCCGCTGGTTCACTGAAATTGCTTCCCACCAATCCTTTGCGGGATCCAATTGAGATGACAATCCATATCGGACTATCTGCTTCTCGTCGAGTCTCCACCTGTGGTGCTTCGCTTGAACGAACCTACAATTCCCGGAGAATTCCGACGGAAAGATAGCCACCGCCGTATTCAGCGGCCACGTCTCGTCGTCCTCGTCATTCTTCGCCAGAACCCCTGCAATGATGCCGATCCCTTTAGGAATCAGCATTGCGCAAACGTGATCAAACTGTTCCTCGGTCAGAGAGAGTTCCGGAAGCACAACGGCGTGCAAGGTTCCGACTCGCTCGATAGCCTTCGAAACGAGTTTCTCAACCAGAGAAACGATGGTGCCGATTGACGGCTGATTCGGAAGGTACTCGAACCACCGAGCGATTCCTTCCGCTGCAAGACCGCTAGGTTTCAATGGCCCACTCACAGCACGAAACTGTGTCGGCGAGATTTCAAACGGCCAGGGAATCAATAGCAGATTGCAGTGCCCTTGGTCGTTTTGATTCTCCTCAAACCATTGTGAGTACCATCGCGCGGCGATGTCGATGGGCGGGCACAGTGCTATGTGACTGGTCAGGGAGCGAACTGAAAGACCGGAAATCGGAATTTGAGACTTCGGTAGAACACGCAAACGAGTTGGATGAAGGTGGGCGCACAAAGTGCTTCCACCTTCAAAGCCTTCTAAGTCGCTCTCCGGATCGGCTTCCGGGTCGAGTAGAATTTCGGACTCCATCCAGAAGTCGCGTTCGGCTGGAGGACGTTTGTCGAATGGAATTAAGCCGACTCCCGCGAACGCCTCGTCAGTAATTGCCACAAGATTAAAGAGAGCAATGCAGAGTTCTGGTTTTGTTGGGCAATTTCGGATTTCAGCAACAGGAGTGTTCCAATGTTGCATCACGGTTTGCCAATTGCTTTCAGCGAACGGTGGACACAGCCCCTTGATCCAAAGCCGACGCCATTTTAATCCAGCATTTTTTGTTCGCTTCAACCACGCATCACGACTGCGCACACTTTCTCCGTAGGGGCGAACATGCGTGCCGAGATTCGTGTAACCGCCGCTCTTTTCAAGAAGCGCGAGAGCGACTGCGAAGACATCAGCGGGCCAATCCGGCATTTCGCTTTTGCCTTTTGCAGCGAACAATTCAGGAGCCAAATATGTCAGGAACTCTCCGATCTTCAGGGATGAGTTTGCGTACCTCCGATCGTCAACACTCGGATCGGCGGTGTTTGATGACTGTGTGTCGCGTTTGGCCATCGGTTGATATTCCGCGCCGTCGGACTTATGTTCTTGGTCTGGCGGTCCGACTACAATGAACTGGACTGAGTGAATCGTCCTCTTGACACGATCCGAGCCATCTGAGAAGACACCGCTAAAGTGTAGTGATTCCGTAGATGGGGCGGAGTAGGAAGATGATCGCATGTCAACGGTAGACACTGCAAGTGACCATGCGGGCCAAGCCCAAGTAAATCGCCGTGAAGCGTGGACGCTCGGTTTTTTGGCTCAGGTTCATCGAGCCAACATGCAAGACCGAAAGGATCTTTCGAAATACGTTAAGCGTATGAAGACCCCGGCTAACCGACGGCTTGCCGCGGTTTTGATTGGCGAGCTTTCACTCGAAGACGCCGATGAAGCGACGCGCCGACGCTTTAACTTGCTGATCGACAGCAGACGACAGACGCGCCCCAAACGAAAGCAGAAGGCGGCTTCCAAGAAGCTGGGTACTCGCTTCCGCGCTGTGAGCGCCCGCTAGCCTCCCGCGACCGTCGGGCGCATCGCCAGCGCCCGCGCGGCCGGTTGATCTGCACCGGGTTAAGAAAGATCACTCGTCAGCCTGCGTTTTCGCCGGGGCCGGCCTCGATGCCCGTGGCGGGTCCACGTCGAGCCGCGTACGCATCGTCTGCAACTTGCCGAACGCGACCCGCAGCGTCACTTCGAATTTCGTCGTGCTGTCGGTCCCGTCCCGTCGAACGCAGTGCAGCTTGCCGGTTACAACCCATTTCTCGCCGCCGAACGTCTCGACTTCCTCCGGCGTGATTTCCGCGACCTCCGCAACCTTGTCGCCTTCATGCTTGGCGAGGGCGTCATACACGGCTTTCGCCGCCTGCACCTTCAGCGGTTCCTGGTCTTTCGCCAGTTGTTCGATCAGCGCTTGCTCGTCGTCTTTTTGTTTCTGAAAACCTTCCGCCGCTTTCTTCGCGTCCACCTTGATCGCCGGTCCGTCGCCAATTTTGATTTCGACGGTGTTCTTCCTCTCGCAACCCACCGGAAACGCCAGCAGCACGACCAGCAGCAGCTTTCGCATTGTTCGACCCTCCGAAGCGGTTTGGAAAACGACCCGACAACAGAACGCACGAACAGGCTACCCGGATCACACCTCATTCAACACGATGCAGTCGTCGTCGAAAGCCATGACGTGCGTACCCCGTTTGCTCCTGCACTTGATGTCCTTCGCCAGCGCGAACGATGAGTCCCACTTGCTTGCGATGTAAGCCGGCGAGTTGCCTCCGCATGTCATGAAGCCCCCGTCGGTCAACGGGGCGATTGCCGTCGCGAGATTTGCGGCCGTGTTGATGTGCGGCAAGTAGCTGCCGGGGCTGTAAGGAATGTGTGCATCGAAGGTGTCCAGGACGCTACCCGAGGCTCCGGCGAGCTTTTGATGTCGGCGGTATGCGAACGTCGGTGAACCGACGAACTTCGTGACCCAGACGTCGCTGCCGTCGAGCAACAACGGCCCGGTAAAGAGTTCGCCGCTTGCTCCCGTCGTCCACTGGTGAACCAGAGACGAGTTGTATTTCGAGACACGAACATCCGCCGATACGCCCCGCAGATAGATGTAATCCGCGCCGTCACAGACCAGTGAGCGACCACGCAGCGTTCCCACCACGGTGTAGCCCGGCAACGCCACGTTGGAGAGGATCGAGCCGGACGTGTCGAGGATTGCCAGATTGTTCGATGCGCCAGTGATGCCATACGTGACCGCCAAGCCGCTCGAATGCTCCGACACCGCCATTGCGGTGTAGTTCGTCGCCGACGAAGGCCCGACCATCGCCGTCCACAGTACGCTGCCGTCGCTCGGATCGAGACACGTGACATTCCGCAGACCGGTCGCGGCTACAGTCGTGCCGGTGAAAACCTGCGGTGATCCCTGACGCAAATTGATCACCGGAAAGAGACCGGTCGGACCGGCGAGCGACGAATCGAACGTGATGGCAAACCCGCCGGCGAAGTTGGTCCCGGTGACCGACACCTTGCCGCTCAATCCGGAGATTGCTTCGAGGTAGGTGTCGACGTTCGATGCCGTCGATGAAGACGTAAGTGTCGCACCGCCGTTGCCGTAGAACGTCGCGATGGAGATATTCGACGCCGCCGCGGTTGTGAGGGTGATGGCGTTCGCAATCGGAAAACTCGCCATGTGGGAGACGACGACACCCGCGCCGGAGATGTATCGGATGTCGAGCGGTTCCGCGCCGACGTCCGTTTCCCAGAGCACCGTGCCATCAGCGCCGTCATACGCTCGCACGCCGTAGGAGTCTGCCGGACTGTTCGTCGCCGAGGCTCGCGTGCCGATGACGAACACGTCTGTCCCGTCCGTCGCAGCGAGCAACGGATGAGTTGGGAGTGCAGTCCAATGGTAGCGGGCATCCCAAAAGGCGTGCCACACCTTCGACCCCGAAGCGGTCAGGCGGTGTACGTGTCCCTTGCAGCAACATGGCCACCAGCACATTACAGGCACTCCGTGTTGACGACTTCCCATCCCCAGCCGAACTTCCACAAATAGCACCAGCCGTCTTCCTCAACGTCGCCGAGCCGCGCCCATGCAATCGCGTCAACGTTGGTATCTTCGAGCGTGTAGGAGTCGTTGTTCGGGCTGTCGTAGATCGACACGCTGCCGAACGTTCCCTTCGCAATAGCTCCGTCAGCTTTGCCCACGGCGATGGATGGTCCGCCGACGACAAACCAGCGCCCGCGATGCGAGACGATCCAGACGATGGAGTTCTTCGGAAGGTCCGCCTGATCGGGGCTTCCCTTGTAGATCGGCGAAATTTTCGCGTCGTTGATGTCCGTCCATTGGACGTTGCCGTCCTCTTTTTGGATCTGGCGAATTCCAACCACGTTGTTGGTGTCTTTGAGTCGCGCTTGCAGCTTCACCCGAAAGAGCTTTTGCGGATGTGCTTTCGCGCCTGTAGCAGTCGGAAGCGGTCCGTCGTTCCAGTGCTCAACCTTGCGCACGACTTCGGCGATGCGCTTGCCCGATTCCGGCGAAAACTCGACGCGCTGTTTCTCTCTGGCCATCGCTCAGCCCTCCCCGATTTCGTCGAGACGATTCGCAAGCACCATTGCCGCTTCCGCGTATCGCTCGGCATGCTTCTGAAGGATTGACTGAAGCGCCACCAGTTCCACCTTGGCCTCGCCGGCAGCGCAACTGCAAAAGCATCGAAGGTCATCAATGTCTGGCGACGGCGCGGCGTAGAACGTGTCGAACTCGCGGCGGAAAAACTCCCGCAGCTTGCTGTCTGGACTGGTCTTCATGTGCTCGATTCCTGTTTGTGTTCAAGAAAGCGGGAACTGCGTCACTCTCACGACAGCCCCGCCCAACCCGGCTACGCCGCCGGGTTGTCTTCGTTGTCTTCCTCGATCAGCGACGCCGACGCCCACAATCGCCCGCTACTCGCATCCAATTGGTCGAGCCGCACCTTGCGACCGATGAGGAACGGGCCGAACTTGGCGAAGTCGTGCGCGCGGATGTAAATCGGACATTTGGCGAGCGGCGATTCGACAGCGCCTTCGCCGTGGTTTTCGTGAATTTCTCGTATTTCGCCGATCATGATTTTCCTTCCGTGACCAGCCGCGCGTTCTCGGCGCGCGGCCTGCCCTGGTCGTCTTGCGTCAACGTGAAATCGACTTGGCGACGTTTCAACTTCTGGTCGAAAGCGTCGTCAAAGCAGCATTCGTCGCGATGGCAGAAAACATCACGCGGGCACTCCGGCGAGCGTATGAACATGTAACGGCGGTCTTCGCAGACCGTGACAATCACCCCGGTCATTTCCCCTCTCCCTTTGTGTTGCGCCGTCACGCGACGGCTGCTTGTGATTTCTGAAACAATGCCCGGAACCCGTCCGGCACCGGAACGTGATCCACGTCTCGAATCGACTTGTCCGCCAGCGCTTCCAGTTCGTCGCCGAGTGCGCTGATCGCATCCCACGGGCTGACCTCGCCCCAGTTCTGGAGGTAAACGAGCGGCACTACCCAGCCGCGGCGAATGAGTCGGTCGGCAAGATGAATTGAACGCCGCACGAACTTGGCGTGGTCGATGCCGAATCTCTCATGCAACACCGCGTCGTCGTCGCCAGCTTCGGCCAGCCCTTCCATCACGACACGGCGAACGATGTCCGTATCCGCCAGTGACGGCGCGTAGCCGCGCAGCGATCGCTGGTCCAGTGTGTGCGCCAGTTCGTGCACTGCCGTTGCCGTGGCGAACATGAATCGCAAGTCAGCAAGCGGAAAGTCACGCTCGGCGGACGTGGTGCTGATCACCAGCGTAGGCCCCGGTTTCTCGGCGGGATAACGCTTCACGGTGATGTGTTGCAGGCCCACAGCGAACAACTCGCCGGCATAGCCCGCAACCTCGAAGTGCATCGGTGCATCGAGTTCCGTATCGAAGACGATCCGCACCGGACCGGCGTTATCAGCCCGCAAGTCGGAGTCGACGCTCGCCGATAGGTCCGGCTCGATGGCGTCGCGCCATTCATCCCAGTCGTGGAAATCCTGGTTCATTGGAGCTGGCTTTCCATGTCGGCAATCAGGCTGATCACCTCTTGAGATTCGCCGTATTGGGATTGGAAGGCGCGAAGCGCCAATAACAACACGCGGTCTTGATAGCGTTCGTCCAGAAGCAGTCCCGCATCGTCAATGCGCAGCGAAATTAGACCGGGATCGTCGTGCGCGGCGCGGAGCACGCAACAGAGTTCCACCAGCGGCGTCACAATTTGCACGCTTTGGCTGATTCCATTTGCGTTCAGGAATTGGAAAAAGTCTTCCTCGGCGGCGGACACAGAGTCCAAGGCAACCAGCACGTCGGAGTCGGAGGTCGGCTCTTTCAGGACAATAGACATCGTTAAAACCTTTCATCGTTCAAACGCTTCGTTCGCGCGACCCTTTGCCACGCTGCTTGTTTCAGGTGATTCGCCGCCAGCCGTCGTGCGACAATCCGCCGCCGCGCGCCTTGGCCGCTCGTTGCAATTCCGAGAATTTCACTCGCTGCTTCGCCACTGGCGTCGATGTCACCGCGCCGAGGCTGCATCCCTGGAATGACGCTGCCGCGCAATTGAGCGCCAGCACGTCGAGCCAGTGGTTGTCCCGCGCGGGCAGTACGGTCCATTCCTCGCACGTGCGATTCGTGGTCTTCACGACGGCGCACTTCTCGGACAGCAAATGGTCGATGAGCATCGCGTGCCCGCCCGGATCGTTGAACAGCGTCAGGCTGCCGATGTCTCCCGGCGCAGTTTCCAGCCGGCGAGCGAGAAACGACTTCGTGGCGTTGGAATCAATCAGCAGGTGCATGGCCCGCTTGCGACTCCGGCCCCGCGTAAATAACCAATTCAGGCCGCGCCGCTCGCCTTGCTCCAAGTTGAAGTCGGACAGCATGACTCGGCTCGTCGCGCCGAAGAATCGGCCGTGCGACGGCGTGATGAGCGCCGCGTGCGGACTCGCTTCCCGCCAACTGTAGATGACATCGGTGAGCCAGCCGGCATCGACAACGATTCGCTCGATGCGCATCGCCGTCCCGTCGGTCCGCGTCCAGGCGTGGGAGGTCAGCGCGGTCGTCAGTTGCTCCAGCGCCGCACGAACCGCGCCCTCCTCCCCCATGTTGGGGTGCGCCATCCGAATCGTCTTCGCCGGTCTGGCGTTCGTGAAATACGGCTGCGACTGCTGCGGATACGAGCCGTAGGCAATCACGTGGCCGCTAAAGTTCGACTGCCAGCCGACAACCGCCCACCAGAGAATCTTGCCGCCGACGTCGATAGCCGCGGTCACACGTTCGCAAAACTGTGGAACCACGTCGCGAGGAATCGCCGTGAACTTGGAGACGATCAGTTCCTTCGACAGCAAGTTGCTGGTCAGTTCCTGCGGTTCCAACGGCTGACACTGGCACTCAGAAGCGAACGTCTCCGGGCCGTCGTCGATCAAGCTGTTGTAGGCGTGCTGAATTGCGCTCAACTCGGGCACTTGGTTCGGGTCGCCGGTGTCTTCGGCGTAGCACCACTCCCACGAGACAGAGCAGCCGGCGTCCATTGCCGTGCGATTGGCGGCGTAGAACTCATTCGCGGCCCGGTGCGCCCGCTGCTGGTCGCCCGGCAGTTCCGGGTCAAATGCACGGCGTATCGTGGCGTAGGACTCCATCCAGAGCGTTTCGTGAGCGTCGGCCCACGACTTCACCATCGGGATGCGTTCGGACTGCCAGGCGGAAGACTGCTTGTGATCCAGCAGAGTGTCGGCGAGGTCTCCCTTGGCGATGACGGTCGCGTTGACCACGCAGGAGATCTGCGCCCGGTGTCCCGCCATCTTGAGAATCGACGCCTTGATGATTTCCATCCGCTTGGCGCACTGAGCGGGCTGGGCGGCGCTCTGACGAGTCTGCGGGTCGTCGATCAGGGCGAAGTCGGGTCGTTGTTGGGTTCCATCGCTCCGCTTGTGCTTCAAGCCCAGCGTGCCGGACGTCAGACCGTGAGAGCACAGCACAGCGCCGCCGCCCACGGCACCGGGAATCGTCGGGAAGACAATGCGGTCGGCGGTCCACTCGATGAACGTCGGCTCGTTGTCGCAGGTCTGGCTTTGGCACCGCTGCGGCTTCCCTTCGAGTGCCTGAATCGGCTGAATAATTTCCGGGAAGTCGTCGGCCAGCATGTCGTTCTCTGACAACTCCCGTTTGAGGCTGCGGACGATGCCGCGCGCCGCCGTGGCGTTCGCGGCGAAGATCGGCACGAAGCGGCGATGGCCGTACAGGGCGGCCCAGATTGCGGCGTTTTCACTGATCGTCGTTTTCGAGAACCCCCTGTAGCAGACGTTCGCCACGCGCCCGCCGCCGAGGATGCAGCCCTGGATGCGTTCGATCACACGGCGATGGTCTTCCGAGAATGGCCGCAGACCCGTCGAATGCGGGAAGTACGTCGTCAGGAACTTGTGGAGGTCCAGACGGCAGGATTCCCGTCGCTCATCGTTGCGGCGCGAAGCGTCAATCGGGCCGCAGTCCGCCGACTCGACAGCCTGACGGCGACGGTACGCGGCCTGCTTGGACAGGGCCGGCGTGGCGTGGGGATCGAAGTGTGTGTGTTGTTGGAAAATTGTCATTTTTGGTTTCGGTAAGCGCAGTCACGTAGCGATGCTGAGTTCCCGGCGGTGTTGGACCTGCGGAACCCCGGTAGGACCCGCAGGCTGGGTAAGGCGCGCTATTTATCCTCCAAGTCATCGAGTATCTGCATCGTTCGCATCGCACGCCGTCGTGCTCGTCGCTTCGTGCGGCCAAACAACGGATACGCCGTCTCCACGCCGTTGTCGGTGAGGCGGACCAGCCAGCGGCAATCAGCACAGCGGCTCAGCGTCGGCGAGATCGTGACGAACTCGGTGCCGTGGCATTGCGGGCATTGAGGAGTGATCATGCTGCGCCCTCCTCTGGCTTGCTGACCCACGGCGGGAGTTTCGGCTGCTCGGCTCGCACGTTTCGCGGCCGGGCCGGGTCAGCGGCAGCGTCCACGGGTTCGGGGGCTTTCCGGGTTTCCGGGTTTGTCCGGGTTTGCTGGACCCCACTCACGTACACATTCTCTTTTTTCTCTTTCTCTTCTTTCCCGTCTGAAGGTGAATTCATCTCTCGCGTGTGCGGGGGGGGCTGAAATAAACCCGAAGAAACCCGGAAACCCGGAAGAACGTCGGCCGCGGCCTCGACATTCCAGACCATCACACCCTTGCCGTTGTCCCGGCTGACGATCCGCTGGCCCTGATAGACGCGATCCCGGACGCTGGCAAACCGCTTGCCCAGCGTGCGGACGGAGGGGAGCGCGCCGGGTTTGCAGCCGCACAAGTCGCGGACGGCGGACCGGAACGCGGAATAGAAGTTCTGCGTGTTCTCCAATTTGCTGACGATCTCGTTGGCGGTCAGCCCTTTGCCCGTATCGTCGATGTCCGGCCACGCACGGAATAGCTCACCAAGAACATGAGCGCCGCTGTCAGCCTGTTTGGCGAATTCCAGTCGCGTATCCCACGGATCGGCTTCACCCAGCCAGACGAGGGGCTGTCGCACGATGCTGGACCATTCCTCGAACGACCCCATCGGCGTGAGATTGCGGACCGGCCGGCCGGCGACGATGTAGGCTCGAATAATGATGCACAAATCGGTGAGCAGTTCCCGACGATGCTGACGAGCGTGGCTGACGAGATCGGGGATCGCGAAGTTCGTGCGCTCTTCCGGCCGCTCGAATGGACTCGCCAAACGAATATGAATCGTTCGCCGGCACAAGTCGCCCACGATGCTGGCGTTGTTCGATGTCGCCGCCCAGACGGCGTTGATGGGCACGGAGATCTGCCGGGTCTCGCCCAGCACGCGACCGTTGATACGCTTTCCGGTCAGGACGGCGTCGAGAGAAGCCCCGCCGATCTCTCCCGCAACGTTGTCCAGAAGAACAATCTCGTCGCCGGCCATCGCGATCGACAACAGCGACTTCCTCATTTCGTCGTCGTCTTTCGGCAGCACCATACGGGCCAGCTCGAACCCGCAGACGATCAGCCCCACGAGATCGGCCAGCATCGACTTGCCGGATCCCCGCACGTTCGCATCCAGCAGAAACAGCGGCGACGTGATCGCGTGATGGAAGGCGTAGCGGACCAGCACCGTGAGCAGGAACGCCAGCCAGCCGGCGCGATGGGCGTCCGTCTCGAACGGAAAATCAGAGACGAGCGACTTCAACCGACCCAAACTGGCGATTGCGTCTTCGCGGCTTGGACGCTCGGCGATAACCAGCGGCTCGTCTCGCCAGTCGAGAATCAATCGCGTCTGGGGATCGTAACCCGGCGTGGTGAGCATCGAACCATCCGGCGTCAGCACCGGATGGTTGACCACGCCGACAAGCGGCCGAATGCCGTCCCATTGGCCACGAGCATGAACAGCGCGAACGCACCACTCCGGCACGAACTTGTCTTTTTCTTCCGTGCCATCGTCCGTCTCAACTACGACGTAGAACCGCGCGTGCTGACTGATCTTCTCGCGCGCCGATGGGATAGACAGCGGCTCAATGCGCGGGGCCTCGGCCGGCCGCTTGATCTTTTCGTCCTGTTCCTTCGGACCGTAGAGCACCGTGACAAGTTGTCCGCCGCGCTGATACAGGTCAGCGTCGGCCCGCAAGGTGGCGATGGCCTGGTTGTTCACCTCGTATTCTTTGGTCGTCAGTTCAATGGCGACGCGGTCATCTGTTTTGTGCGACTTCGCGGTCTGCGATGCCGCCGTCGGCGTCCAGACGTACGCGACCTCGGCGAGCGCTAGGAGATTGGCGAACGTCCCACCTCCCAGGAAATAATCCCGCAGGTCTTTCCCGGCGTTCTCCGTCACTTCGAACGGCAACCTGACGATACGAACAGCAGCGCCAGCCGCGGTCAGTTCGTTCGCCCAGCGCTCCGCGCCATCCTGCCCTGGCTGGTCGGCGTCTCCGACGATGTACACCGTTTTGCCGGCGAGCGGGTCGAGGTACGGTGGGACGGCTTTCGCGCCGCAGATGTTTGTGAGAACAACGTGATCGTCGGGTAGGAAAGCGTGCAGGGTGACGGCGTCCGGCACACCCTCAACCTTCCAGACGATGGCCGCGTTCTTCACGCGATCCCAACCGCCGGGAATGACCAACCCATCCTTGCTGCCCTTAATCATCCGCGTCTTGCTGGCAGCGGTCTTCTTGTACGCCGAGAAGTCGTTGCCCATCACGCGGCGCAGGATGTGGCCGGTCGTCTTGCCGAAATCGTCCACGGCCGGGAACGCGATGCAGCGGTCGTCGCCCCGGAAGCCGATGGGCCAGCGCACGGCCAACCCGCCCGCAACCTTCACGGCGTCGCGCGTTTGCGGAGGCTTCTTGCCGCAATAGATGTCGATGAGGTCGTCTTGCATCTCCGGGGCCATCAACTCGAATGGCGCGCCGGATTTCTTAGCCTTCTTCTTCGGCTCGTCGATCGGAACGTTCAGATAGTCCGCGAGCAACTTGACGACGGCGGGGAAGTCCTTGCCCAGTAGCCATTGCAGCGCCGCGAACCCGTCACCGTTGTTTTCCGAGAAACACCTGTTGCACCACAGCGCCCCGGCGTCGGCGTCGATCATGCGGAAGCGGTCGGTCCCTCCGCACTTCGGGCACGGATGATGCGCGCCGTCGAGCACGTCAGCCGGGATGCCGCCAACGCTGGCGAGAATGTTCGGCCACTGGCCGGTGACGCGAGATTTCACATCGGCCACGATGTCGGAGAAAAGCCGGTTCTGACGTTTCTCGCCCTCGCCTTCGCTGAGGATCGGCAGTTCATCGGGAACGGGGGAAAGCGCGACCATTAGAGCTGGCCCTCCTCGTTGCTCGACACGTCCTTCGCCATCTGTTCGAAGAACTGCCGCATCGTCGAGCGGTCGGCCTTGGACCATACCGGCTCCATCTTGTCGATCATCTGCCGGAACCTGCCGATGTCGTCAGTGACGCTCCAGTCAACGCTTGACGATGGTGGGCGGCCGTGCGACTTGAGCTTCTCATCAACTTGATCTGAGAGTTCGCCCAATTGTTCCGCGGCCTCATGCAGCGCGAGAGCGATCCGGGGAAGTTCGTGCAGTGCTTCCGTGCTGGTCTTCTTCACGCGGTTCAACAGCGTGTTGACAGCGCGTTCAATAGTCGTCCGTGTAGTGATGACTTCTCGCCAGTTCAACGGCCGCATTCTCTGTTTGGACGTTGGCAAATCGCCATTTTCCGTCGCTTCATTGACCGCCTGCGCCGCGGCCTGCTTCGAGACCTGGGCGGCCTGCACGACTTCGACCTGCTTGGCTGGCTCCAACTTCGCCGCCTTAGCAGCCGCATTGATGCTGACCGCGCCGGCTTTCATGGCGCCGATCAATTCCGGAGAGCCGTTCGCCTGCACGGATTCAACCTTGCGGACAGTATCCTTGCTGACGCCCGCCACCTTCGCGATTTCAGCCGTCGTGTCGATCGGCTTGGCACCTTTATCTGAATTCAGACAAACCCCCGCCGCCTGTTGTTTGAAGGCGACGGCCGCAAGCGCTGGTTTGAGCTTCAAGGCTACGGCGACGCGCTGGGCGTCGGTGAGATTCCGCCGGGCGAGCTGGTTGCGGATAATCCACAACACCACGTCTTCGCGGCTGGCAAAAAACTTCTGGACGATCGCTGGCCCGTCATCCTCGTCGGCGCCGAATTCCGTGCGCCAGAGGTCCAGCCGGTTGTGTCCATCGACCAGAATGTTGTAGTTCAGCCAGACGATGATCGGGTCGCGCCAGCCGTCGCTATCGATGGATTCGCGGAGTTCTTCGCGCTCGTCAGCAGAGAGCGCTGGCAATAGATCGCGGAGTTCGTGGTCGATCTCAATGTCGGAGAGGTTTAGCATTGCCGGCCCTCCGCATCAGCGCACCGTAGAGCGGCGCGGGCGAGGGCCAGACAGTCCCGTCGTGGCAACTTTCCACGGTGCTGGATGATGTCGTGGGCCTGCTCGATTGCTCGAACCAGCCACTCAACGGCCGTCGGGTCGGGAATCGACTTCGACGTCTTGTCGTTTTCAGTGTCTCGTGTAAGATGCATCCGTTCGCTTTCCCTTCGCCCGGCGGAATGGTTGGTCGCCGCCGCCGTGGCGAAATTTCCTAGACAAATTGCTCCACACCTTCGATTCGCCGTCGCCGACGAGGCTGATGGCCTTGCTCCTGATCTGTTGCCCTGGAGTCGAGAAACGCATCCAGGTCGCTTTGCAGCACTCGCAGCCGCGCCTTACGCGAACGCCGATTGCGGCTGACGTTCACGGCCCGCAACTCTTTCCCGGCAATCCAGGCTTCGATGGTGCGGACCGAGACCGTCAGCATTTCGGCGACTTCGGCGAGCGAGAACGTCTTCACGGCGTGACAGTCTCCCGCTTATGGGAGATTTCGTCGGCAACGCGCTGCACTTCGCCGCTACCGATAGTGCGATATGCGCCAATGCGCTCAATGTGAATCGCGCCCTGTGCGGCGAGAGAGTCCATCACCCGCCGGACCTTCCAGGTCGGGCAGGGAGCGCCGGTCGTCTGCTGAATCGACGCGGCGACTTGTGAGATCGTGAGACGCGGCTCATTCATAAAGCAACCCCTAGGCGGATCAGTGAATTGACTTCACCGGCAGCCTAAGGGAGAGCGCGAATCGGTAGCAAAGTGGTAGTTTGAACTACCGCTTTACTGCCGCTTTTTTCTTCGGAGGCGGATAGAAATACCTGTGTTGGCTGCGAATCGACTTGTCGTCGTAGGCATCGCCTCCGGCCAATTTGAATTTCTCGTTTACTCCTTCTGCGATTTCTTTCCAAGTGTTTCCGGCCGTTTTCAGCTTGTTCGCATGGTCCGCGTGCTTTTCGTGGGCTGGATCTGGCCGTCTACCCGGTTTCCCGTTGGCGGCTCGTGGCATCTTTGGTGCCTTTTTGCCGCCATTGTGCGAGAGCGATTCCAGTAACTTCAATTGCCGTTCCCTCGCTTCAGCCTCCGCAAGTTGCCGCTCTTGCTCTCTTACAAAATTGCTGTGACGAACGGATTCGTGTTCGACGTGTGTGTAGAGCCTGTCGAGTTCGTCCAGCGTCCAAACGCCGATTTGCTCGTCGATGTCCTCCACGGTCTCCCGCAGCTGTTCCAGTTCGCGAAGTCTGCTCACAAAGTAGGTGTGACCCCAAATTGGTGCTGGACCCGGTAACCAGTCCAGTACAGCGACGACTTGGTCCCGAAGTTCTTCAGCGAGAAATTCAACGGCCTGCACAGCAGTGGTCGCCATCCAGCGTCCAACGCGAACTGTTTTGAGATTGTCCGCATTTGCTTTTTCAACTTCGGAGATACATTCACTCCATGTGTTCGGTCGAGCTTCGATATGTTCTGCAAGTCGTCGCCAGTCGCCTGTTGCGTCTCTCGCGGCATCGGAACAACCCTGTGCGACGGCGGACCCTTCACGCTGAAGATTCTGGTGAGCTGTGTTGAGCGCGTACTTCAAGAACTCGTAACCCTGGATGAGGTCTTTGCATCGGCCAATCGCAGTTTGCGCCCAATCGATGGGATGTTGCTCGGAGCGTGCCTTACTTTTCTTTGCCATGATGCCGACTTCCTGTAGTCGAACGTCCTGATAAAAAACGAGCGGGAAAACCGATCAGGAAATCGGCTTGTCGGATGCCTCCTATTCCCGCCGTGACTTCAATCTTTCGTCTCGAACAGCCACTCCCGCAGATGATCCGTCACCCGCTTCAGCCGTTCGTCGGAAATGTCCTCTCGATAGTGCCCGCCGATGGTGCCGTCGGCGTGGCCCATGATGTGCGCCGTCGCCAGCGGGTCGCGGGCTTCGTCGCCGATGGTTTGCGTGCAGTGCCGTAGCCAGTAGAAACCCATGAGAGGGCGATGGATGCCGGCAGCAGTCGCCAGCCGCCGGAAACGCTCGGTGACTTGATCAACCCGCGTAACCTTGTTGCCTTCCACTTTGACGGAGACGAACGGCCCGCCGCGACTCGTCACGAAGACAAGGGACTCGGTCTCCGGCTTCGGCTGGCGTGTCGCCAACACCGTCCGCAGCGCCGCGACGGTCTCCGGCCAGAGCGGCACGCGCCGAGCGATTTCAGTTTTCGGCCGGGGGAAGTCGAGGACAGCACGCTCTAGGTCGATTGCCGTGGTCGGCAGCGCCGCAATGTCGGAGTTGCCAAGGCCCGCGTTAACGCCGAGCAGCACCATTGCCGTCATCACGTCGTCGGAATGGTTCAGGAGCGATTTGATGTCCTTCGCTGTGAGCAGCTTTGCGCCCTTCGCGGCCTTGTGGGAGCGCTCGACCCGCTTCCCTGCAATCTTGAAGTCTGGCCCGAACCGAACCGGTCGCTCCAACAGATCGGACTCGTAGCCCCACTTGAACATCATGCGACAGACGGTGATGGTCTTCGACAGGCGGGAAGGCGCGTACTTCTCAGCCATGGCCGTGCGGAACGCCTTGAAGTCGCTCGGCGTCAACTTTTCGGGATCCCGATTTCGTCCGAGGTGCGCCGCCATCTGCTCGCCGGTCCAGCAGTAGTCCCCGAACGAGCGGGCGGAAATCTCACCAAGCGAACTTCGCTCCTTCGAGCGTGTCAGGAACGCGTTGATGAGATCGGCGAGGGTGATTGCTGTAGGCGCTGTAGTCTGTTCCCGTGGGTTGCGCCCGGCTTGCCATTCTTCGCATTCTGCGGCATACTTTTTCAACGCGGCGTCTTGGTCGGTCCCGAAGTAGACCGTCTTGCGGCGACCCGTGGGCAACGTGAAGCATTTTGACCATTGGCCGGTGGCATGATGAAGTGTGAGCGGGAATCGTTCGGCTTTTCGCTTCGGCATGATTCAGCATCCGAATCGGTAAACGAGCGTTCAAATCTCTTTGCTGTAGTTCACTGCTGTAGTCACACTAACCCGCCAAGGGGAAAAATGCAATAACCCTACAAAAATAGGGTTCGGAGAGGTGCCAGAGTGGCCGAATGGACCGCATTGCTAATGCGGCGTGGGCCAAAAGCCCACCGCGGGTTCGAATCCCGCCCTCTCCGCTTGGATTTTTTCGTCGTCGTAAGTGACTGTTGTGGATTGCCTTGCGGCGTTGCTTTTTATGGCACAAACAGATTGTGCCATAAAGGTGCCGAATCCGGCGGCGAGGTTCTCAGGTTTTGTCAGCCGTTGACTGCGGGTTGGTCTCCTCCTTGTTGATTGTGATGCCGGCGAACTCGCCAGCGTTTGCGACGGGGGTTGAGACACGATCAATGGGAAAGCTCCAGTTCCGTTTCCCCTTCAATGTCTGAACAGCTTTGCCCCGCCGCTTCCGATGTTGGCGCGAGTCGTCAATCAGGTGATGGTCGGATTGGCACCGAACACCAGATTGGACCAGCAGAGCTGCGCCAGTTCCGAGATCCGCATACCGGTGAGTCCCAACGTCAGCAGGATG
>CAZDGB010000053.1:679-27491 GCA_964504645.1 uncultured Planctomycetaceae bacterium | reverse complement strand
GGGTCCTCAATCGCGGAGATTTACGTGCTGTGCGGGAGTCCGCGATTGTAAACGGAGCGCGGGGGAAAAGACATAAAAGGCGTGAGGCTTGAGACGTGAGGCTTGAGGGCAGACGAAAGCAGACAGACATTCCCTCAAGCCTACCTCCGCAAAGCGCGGCGAGTTAAGATCATCCTCATCATGTCGCATCAGCAGCGTCTCTCGACGGGAATTGAAGTTCGGCGGGCGTGTCGCGAGGGTTCGTGGTCCGGGCCGACAGCGGGACTCGCGCCGGGGTTTGCACAGGCGAATCTGGTGATGTTGCCGAGCGATTGGGCGTTCGATTTTCTCTTGTTCTGCCAGCGGAATCCGAAGCCGTGCCCGCTGTTGGAAGTGACGCAGCCGGGTGAGTGGGCACCGGCGCTGATGGCGCCGCAGGCCGACCTTCGTTCCGATTTGCCGAAGTACCGCGTGTGGGAAAACGGCGAACTCGTCGACGAGCCAGCGAGCGTGGAGCGCTATTGGCGGGACGATCTCGTCAGCTTTCTGATCGGCTGCTCGTTCACGTTCGACGCCGGATTGCGAAACGCCGGGTTGCCGGTGCGGCATGTCGATCTGGGCTGCAACGTGCCGATGTATCGGACGAACATTCCGTGCGTCCCCGCAGGCCGCTTGCAGGGGCCGCTCGTCGTTTCAATGAGGCCGTACACACCGGCCAATGCGATCCGCGCGGTGGAAGTGACGGCCCGTTATCCGGAGATGCACGGCTCGCCGGTGCATCTCGGGTTGCCGGAGCAGATCGGCATCGCGGACTTGATGAAGCCCGATTACGGCGACGCGGTCCCCGTTCATCCGGAGGAGTTACCCGTCTTCTGGGCCTGCGGCGTGACGCCGCAAGCCGCGCTCGCTGCCTCGCGTCCCCCGTTCGCCATCACGCACAGCCCCGGGTGCATGTTCGTGACCGATCGGAGGGATTGAGAGCGGCTCCGCTCACGGAGCCTCCGCGTCGCAACTGACCAAAACATAATCCCGGCACGTCGCTTGCGTAAGCGGCGGGCATCCCGCCTCTGGCCGCAGGGCCTTTGCCTTGAAACTCCCACCATCGGAGCCAGATGCACTTTATCTGTAATGTATTGACGTTGAAGGAGTTGTGTGATGGCGCTCATCTACCGCTCTGCCTGGATCGTCCTGTGCGTGGCGATCTGTTGGGAGCGTGCGTCGGCGGAAAGCGTAAGTCCAGAAACTATCGAAACTTCCGCTCCTCCTCCCGCCGCGGTGGAGTTTGATAAAGCTGATATCGCCTGGGTGCTGTGTTCTACGGCACTGGTGCTGAGTATGACAGCACCAGGCCTGGCGCTGTTCTACGGCGGCCTCGTCCGCAAGAAAAATATCCTCGGCGTCATGATGCAGTGCATCTCGCTGATGGGCGTCATGTCGGTCGTGTGGGCGTTGTGGGGATACAGCCTCGCCTTCAGCGGCGACAACTTCGGCCTGATTGGCGACTTCGGCTACTTCGGCATGAACGGCGTGCTGCCGGAAATCGGCAAGGAGGTTCCGAAGGAAGGAACGCTCCCCAAAACGCTGCACATGCTATTTCAGATGATGTTCTTCATGATCACGCCGGGGTTGATCTGCGGCGCGTATGCCGAGCGGATGAAGTTCTCGTCGATGCTGCTGTTCTCGGTGTTGTGGGGGACATTCATCTATTGTCCGGTTGCGCATTGGGTCTGGTCTTCGGCGGGGTGGTGCGCGGAATTGAATGAGCACGCCGCCTTTCGGGCTATCGACTTCGCGGGCGGCACTGTGGTCCACGTGACGTCAGGCGTTTCAGCGCTGATCTGCGCCTTATTTGTCGGCAAGCGGTTGGGGCACGGACACGAACCGATGCCGCCGCACAATCTGACTTACACCTGCATCGGGACCGGGCTGTTGTGGATGGGCTGGTTCGGGTTCAACGGCGGCAGTGCGCTCGCGGCGGATGCGCGGGCCGCGAACGCCTGCCTGACGACGCATTTAGCGGCGGCGACCGGCGTGATGATGTGGGCCGGTCTTGAATGGATTCTGCGCGGCAAGCCAAGCATTCTCGGCGCCTGCTCCGGCGCGGTCGCGGGCCTGGTATGCATCACGCCGGCGTGTGGGTCGGTTTCGGCTACCTCGGCGATGATCCTCGGCGCGGCGGGGGGAGCGGTTTGCTTCTACGCCTGCACCACGGTGAAGAATCATTTCAAATACGACGACAGCCTCGACGCCTTCGGCGTGCACGGCGTGGGTGGCTCGCTCGGCGCCATTCTCACCGGCGTCTTCGCCACCCGGGCCGTGACGGGCGAAAAAGGCCTGCACGGGTTGATCGAAGGAGACGCGGGCCAAGTCGTGTCGCAATTCGTGGCGTTGGGCGCATCGGCGATCTGGGCGATCGTCGGCACGGTCATTCTGCTCAAGCTCATCGACGCCGCGATCGGTCTGCGCGTCACCCAGGCCGGCGAATTGCAGGGCCTGGACATCCAAGAGCATGGTGAAGAGGGTTATATTTTCTTATAAGGGGATGTGGTGAGTTGAGAGGTTGTGAGTTGGGGGTTGGAGAAATCCTACTCGATATCAGTCCTTAACTTGCCCCTGTTGCGTGTGTCTTAGCCCACCCCCCCAAGCCACCACCTACAACCCCAAACCACGAGGTTCGCCGTGAAAAAAATTGAAGCCGTCATCCGGCATTTCAAGCTCGAAGAGGTCAAGGACGCTCTCACGGCGTCGGGCGTGCAGGGGATGACGGTGAGCGAAGTCCGGGGCTTCGGCCGCCAGAAGGGACACAAGGAACAGTATCGCGGCGCGGAGTACACGGTCGATTTTCTGCCCAAAGTGAAGATGGAAATCGTCGTCTCGGAAGAGCAACTCCAGCCGGCGATCGAAACGATCATTCGCGCGGCCCGCACGGGACAGACCGGCGACGGCAAGATCTTCGTGACCGATTTGGCCGAAGTCGTCCGCATCCGTACCGGGGAATCGGGCGCCGAGGCGCTCTAACGCCCTGTCGCCCGCTAGGATGTCGTCATGAAAAAAATCGAAGCCGTCATTCGTCACTACAAGCTGGAAGACGTCAAGAACGCCTTGTCGCAGGTCGGCGTGCACGGGATGACGGTGACGGAAGTCCGCGGCTTCGGCCGGCAGCGCGGCCATAAGGAAACGTACCGCGGCGCGGAATACACGGTCGATTTTCTGCCGAAGGTCAAGCTGGAAGTTGTCGTCGACAATCCCGACGTCACCAAGGTGATTGAAACCATCGCTTTGACCGCCCGCACCGGGCAGATCGGCGATGGCAAAATTTTTGTGACCGACCTCGCCGACGTCATCCGCATCCGCACCGGCGAAACCGGCCGCGATGCCATCTGACGACTTTCTCGCCGCGAGCGGATGGTGAGTTCCACGAACGACGCGGAGACGGCTGCGACTCTGGCGGACAATCGCCGGCGGTTGGAGACGCTCCGTTCGCAAGTGCGGAGCCAGGTTCAGCAAGGAGCCGCCGGCTCGCAGGCGGCGATCAGCCTGTCGCGGGGATTGGATGAACTGCTGCTCGCATTGTGGCGGCAAGCACTCGCCGGCTGTTCCGCCGAAGAGACGGCGCACATCGAACGCTCGGTCGCCGTGATCGCCGTCGGCGGATCGGGCCGCGGCGAGATGGCGCCGCACTCCGATGTCGATGTCTTGTTCCTCCAGCGCGCCGAGGTTGCCGAACAGGCGTCTGCGGCCATCGCACAGGTGGTCCGCGCCTGTTGGGACACCGGCCTCAAACTTGGTCACAGCGTTCGCGCGGTCTCGGACGCGTTGCAAGCCGCGCGGCAAGACATCCATTTCGCCACGTCGCTGACGACGCAGCGACGATTGTGGGGAGATCAATCGCTCGCCGATGAGCTGGCACAAAAATTCCGGCGGCAGATCCTTGCCGGTCGACGCGATCCGTTTCTTTCGGACTGCATCGCGGCACGAGAAGCCGAGCGGCAAACAGCCGGCGGCGCAGTGTTGCAACTGGAGCCCGACGTCAAACGGTCCTACGGCGGGCTTCGCGATTTGCACCTGATTCAGTGGATCGCCGCGGCATGTTACGGCGTGCACGATTTCGATTCGCTCCAGTCGCGCGGCGCATTGACTGCCGAAGAAACGCGGCAACTGGGCGCGGCTCGCGAGTTTCTGCTCGCGCTGCGGTTCGACCTTCATTTCCAGGCCGGCAAGCTGCAGGATGTACTCACGCGGGAAAACCAGCTGCGGATCGCTGAACAGCGGCACGTCATGGGAACGAAGGGACAGTTGCCCGTCGAGCGATTCATGCAGGAGTATTTTCGGCACAGCCTCGCGATCGCCGAGATTGCCGGCCGGTTCGTGACGCAGCATCGCCGCGTCCCCTGGCGGCAGCAGATGTTTCGCTCGCTGGCGACGATTCGCATCGACGACATTTACCGCATCGGCCCCGGCGTGCTCGACGTTCCGCGGCGGCATCAGACCCAGGTTTGCGATACGCTGGACGGTGCGCTGCGGCTGTATCTCACGGCGGCGCGCTACCGTGCGATTCCAACCGACCGCTTGCAGGAACGAATCAAGCGGCACGCGCCGCAATTCGCGGACGAATTGAGCGCTGAGGCGAAGCAGGCGTTTCTCGAGTTCCTCGCCACGCCGGGCTGTCTCGGCCCGCTGGTGCGCAGCGCCTATCACACGGGCGTGCTGGAGGCGGTGCTGCCGGCGCTGCGGCACACGCGGTGCCTGCTGCAATTCAATCAGTACCATTCTTACACAGTTGACGAGCACACGCTGCGGACGATCGAAATGGCCGAAGGCTTCGCCGCCGATGCCGGACCGGTCGGCCGCGCGTATCGTGAAATCCGCCATAAGGAAATATTGCATCTGGCGCTGTTGCTGCACGACGCCGGCAAAGGATTTGAAGAAGATCACTCCGAAGTCGGCAAGCGGCTCGCCGAGGACGCTGCGACGCGGTTGAATCTCTCCGACGCACAGCGAGAGCTGCTGATCTTCCTCGTCCACCGGCATCTGTTGATGGCCGACCTGGCCTTCCGCCGCAACGCGTCCGATCCGCAGGTGCTGCTCAAATTCAGCCACGAAGTCGGCAGCCCGGAAACGCTCAAGCTGTTATTCGTCCTCACGGCCGCCGACGTGAGCGCCGTCGGCCCCGGCGTCTGGACGAGTTGGAAGGCCGACCTGCTGACGTCACTCTACGAGGATGCGATGTTGTGGCTCAGCGGCCAGAGCCATTTGCTCTCGGAAACCACGCGGTTGGAGGCCGTGCGGCGCGACGTCGTAAAAACGCTGCCGAAAGAAATTCCGCACGAACAGCTCGGTCGTTTTCCGCCGCACTACTTGTTGTCGACGCCGGCCGAGCGCATCGCGCAGGATTTGCAGATCGTGGCGCGGCGGCGGCCGGACGACATCCACGTCGAAGGCCGCTATGAACCGGAGACGCAAACGGTCGCGTACCGCATCATCACGCACGAAGAGGTCGCCCGCGGCTGCTTCCACAAACTGACGGGCGTGCTGATGGCCCACCGGCTGGAGATTCTCGCCGCCGGAATCTGCACCCGCCAGGACGGTGTAATCGTCGACACGTATCAGGTGCGCGATCCCGATTTCACCGGCGCCGTGCCGGCGTTCCGATTGGAAGAAATCGCGCAGGCCGTGCGGCGCGTGCTGATGGGAGACGTCGCCGTCGAAGCGCTGCTGAAATCTCGCGGCCGGTTCAGCCCGAAGCGGTATCGCGGCCCGGTCTCGGAACTGCCGCTGCGGGTGGTGATCGACAATGACTCTTCCGACCGCTACACCGTGGTCGAAGTCTTCGCTCACGACCGGCCCGGGCTCTTGTACCGGATCGCGCAGACGATGTATCAGTTGGAACTCTCCGTCGTGCGGGCCCAGATTTCCACGCACTTCGACCAGGTCGTCGACGGCTTCTACGTCACCGATACCGCCGGCCTGAAGCTGGAAGACGAGCCGCGACTGAAGTCGATCCACGACCGTTTGCACGAGGCGATTTCCAGGCTTGAGGCGTGAGACAAGGCTTAAGGCCTCGCACTCCCCAGATTTCCAGCGTGTAGACTGTTCACACGCCCGTTAAGACGGATAAACTAACGTTGTTCGGAGCGAGCGAATGACGGTGGCCCAGTGGCGGTTGCCGGCTTGTTCCACCTGCCTGGGAGCCCCGCCGATGAAAGCCTCGTTGCCCTGCCTGTTGGGAGTCCTTGCCGTGTTCTCTGCCGCCCTGCCCGCCGAAGAGAAGAAAACTCCCGAATTGCTGCAAGCGAAGATGAAGTCCCTGCAAGGGAAGGACGTTGACCTTTCCAAGTATCAAGGCAAAGTGCTGTTGATCGTCAACGTCGCCAGCGCCTGCGGCGCGACGCCTCAGTACGAACAGATGGAAACGCTGCACGACAAGTACGCCGACAAGGGTCTGGCGGTGCTCGGCTTCCCCTGTAACCAGTTCGGCATGCAGGAACCGGGATCAGCCGCGGAGATCGCCGAGTTCTGCAAGAGCAACTACAAAGTCGAATTCGACATGTTCGAGAAGATCGACGTCAATGGCGAAAAGACCGCGCCGCTCTTCAAGACGCTGAAGGAACAAGCGGGCAAGGTCAACGCCGACGCCGCCGGCGACGTGAAGTGGAATTTCGAGAAGTTCCTCGTCGGCCGCGACGGCAAAGTCGTCGCTCGTTTCCGCACCGGCGTCAAGCCCGACGCGCCGGAAGTCGTCAAGGCGATCGAAGGCGAACTCTCGAAGAAGCCGCAGTAACCTAGTGGGTGCGGGGCCGAGCCAACTGAATGAATCCCGGTGAGGATGAGCCGGGATTCCTGCGGTCACCAACCCGACCAGGGCGTTGTCGGCAGCGTATCGCCGGGTTCGTAATTGCGGGCCGTGCCGGAGACGAATGCCATCGCGTTTGCGGCAGAAGTGGCTTGCAGATCGGAGGAACCTTGCCAGGGAATGAGCGACACTTCCGGGCCGCGCTCGCTCCAGGTCAGTTTTGCCGGATGATACGTCGGGCGGTCTTCCAGTTGACGATGTGCGTGCTGTAAGCGAGCGGCAATCGGCGGCACTCGTGCAGGCTCGACTCCCATCATCCGCCTTAGTGCTGTCCGCACGAAAAGTTCGAAGCAAACGAGCGTGCTGACCGGATTGCCCGGCAAGCCGAACACGTAGCAGCGACGATTCAGCGCGGCATACTCGCCGAACCAGAGCGGTTTGCCCGGCTTGAGTTCGACTTTATGAAACACTTGCCGCACGTCCGCCGCGGCAAGTTCGGACGGCACGAGATCGAGCGTGCCGGCCGAGACGCCTCCGGAAAGCACGAGAACGTCGCACTCCAGCCCGCGCAGAATCTTCGCGCGGAGGTCTTCCCGCTCGTCGCGGGCGATGCCCAGCCGGATGGGTTCGCCGTCCGATGCCTCGATCTGTGCGGCAAGTAGGGCTTCATTCGAATTGCGAATCTGCCCCGGACCGGGAATTTGGTCGATCGGCACGATCTCGTCGCCCGTCGGCAGTACGGCGACTGTCGGCCGGTTGCGCACGGCGATGCGGGCACAGCCGACTTCCGCCAGCGCCCCGATATGCGTCGGGCAAAGGGAAACACCCGCCGGCAGCACAACCGCGCCCTGCTTGAGATTTGTTCCGCGGCGGATGATCGACTGCCCCGGCTGCGCCGGTTTGGCATCGATCAGCACCATGCCGCCGGCAATCTCGCAGTCTTCGATCTTGACCACGGCGTCCGCCCCGTCGGGGAGCGGCGCGCCGGTCATGATCTGCGTTGCCTCGCCCGGCCCGACCGGCTGCGTCGGCAACGTCCCCGCCGTGATCCGCTCGAGAATCCGCAATTCCGCTCGGCCCGTCACGACATCCGCCGCACGAACCGCGAAGCCGTCCATCAACGATTTGTCGAACGGCGGCGAATCGCAATCGCTGCGCACTTCCTCGGCGAGCACCAGTCCCAGCGAGTCGGCCAGCAAAACCTGCGTCACCGGCAACGGCGCGACGACTCCGAGAATTTTTTCAAAAGCCTGGTCGATGGTCAGCATGCCGACAGCGTATCAGCAACGGGCGAATTGCGGAACGGAAATGAGGCAACGGTGCAGCTCGTGAAGCCGAGCAGGAACCGCGGCGTTGGAATTACGCGTCGACCTTCACCAGCGGGTCGACGTCGCCGTTGGTGTCGAAGCGGGCGACGACGGTCTCGTGCCAGGTGTGATGTCCGAGAACCGCACGGGCGGCCTGGATGCTCGACAGGCTTCGGTACATCAGCAGTTGGTACTTGCCGAGTTGCAGCCGATATCCGGCGGCCCGGTCGCGGCCGAGCGTCTTGCCGGCTTCGGTCACCGTGAGATTCCGCCAGACGGCCGGCGACCGCGTGCGGGCGGGATGCCAATCGAACAGCAGCGGAGCGTACAGCCCGTGGCCCTGGCCGACCTGATGCAGCACCAACTCCGACTGCGCGGCGTCGCACCGATGCGGCGTGCTGTAGAGCCGCTCCTGCGGCAACGCCAACGGGAACACACGGACTGTCTGCTTGCCGATCTTCAGCCGAATTTCGCGCGTCGGCACATCGTGTTCGGCGAGGACATCTCCCGCGAGCGGCAATCGCGATCGCAAGTCGATCCGCTGCGGTTCGGACGATTTTTCCGCACGATTCCTCACGGACTCCGCCCCGTGGACGCAATCGGCGAGCAGGAGAAAATGATCCTGCCGCGACAACAGCAGTTGCCGTTCGATCCGCAGCGAACCGGGACCTTTCATCTGCAACTCGAGGTAATCGGCGTCGGGATCGGAAAACCAGCAACTGCACGACCACTCGTCCGCGGCTTCAATCACCGCGTCGCCGATCTGCAATTCCCAACCCCACGCACCGTGCAGAACCGGCCGCCCCAGCGCGGCGACGTCGAGCACCGGCGCCGGCTGGTGATGTGAGACCGCCAGGCTATCGGCGTGCGAACTCCAGTCGCTCCGCAGCATCGCGAAACGGGCCCAGTCCGACTGGGCCGACGGCATTTCCTGCACGCCGGCCGATTTTCGCTGGGGGATCGCCGCCGATTTCTTCGGCTGGCGCAGTTGCCGCAGCAGCTTCTCCGCCGGGCCGGCGATCGACAGCGTCTTTGCGGCGACGTCGAACAACGGCAAGGCCGGCAGCACATAACCGTTGCTGAGCGCGAGCTGCCCGCTCGGCCGGCACAACGGAATCGCCCGTTCCAACGCCAGCGTCAAACGACGCAGGTCATCCTCAGACCACAGCGGCACGGCGAACCGTTTGGCCCATAGCGTGGCGCGGATCAGCGGCGCCAGCCACAACGGCAAGCGGGACAGCAGTTCCGCATGCGGCGTCCCGTCGCTGTCAGTCCGCGCGATGAGTTCCTTGATGAGCCAGCGCCGGCCGCGTTCCCGCAGGGCACGCGCTTCGCGCCACGGTTCGAGCAGCAGTCCAAGCAGAAACGGCAGTTCGCCGCACCGTACGAGCAATTGATCGGGCGTCTCGCCGCAGATTGTTTCCGAGAGAGAACTCGACAGCGCAGCGAGCCGGCTCCAGAGTTTCCAGATCGACGGCTTTTGCAGCGAGGCGGAATTCGTCAGCAGTTCGCCCGCGGCGAGCGCGTGCCAGGTCGACCACGGAATCAAAGAATCGGCCAGCAGCGCTGCCAGATTTTCATTGTTCGAGGCGTGATGCCGCTCGCTCTTGATGGCCGGCCGTTTGGGCCCAGCGTGGGGAAGGGCATGCTGCACCGCGCGGACAACGGGATCGTCCGGCCGCTCGCCGAATGCGGACCAGGCGCACATCCCGACGGGAAGCTTGATCCCAGCCACGCCGTGCGACATGAGGAACTTCCGCCAGGCCTCGGCAAAGGCGGCGGCATCATTCGCGCGGGCGGCAGTACGAAGTTCCGGCGGGGCGGCCGAAGACCATTTCGCAGTGCGGAGGAACGAGTCTGTATTTTCCGCAGGACCAAGCGCTGCCGGAGACGAAGTCCCGTTCGACACAATCGACATGCCGCCACATTTCCGTAAGGCCAAAGCAGACGCCGTCCTGACGACCGACGCCGACTCCGCCAGCGACGGGATCAGAGTACCGTGCGCCGCGGCGAATGCAAGGACGAATGCTATTCGTGCCGCAGAGCTTCGATCGGGTCCATCTTCGCGGCGGCTTGCGCGGGGTAAATGCCGAAGATCACGCCGATGCCGACCGAAATTCCGAAAGCGACCGGCAGGCTCCAGAACGCGATCCGCGGCTGCATGTCGGTGAACATGCGGCCCAGCGCCGAGGCGGACGTGGCGCTATCGAGCACCAGGTTCTCCACGATCCATTGGATGCCGGTGAAAGTGAGCGGCGTCATCAGCCCGAGCAGCACGCCGATCAGTCCCCCCGCGCCGGAGAGGACGATCGTCTCGGTGAGGAACTGCTGGATGATGTCGCGCTGGCGGGCGCCAAGGGCCCGGCGGATGCCGATTTCGCGCGTCCTCTCGGTGACGGTGGCGAGCATGATGTTCATGATGCCGATGCCGCCGACGACGAGGCTGATTGCCGCAATCGAGCCGAGCACGATGTTGAAGATCTGCCGGATCTGGTCGGCCTGCCGCACGAGTTCCAGCGGGACGATGACGTCCCAGTCCTTTTTGGAGCCGTGCGTGCGTGCGAGGGATTCGCGGATGACCTCGGATGTGGGCAAAACGTCTTTGCGTTCGCGGACCTTGAGCGTGATCTGGTTGAGCTCGACCTGCTCGCGGGAGAACGAGCCGCTCAAGCGCGTCGTCACGGTGTCGCCGATGCGGGATTGAAACGTGCGCAGCGGGATGTAGACGTCTTTGTTGAAGTCCTGCCCGGAGAGGCTGCCGCCGATCGCTGCGGACGCGGTGCGGGGCCGCGTGACGCCGATGACCTTGTAACGGGCGTTGCGGACCTGGACCGATTCGCCGATGGGATCGGTGAACGGGAAGAGTTCTGTCGCCGTGTCGGCGGCCAAGACCGCCACGTTTTCGATGTGCGTCTCGTCGGCATCGGAGAGAAACCGCCCCTGCTGCATTTGCAGGCGGTTCATGTCGAGATAATCCGGCGTGCAACCCACCAACCGTACATTCAACGTCTGCTGCAGGAACCGGGCTTCGCTATTGATCTCGCGGATGGGGACCGCCCCGATGATGGCGGGCAGCGTTTCCGTCAGCAGACGGTAGTCCGAGCGCAACAGCCCGTACTGCAGCCCGAATCCTCCCGACCGCATGCCGCCGCCGGAGCTGCTCGACATGTCGCTGGGCGGCTTGACGCTGACGACGATGATGTTCGTCGCGCCGAGCGCGAGCACCTGCTGCTGGGCCTGATAGCTGGCCCCTTCGCCGATCGCCAGCATGGCGATCACGGAAAACACGCCAAACACGATCCCCAGCATCGTCAACCCGGAGCGCAGCTTGTGCAGGAGCAGTCCCTTCAGGGCCAGCCGCACGGCGTCATGGAATTCGCTCAGGGAGAACATAGTTGGGGGTTGAACCTATTTCCCGTCATCCGTCATCAGCATGCCGTCGCCGGCGATGAGGCCGTCTTTCATGATGATCTGGCGGCGGGCGCGCTTCGCGACCGACGTTTCGTGCGTCACCATGATGATCGTCCGGCCCTCCTGGTTCAGCCCCGACAAGAGCTGCATGATCTCTTTCTCGGTGATCGAATCGAGGTTCCCCGTCGGTTCGTCGGCGAGAATGATTTCCGGGTCGTTGACCAACGCGCGGGCGATGGCGACGCGCTGCTGCTGGCCGCCGGAGAGTTGAAACGGCCGGTGATCGAGCCGTTCCGCCAAGCCGACTTTCATCGCCAGGTCGAGGCAGCGATTGTGGTCCGCCGGGCTGATCCCCCGCTGGTCGGCGCGGTAATGCAGCGGGACCTGGATGTTTTCCAGGACCGTGTATTGCGGAATCAGATTATAGGACTGGAAGATGAAGCCGATCAGCCGATTGCGGATGGTGGAGAGGCGGTCGTCGTTGAGTTCGCTGACGTCGTGACCGCCGATGATGTATTTGCCCGACGTCGGACGATCGAGGGCCCCCAGCAAGTTGAGGAGCGTGCTCTTGCCGCTGCCCGACGAGCCCATGATGGCGACGTAGTCCCCTTCGGGAAACTCCGCCGTCACACCCCGCAGCGCCCTCACGACGTTCTCGCCGAGATGATAATGCTTCGTGACTTCGACGAGTTGTCCGGAAAGTCGCTTGGGTGGGAGGCGTGTTGTGGGTTCATGCCGTGGTTAGCCGCGACGCGGAGGATTGGCCCGCGCTCCGCTCCGCAAAGCCTCCGCGTCGCGGCTAACCGGGGAGGGCTTTGATCAATTCCCGCCGCGGACGTCGCCGGGCGGCGGGCCGGCGGCTTGCCGGAAGCGGTTCATCGCGGAAACGAATTCGGTCTGGTCGAGTGTGCCGCTCTTGTCGGCGTCGAGGCTATCGAACTGCGGCCGCATCCGCTCGCTGACTTCCTCCGCCGTCAGTTTTCCGTCGCCATTCTGGTCGAGACTCTGGAATCGGGCGACCGGATCCATCCGCGGCGGACCAGAAGCCTCGGCAGGCGCCGGCTTGGCTTGCGCCAGTTCGGGCGGCTTTCCATTCCCGGGCGAAGCGCCGTCGCGCGGCGGCTTCGGCGCACCGTCCGGCGACTGCTGCGATTTCTCCTTGCCGATCTTCGTTTCCAGTTCGCCGATCTCTTTCGAGAAATGCGTGCGGGGATTCATGATCACCCGGTCGTTCTCCGACAACCCGCTGAGGACTTCGACGGTCCTTTCGTTGGTGTCGCCGATTTCGATTTCCCGCATCTCGGGGCCATGCGGGCCGAGGACGTAGACCAACCGCTTGTCGCCAATCGAAATCAGACTCTGCACGGGAAACTGCAGCACATCTTCCCGCTCGCTGACCAGGATCTCCACCGTCGCCGTCAAGCCCGGCCGCAAGCGGTTGACTTTCTCGATGTCATCCGTCAGACGGACGATGGCCTCGTATTCCTTCAGGTCACGATTGAAGGAGTTCAAGGAACTCGGCACGGAAGAGACATTGTCGACTTCGCCGTGGTAGGTCTCAGTCGGCGCGGCGTCGACTTTCACGGTCGCCGTCAAACCGGGCCGCACGAGGCTGATGCGCGATTCGTGAATGCGGGCGTTGACTTTCATCGCGTCGAGGTCGGGCAGATTGATGATCGGCTGGCGTTCTTTCACCGTGGCGCCGATGTCGATCAACACTTGGTCGGATTGCCGGCCGTCGCGGGTGTTGGCGTAGACGACTTGCCCGTCCTGCGGGGCGTAGAGTTTGCAGGCCTTGATCTGGTTTTCCAGCCGTTCGAGGATGTTCGACTGCACTTCGTAGGTCAGATTCTTGGCCCTGCGGTCGGCGGTTTTCTGGGCCATGGCGGCGTCGGCCTGGTCTTTGCTCCGTTTGATCTGCCGTTCGGTTTCGCCGACCTTGGCGTCCAGTTCCTTCATGGTCCGCTTGCGCGTGTAAGTGTTCAATACATGCAGCTTTGTCTCGGCGACTTCGCGATCGTTTTCGGCTTTGGAGAAGGCAATGCGTTCCGCATCGAGATCGCTCTGCATGCGATATCCTTTTTTCACCAGCCGTTCCAGATAGTTGAGGTATTCCTTCGCCCGCGACAGGTTCTCCCGGTTGACGTTGACTGCGCTTTGCAGCTCGATGCGTTGCTGTTCAAAATCGCCTTCCTTGAATTTTTCCAGATCGATCTCCGCCAGATCGTGTGCCAACATCGCCGCTTCGATGCTGCTGTCGTTGGTCGTCTGCTGAATGTCGACTTCTTTCTCCGCCTGTTGCATGGCGGCTTCGGCCTGCGTGACGTTGATCTGCTGCTGCGTGTGCTTGTCGACCAGGACCGAGGCATCGAGCTCGCAGACGAGATCCCCCTCCTTCACCTGCGTGCCTTCGGGTACGATAGAAATGATTGTCGTCGAGCCTTCGACCTTGCTGGCCAGAATCGCATTGCGGAGGCTGTCGACCGCGCCGCGTTCGGTGACGGTGACCAGGAACGTATCCCGCCGGACCAGTTCGGTGACGAGATGGTCGAAGTCGTCGGCGCCGGGCGCGAACAGGCTATCGAGCTGTGCGTGGACGGAGTCCGGTAGAAGGGGCAAGGAGAGCTTGCCCAACGCGATCAGCGTCGCCACCAGCACGGCTCCCATTGTCAAGCGGCGCAGGCGCAGCGAGCGGGGACGTTTCGTCGCGGGGGGCGTTCCATGCGCTGTCATCGTCGTCGGCTCCGCCGACACCGGCTGCGGGGGGAGGAGGGAGGACATCGGCGGGCTCGCTGTGGGAGGGAGGGGCGGACTCGGACGCGGCCTGGTAGACCGGGTCGCGCCAAAGGCCGCGTTCGTCAATTACCATGATATCCATATCGCGATAAATGTTAATCCGATTCCGCTCGTAGGTGATCCAAATATTGATCAAATTATTCTGGGCGTTCAGGATGCCGTTCAGCGCGTTCAACAGGTTCAAACCGGCGCTTCCCGAGGGGTTGAGTTTGCCGCCGGACGCCGGGACGAGGGACTCTGCCGCCCGTGACGGAATGTACGTATTTTCCACCGTGACGTCGTATTGAATCGCCGCGTAGCGAATATTCTGCCGGCCCGTTTCGAAGTTGGCCTTGTTCAGTTGCAAGCGGCGCCATTCGAACCGCACGTCGCGCTTGATGGTGTCTTCCAGCAGCATGTACTCGCGGCGGGCGCGCTGGTATTCGATCTGCGCCGCCCGGTAGTTGTTGCGGACGAGCACCTGGTCGAGCGGCGCGGTGAACTGCATGCCGAACTGGAACGTGCTCTCGCTCCCGCGGAAATCGAACGGGTTGGTGCCCCCTGTGTTGAGGACGTCCCCCCGCGTGACGACGTTCAGGATCCCTTCCATCTGGTTGGCGACGACTTCCAGATTGCGGCGGGCGTCCATCACGGCCCCGCGGGCGTTCATCAAGTCGAGCCGGTTCTCCATCGCCAACGCGACGGCGTCGTCCAATTCCAGACCGAAGTCCTGCAGAGTGATCAGCTCCGAGCGCGAACCGACTTCGACGACTTTCAATCCCTGCACGATCTGCAGCAGGTCTTCGCGCGTGGCCAAAAGCCCTCGCAGAAAAACTTCCAGCGACGGCAGCCGTTTCCAGCGCAGCGGCTGTTCGCCCAAAATGGGATAGGCTCTCAGATCGAGCGGAAGCGGCTCCTTCGGGTCCTCTGCGGGAAGTTCCACGGAGGACAGCAATCGTTTGAGATCCTTTAAGACGAGTCCGAGCTTCTCGTGCTCCTCCTGGCTGCGCTGGTAGAGGAGCAGATCCCGCTCGACGTTTTTCCGCACCTGCTCGCGGGCGGCTTCATCGGGCAACCTCCGCAGCCGATTGGGACGATTTTCCAGTTCACGATCCAGGTCCTGCCGGACCAACTGTAATCCCTCGCGATCGATGTCCTCCCAGAACCCCTGCAAAACTTCGATGATGGCGTGCAAATCGTCCTGCGTCACCGGGCCGCCGCTGTAGCTTGCCCAGGATCGGATGGACTCCTGCAGGCGGTCTTCGACGTTGCGAATCCGCGGGTCGATCAACTCGAATGGCTTGAGCAGTGACTTGTCGAACGTAACCTGAAAATCGGTAGGCAAACCGAGCTGCAGCTTGAAGCTGTCGGTATTGTCGAGCAGCGTCGCTTCCGCGGAGCGCAGGTTGATCTGCGTCGTCGCCGCCTGGGTCAAAATCTGCGACAGATCTTGCGTGAACACATCCAGACGATACGTCGCGCCGATGGTCCGTACGGCCTTTTGGAACGCCGGATCGTCGCTGAGGGCGATCAACCGCTCTTCATCTTCGAGCAGGAACGGCCCGCGCCACTGGAGCAGGCGTTCGTCAACGTCGTATCCCACCTGTGCGGCAAGTTCGTCGGGAATCAACAATCCTTCGGGCCAAACATCCAGTTGCGCCTCCGAAAAGCTGCGCGGATTGCTGTTGATCTCGCGCAGCTTCTCGATCTGCAGGCGGAACTCCCGCAGGTTGGAACGGAGGTTTTCCACCAACTGCATCTGTTGCATCAAGCCCAGATAGCCGCCCCCCGACGGGCCGTCGTTGACGACCGTGTTCGAGAAGAAGATTTTGCGAAAGCGGGCCAGCGTGCGGATGCTGTAGAGCAATTGCCGCTCGGTCAACGTCAGGTTTTCGAGCACGACCTTTCGGCCGCCGCCGGCGAGCAGCGGCTGTACCAGCGAGTACGACAGAATCGAGGAAGACGACGTCGTGTTCGGCGACGAGAACAGCCATAGCGTGTTGTTCGCGATCTCGACAATCCATTGGCCGCCCGTCGGCAAGAGCTGGCTGACCCCGAACGTCTTGGCGTACTCCAGCGAATCCGCGGTCCCCGGAGTGTTGAAGTAATTCAGGCTCGATCGCGGCTCCTGGGCGCCGAATCCGAGATAGCGGACGTTGAACTGGAACCGCGCGAACGTGAGCGCCAGCGCCGCGAGGTACGTGTTCTCCAACTGGAACTGATAATCGCGGCTGTTGATGTTCGCCAGTTCGATCGCCTGTTCCAGCGTCATGTTGCGGATCGTGGGTACCGGCGGCTCCTCCGCCGGGCGGCCTTCGGCGTCTTCGGAGTGAATCCAGTCGACGTCGAAGTCTTCGGGGCGAAGGTCGAACTGTGCGAGCCACTGGGGATTCTCAACGCTCATCTCCTGGCCGAGCTTGTGCCAGCTCTTGTAGCCCCGCATGCCGTCGACCCAGTGCATGTACTGATGGGCCGTCGCATCGTCCGGCGGCAATGGCGCGAGGTCGGGATCGTACGGGTCGTGGATGCGGGCCCGCGGATCGGCTTCCAGCGTCAACCGGGGGAGATTCCACCGCGGGTCGGTCGTCTTCTCGAAGAGCAGATTGTAGCTGTCAAAGTCGGCTTGGGTCCGCCAGAAGGGGCGCGAACAACTCGCGTTACTCACCGCCAGCAATGCCAGGATGAATCCCCAGCGGCGCACAGCGACACTGACGCGTGGCGTGAGCGCAACGCGAGGGTCGATCGTCCGTGATAACGGAGCTCGCCGCATGAAGGTGAACGCTGCCGAGAATGCTGTCCGAACACACGATGCCCGTCAAATGGTAAAATCGGTTGATTGGAAGCCCGCACTCTAGGAAAAATCGGCAAGGCTTACCCAATATCCGCAAATCTTGTATTTGTACTATATTTTCGCTCAGGCGATTGGCGGCAACGAGGAAATTGCGGCTTTGAGGATTTCTGCGCTGGCTCGCAAGGCCCGCCGCTCGTCCTCGTTCAGGGACAGCGGCAAGGTGTCGGCGACGCCATCGCCCGAGACCAACCGCGGCAGAGACAAGGTGACGTCCGCGATTCCTTCCACGTCGCCCGTCGGAGCGCAGACCGAGAGGATGGATTTCTGATCGTGCAGAACGACGTCGACGATGCGGGCTAGCGCGCTGCCGATGCCGTAGTACGTCGCTCCTTTGCCTTGAATGATCCGGTAGGCTGCCTTCCGTACTCGCTGGTCGATATCGCTGCGAACGGCCGCATCGAGCGTCGTGTTGCGCATGCGGCAGAAATCCTCCACGGAGAGACCGCCCGCCATTGCCGCCGACCAGCCGAGGACTTCCGAATCCCCGTGCTCGCCGACGACGTAGGCATGGACGTGATGCGGGTCGACGCCCAGGTGGACGCCGAGCAAGGCACGAAACCGCGCCGTGTCGAGCGTCGTTCCCGAGCCAAGCACGCGTTCGACCGGCATTCCGGCTCGCACAGCCAATCGCGCGGTCAAATGCGTCATCACGTCGACCGGATTCGTGGCGACGATGAGCACCGTGTCTGGCGCCGCTGCGACAACCGCCGGCACGACCTCTGCGAAGACGGCGGAGTTCCGCTCCAGCAACTGCAGCCGCGTCTCACCAGGTTTCTGATTCACCCCCGCGGCGATGATCACCGCCCGGCTGCCTGCCAAGTCTGCGTAGTTGCCGCTGCGCACTTCCAGCGGTTCCGCGAACGGCACCGCATGCAGCAGGTCATCCGCTTCGGCGAGCGTGCGATTCGCATTCTTGTCGACCAGCACAATCTCGCGGCCGATGCCGCGCATGATGAGCGAATAGGCCGCCGTCGCACCGACGAACCCGCAACCGACAACGCCGATTTTCATGAGGATGCTCCGCATCAAAGAGGGGAAAGGCCAGGCAAAGGCAGTGAACCGCAGATTTCGCAGATTCACGCAGCTTTTGAAAATCAGGATTGAACTACGAAGTACGCGTGCTCTTCGTGGTTAAAGCCTACCTCTCGACCCCTCAAGCCTTCTACCCTCAAGCCACCGGCGGCTTCCGCCCTGTCACACGGTAGACGTACGCCAGAATCTCGACGAACACGTCGTACATGTCGGCGGGAATCACGCTGCCGATGCGCACCTGACGGTATAAGGCTCGCGCCAGCGGCTTGCGCTCGATGATCGGCACGCCGTGTTCGGCGGCGATCAAACGAATCTGGGCCGCGATTTCGCCTAAGCCTTTGGCGACGACCACCGGGGCCGGCATTTTCGCTGGATCGTACTGGATCGCGACGGCGATGTGCGTGGGATTGGTGATCACCACGTCGGCCTTCGCGACATCCTTCAATTGCCGCGCGTCGGCCAGCTTCCGGTGGGCGTCGCGGCGCCGCATGCGAAACTGGGGATCGCCTTCCATGTCCTTGAGTTCTTCGCGGACTTCCTGCTTCGTCATCCGCAGGTCTTGCTCGTGCTTCCAGAACTGAAAGCCGTAGTCGAACACCGCGAGTACGACGAGCGACAGAGACAGGTAGAACGCCAGTTCCACGAGCGAACGGCCGTAGTGCATCAGCATCACCGACACATCCATTGCGGAAGTCTGCTCGAACCCCGCGAGATGCAAACGGATGTAACCGTACGCCACGGCGGACAGCACGATCAGCTTGCCGAGGCTGCCCCCGAGCCGCGCGACGCTCTGCGTCGAAAAAATTCGCTGCAAACCGCTGTACGGGCTGAGCCGCTCCCACTTCGGCATCAGGACTTCCGGCGCCCACAGGAAGCCGACCTGCACGATGTTCGACACCACGCCGCCGATCATCATCAAGAGCAGAAACGGCAGCACCGCCGCCGCGAGCAGCCCGAGCAGCGTCCAGTTGAACCGCATCCAGGTTTCGAGATCGAGCCGCAGCCACGGCGGTGCGGAAAACGACGCGTGCATCAGGTCAGCCAGCGTCTCGTACAAGCCCGGGCCGGAAAATTGCATCGCCCCGGTAGCGGTGAGCATGAGCAACGCCGCGGTGAGATCGCTGCTTTTGGCGATGTTCCCCTGTTCGCGCGCCTGCGTCCGCCGATGCTCGGTCGGTTGCTCGGTACGATCGCCGGCGTCGTCGCTCATCGTGATTCAAATCCCGGTTCAGGCTCTGACGAACCGGGATTTGCTTTCGCTTGCGGAAAAGCGAATCCCGGCTAGAAGACGAACCGGGATTCGGAAATCGGTACTACCTCGGAAACACCATCGCATCCCGCAGCGAGTCGAGGGCTTCGCCGAACGGCGCAACAGCCAGCTCGCCAACGTTCGTGAGCGTCACGGTCAGAATTAGCATCCCCAGCACGCCGCGCACCGCGAAGCCGACGGCCTGGATGTTGATCTGCGGCACCGAATGATTCAAAAAACCGAACGTCAGATCGATTAACGACATCATCACCAGCACCGGCGCGGCGACACGCAGACCCAACAGTAGCGACATCCGGATCAAATCGTTCAGCAAGTCGCCCGTCGAGCCGGATAAGACGGCCTCCCCGACGGGGAGCGTTTCGAACGTTTCGGTCAGAATGCGAATGACTTGCAGATGCCCGCCCAGCGGCGACAGCAACAGAAACACGACGACGCCGATCCAGTGCAGCGACTGCGAAGTGAGCGATACCGAATCCCCCAAATCCGGGTTGAAGACCTGCCCCAGCCCCAAGCCGCTCTGCTGGTCGATCAAATGCCCGGCGAGTTGCAGCCCCGACAGGACGATCGTCATCCCGGTCCCGAGCAACAGGCCCAGCACCAATTCCCCCAAGGCAATGCGGGCGTAGTCCAACACTGAACTCGGCACGGCGAGCCGCACGCGATATTCGGCGCGGCTCAACGCCGCATCGAACGGCCGGTTGGATTCCGCCAGTAGTCGCTCGAAACGGGGCTGCAATCCTGGCGGAATCTCGTCGGCCGTCAGTTGCAGGTCCTGATTCCAATCAAGCCGGTCGAATCCCCGCTGCTGCCGATCGGCCTGCAACGGCGTCATCAACAGCGCGAGGGCGATCGTCAGAAAGACGCGGATATTGACCGGCACCGACGATTGCCCGAACACCGGCCCGACGATCATCAGCCCGCTCATCCGCACCAGGACCAGCGTGAAGACGTAAAACTGCGTCAACGCCCCCCCGAGCGCCTGGTCGAGCGCCAGCCGCCCCAGCGGTTCCGCAGCCAGTTGTCGCAGCCAGTCGTCCATGACGTTGTCGGTTGGGGGTGGTGGGTTGGAGGTTGGAGAAAAGCCCAACCCACAACCTACAACCCTCCACCCACCAGATTCCGAAACACGTCCGTCGAATATTCCACGAGCTGGTTCAGAATCCACGGCAGCGTGAGGATCATCACCAGCACCATCACCACCAGCTTCGGCACGAAGCTCAGCGTCTGCTCCTGCAACTGCGTCACGGCCTGCGCGATGCTGATGAGCAGCCCCGTCAGCACCGCCGCCAGCAGCATCGGCAAGCTGATCACCAGCGACACGAAGATCGCATTCCGACACAGTTCCGAAGCCAGATCGATCGTCATCTGAATCTTGATTTACGAATAGCCAAACTGCCCCGAGGATCGCTGGCGAGTTCGCAGCCCTTCACCCCGTCGGCCGCACGCTCGCCAGCAGCATCCCCACCGTCAGCGTCCACCCGTCGATCAAGACGAACAACAACAGCTTGAACGGCAGCGACACCAGCACCGGCGGCAACATCATCATCCCCATGCTGATCAGCAGCGTGGAGATCACCATGTCGACCACCAAAAACGGCAAGTAAATCTGAAACCCGATCAGGAACGACACCTTCAATTCGCTCAGCATGTACGCCGGCAGCAGCACCGACAGCGGCACATCGTCGTAGCTCTCCGGTTCGGAACGGTCCGCCTCCGAGCCGTTCTGAAAGTCGAGAAACATCCACACTGCGTCGCTGTTGTCGGCCAGTTCGATTTGTTCGCTCATGAATTCGCGGAGCGGCGCGAGTGTCCGCTTGAGCGCCGTCGTTTCGTCGAGCGGCGTCTCGCCCGGCGCGGGGGCCGTGTAAGGCCGCACCCCTTCCTGGAACGCCCGGTTCCAAACCGGGGCCATCACCATCACGGTCAGAAACAGGCAAAGCGAGACGATGATTTGGTTCGGCGGCAACTGCTGCGTCCCCAGCGCCTGACGCAGCAGGCTCATCACCACGACGAACCGGATGAAGCACGTCGTCATCATCAAAATCGCCGGGGCCAGGCTCAGCACGGTGATGAGCAGCATCACCTTGAGCGAAGCGCTCAACCCCTGCGGCGACGTCATGCCGTCGACATTCAATCCCATCGGCGCGAGCGGACCGGCCGCAGGAGCCGGCGCGGGCGGGACCGGCTGCTCGTCGTTGATCGGCTGCACGTCGGCCCGGCGGACATTTTTTCCCGCCGCGCGATTAGGCTGTGCGAACATGTCGCCACTGCCCGCGAGCCAGACACTCAGTGCGCAAGAAACAATCAGCCAACGGCGAAGAATGGCACGCGCCATCACGCACCGTCCCTTCGCGGTACAGCCGAGCTGCGAATCTTTCCCGCAAACGATTCATTCGCCCGGCCTGATTCCTTCGCTCGGCAGGCGCCGGCCATCAGGTCGATTTCGACCGGGTCGGTGATCTCCGTCAGCGTCCGCACGCCATCGGGCGACACGCCGAGCACTAAAATCTTCGGACCGCAGCGCACGACGTGAATCGACACTCGCGGCTCGATCGTTTTCCGGCCCAACAGTTCCAACGCTTCGACCGGCAAGCCGCGGAATCCGACCGGGCCATGCCGTGTCAGCCAGACTTTCGCCCCAACGAATAGCCCGAACACGGCGAATAGTCCGGCGACTGTTCCCCAGAGCGAAGTCTGTCCGGGCGCTCGTTTTTCCGAGGTCGCCGCTTTCCGCCCAGCACCGTCTGAATTCGCCCGCGGCGTCAGCAACCGTGGTGCTTCGTTGGCGACATCGTCTGCAAAGACCGCGGCTCGGGCCTGATCGTTCTCTTCATCCAGAATGCGCGGCGGCGCGGCTTCCAGCGCCAACGGCCACACGCACAGCAGCATCCACGCCGCGCGCGTCGTTCCGGCTCGCAGTCCTTTGCAAAAACCCGCCATATAGCCACCCCTGAGGCGACCAAGCGGCAGAATCTGCCGGTGATCGCGGGGGTGAAATACATCGAACAGCGAATTTCGGCAAGTTCAGTCCGAACCGATATCCGAGCCGGAAGCGTATGCGACGGTCTTCCAGTCACTCACCGTCGCTTACGCTTCCGGCTCGGACAAATTCATCACACGCCGTCGAGGGCCTGTTTCAAATCGGCGAGGATGTCTTCGATCGCCTCGGTGCCGACGGACAGCCGGACGAAATCGGGCGTGACGCCGGTGGCGAGTTGTTCTTCCGGAGTAAGCTGCTGATGCGTTGTGCTGTTCGGGTGAATGATCAGCGACTTGCTATCGCCGACGTTCGCCAGATGCGAGAACAGCTTCACCCGGTTGATGAGCTTGATGCCGTTCTCTTTCTGTTGCGTCGGCGTGGCTCCCTTGATGCCGAAACCGAGAATCGCCCCACAGCCGTTCGGCAGATACTTCTTGCCGAGCTTGTACGACGGATGGCTTTCCAGTCCCGTGTAATTGACCCACGAGACCTTCGGATGCTTCTCCAAGAACTGCGCCACGGCCAGCGTGTTGCTGCTGTGGCGTTCCATGCGGAGGTGGAGCGTTTCCAATCCTTGCAGGAACAGGAAGGCATTGAACGGGCTCATCGCCGCGCCGAGGTCGCGCAAGAGTTGCGTGCGGGCTTTGAGGATATAGGCCAGTTTCATCGGGCCGAACGTTTCAAAGAACTTCATGCCGTGATAGCTGGGATCGGGATCGGTCAGTTCGGGGAACTTGCCGTTGCCCCAGTTGAAGTCTCCCTTCTCGACGACGATACCGCCGATGCTGTTGCCGTGCCCGCCAATGAACTTCGTGCAGGAATGGATGACAATGTCGGCGCCCCACTTGAACGGCTGGCAGAGGAACGGCGAGGCGAGCGTGTTGTCGACAATGACGGGGATGCCGGCGTCGTGGGCGATCTTCGAGATGGCCTCGAAATCGGGGATGTCGACACGAGGATTGCCGATCGTTTCCAGGAAAATGCAGCGAGTCTTGCCGTCGATGGCTTTTTTGAAGTTGTTCGGGTCGTCCGCCGCCACGAATTTCGTATCAATCCCAAATTTGGGGAATGTATAATGGAACAGGTTATACGTTCCGCCGTACAGGCTCGTCGCGGAGACGATATTTTGACCGGCCTGTGTGATGTTCAGAATGGCCATCGATTCGGCGGCCTGACCCGACGCCACGGCGAGCGCCCCCGATCCCCCTTCCAGCGCGGCGACGCGCTTCTCCAGCACGTCGTTGGTCGGGTTCATGATCCGCGAATAGATGTTGCCGAATTCCTGCAGCCCGAACAGCCGCGCGGCGTGGTCGGTGTCGTTGAAGACAAACGACGTCGTCTGGTAGATCGGCACGGCCCGGGCGTTGGTCGCCGAATCGGGCGTCTGACCGGCATGCAGGCACAGCGTGGCGGGATGGAGGGCTTCAGTCATGGTAGTCGTCTTTGCGAGAGGGTACGAAACGTCTCGATAGACGGGGATCGCTGACAGATTTGCAAGCATCCCCGGGAGTGATGGCCAATCGTAGCCAAGCCGCATATGATTGGCAAATCGGGCGAATGCTGCGGAATCGTCCACCGTGTCGGAGCGGATTTCGGTTTTGCTCCTCTCGCCCCTGGCGGGACGGGCCAAGTGTGAGGGAGTCCATCGATGTGGCAAGTGGGCAATGAACAAACTTCGTCCGTGATCTCCCCCTCATCCGGTCTTCGGCCGCCTTCTCCCTCCCGGGGAGAAGCGAAAGACAATCCAACGCGACGACCTGTTGTCCACTTCCCTTCCCAGGAGAGCCGCATGAACATTCTGATCATCGAAGACGACCCGGTGATCGGCAAATCGCTGGTCCGCGGATTCACCGAAGCCGGTCATCAGCCGCAGTGGGTGCAGGACGGCGACCAGGGGCTGCAAGCGGCGATGTCGCAGCAATCCGACGTCATCGTGCTGGACCTGATGCTGCCGAAGCGGAGCGGCCAGGAACTGCTCAACGAAGTCCGCAGTCGGGGCGTCTTGTGCCCGGTGATTCTGCTCACAGCCCTCAGTTCCGTCGACAATCGCGTGGAAGGGCTGAATTCAGGGGCCGACGATTACATCGTCAAGCCGTTCGACTTCGCGGAGCTGCTGGCCCGCGTGCAGGCCGTCGTGCGCCGCAGCAGCACGCGCCCTGCGCCGGTGCTCAAGTCGGGCGAACTGACGCTCGACTTAACGACGCGGCGGGTCTCGCTGGGGGAAGCCGACGTCGAACTGACGCCAATCGAATTCAGCCTGCTGGAACTTCTCATGCGGTATTCCGGCCAGGTCGTCACGCGGAAAATGCTCTGCGAGCACGTCTGGGGCTTCAATTGGGACGGCACGACGAACGTCATCGAAGTGCACGTCAACCGTTTGCGGGGCAAACTCGACAAAGGCCGCAACCAATCGTACATCACCACCGTCCGGGGACGCGGATATGCCCTGGCGGCGAGTTAAGACGCTCTTTCGCTCGCTGCGTTCGCGGCTGACGTTCTGGAACACGCTGGTGGTGCTGCTGGCGGTGGTGGCGGCCTTGTTCGGCGTGCGGGAAGGCTTGCGGTTCTATTTGATTCAGGAGCTGGACGACGTTCTAGACGACGAAGTCGCCGAACTGCTGCTAGTGATCCGCGAATTCTATCCGGATCGCGACAAGATCATGGATGCCATGCGGCGCAAGTCCGTGGGGCATGAAGTTCACGGGTGGCACATCCGCTGGCTCGACGAAGACCACAAAACGACGCTGTGGGTCTCCGAGAAAAACGCCCCCGCGACCCCTTTATCGCAGCGCGTCGAGTCGGGCCATGGGCGGGAAATTTACGTCTCCGACACGCATCGCTCTGTCGAGCGCCGCGTGCTGTCGTCCGGCATCCCGGCATTCTACGTCCGCGTCGGCTCCACCACCGAGTTCGTGGAGCGCGACATCGACCGCATGACGCGCATCATGGCGCCGGTGGGCCTGGCGATTTTTCTGCTCGCGCCGCTCGGTGGTTATTTCCTCGCCAACCGCGCCATCGACCCGTTGCAGAAGATCATCAGCACGACCGAGCGATTGCGGCCCAGCCATTTCGAAGAGCGGTTGACGGTCCGGGGCGTTGACGACGAACTGGACCAGCTCGCGCAAAAGATCAATCAGTTTCTCGATCAAATCGCGGCGCACCTCACCAAGCACCGCGAATTTCTCGCCAACGCCGCGCACGAATTGCGGTCGCCCCTCGCCGCGATTCAAAGCTCCGTGGAAGTGACGCTGCAACAGCCCCGCGGCAGCGAGGAGTACGAGGAACTGCTGTATTCCATCGACGAACAATGCCATTTCCTCGGACAGCTCGTCAACCAGGTGCTGGAACTGGCGACTAGCGAGGCCGGTTTGACCGAAACGCGCAAAGTTCCCGTGGACCTGAATCAGGTCGTCCGCCAGGCTTGCGACATGTTCGAGGCCGTCGCCGAAGAGCGCGGACTCAAGCTCGAATTCCCCTCGCACGGACCGGTGACGGTCGGAGGCGATCCTCAGCAGTTGCGGCAAGTGGTCACGAACCTGATCGACAACGCGATCAAGTTCACGCCACGGGGCGGAACCGTCTCCGTGAGATTGGCACGCGACGACGCGCAGCATGTCGTCCGCCTGACGGTGCAGGATTCCGGCATCGGCATCGCCCAAGCCGATCTGCCGAAAGTCTTTGACCGGTTCTACCGCGCCGACAAATCACGGCAGCGCGGCACTGAAATTCACGGCAGCGGACTCGGCCTAAGCATCTGCCAGGCCATCGTCCAGGGGCACCACGGCACGATCTCCGTCCGCAGCACTCCCGGCCGCGGCAGCACGTTCGAAGTCATTCTGCCGGCATAGAATCTGCCGTGAACTACGCCCGGCGGCGCGGCAGCACGGGCGCTTCCTCTTTTTCGTCGCCCGGCGGTATGTGCAGTTCGCCTGTCATCAAGTCGGCGACCATGTTCTGGAAGCGGTGCACCGGCTCTTCGAAGTGGTAGCACAACCGACCGCCGGAGTACGCCTGCGACGACAAGCCGCGCTGTACGTTCTCGACGAGCCGGATGTCCTGATCGTTGACGAATACCCAGAACTTCAGAATGCGATCGACGATCTCATCGAAGTTCGCGACGGTCTGCGCCGATGGATGAACCAGCATGTCGAGATGTTCGAGCGTGATGCCGGCGCTCACGGGGCGATAGAGGAGCGTCAAGAGGTGGTGCGGGAACATCCACAGAGCGATATTCGGAAAGAGCAATACGAAATACGCGCTCTGCGATTCGGTGTCGTTCAGCCCGGGAATTTCCGGCAGATCGAACGAGACCGTTTTCGGATCGCTCGTCAGCGGCATCGTCCCCATGCCGGTGTACATCCCCGGCCCCTGGTAGCGGTAATGGTTGTCGAACCCGGAGACATTGCACAGTTCC
>CAZDGB010000053.1:0-669 GCA_964504645.1 uncultured Planctomycetaceae bacterium | reverse complement strand
CCTTGATCTGCTCGAAGCGGGTCTTGATCAGCGGGTTGCGGGAGTGGTTGTCGAACCCGGAAACGGTGCACAACTCCGGGTGGCCCCACGGCAGGTGGTAGTACTCCATGAAGTTTTCGGCGATCAGCTTCCAGTTCGCGCGGATTTCATACGTCCGCCGCCGGACGAGTTGCATCTCCCGGAGCGGATGGCGGCAGTAGCGTTGCGGCAAATCGCCGAGCCAGTCGGCGAACGGCATCGGCTGCTCGGCGAGATTTAACGCGATCAATCCACCCCACGTCGCGAGCTGCACTGGCAACAGCGGATAGTCGCCGCGGCAGAAATCCGACGCGACGCCGGGCGTCATCTGGTAGACGTTGGTCACCTGGGGGGGAACGTCGAGGCCCTGAAAATACGGCGTGCCAAGCAGTTCGCCGTCGAGGTTGTAGCCCCACCCGTGATAAGGACAGCGAATGACCTTGCAGTTGGTGTTCTCGGCGATCAGCCGAGACGCCCGGTGCCGGCAGACGTTGTGGAACGCGTGCAATTCGCCGCCGCGATTGCGGACGACGATCAGCGATTGGCCGGCGAGTTCCGTCACCAGCACGTCGCCGGGGTTCGGGATCTCTGATTCGTAGCCGACGACGACCCAACTATTTGACCAGACGCGATCCTGCTCGACTCGGAAGA
>CAZDGB010000052.1:0-27980 GCA_964504645.1 uncultured Planctomycetaceae bacterium | reverse complement strand
ACCACCTTGGCTTAGAACCAGGGATGCTGTGGGTTCGAGTCCCACCTGAGCTACTGAAAGGTTGAGGGTCGAGAGTTGAGGGTAAAGTCCAGATCGATCTACGCCCCTGCCGGAGGCACAATCCGGCAATGTTGGTCCTCGCGGAGCAGTCCGGAGTGCTCGCCACCCTGTCACGGTGGAGATCGTGGGTTCGAATCCCATCGAGGACGCTGAAATGGCACGGTACGCAATTGGCAAAGCGGCAGAGCTCAAACCTCTGTGATTTTGTGGGTTCGACTCCCACCCGTGTCACTGAAACATCCTGCGTCGGCTGGGCATTGGCGCGCCCAAGTGGCTGTAACCCACCCGCCTGCGGGCATTGGCGGTTCGACTCCGTCCCGACGCACTGAATCAAGTCCAGAGTCTAGAAAAAGGCAAAGGCGCGCGAACTCCTTGTTTGGCTCTCGACTCTTGACTCTCGTCTCTCGACGAAACGGCCAAGTGGTGCAATTGGTAGACACGCGACGCTCAGAACGTCGTGCCCAAAACGGGCTTGGGAGTTCGACTCTCCCCTTGGTCACTGACGATCCTCGTGTTGCGTTTCGCTCCAAAGATGCCAGGCGCGAACGCAGGCTACGAAAATCCCGCACAAAGCCAGCAACACGAGGTAACCGACCGCGACGAACCACAGCATGAAAACCGGTGTGAAGCCAATCTGGGCGAGCATGGAGATTCTCCCGATAGAGGAATCAACCGTACCAGCCGAACGCAATTAACGCAGAGATCGAAAAACACTGCAGGCAGGGCAGGCGCCCGACCGGCTTTCATAAGGCCGGGTACCCGGATCGTTCCCGGGGCCTGCAATTTGGAACGAGTTCATCGCGGGTGAGCCAGTGCTCATCGGGGCCCCATAAGCCTCGCCCGTCGGGTGCGACACCCGAACCCGCCACTTTGTTTTTCCTGGGCTGCTGGTCCAACGGCACGACATCTGGCTTGCAACCAGAAAATCGGGGTTCGACTCCCCGGCAGGTCCACTCGATGGGTTGAGGGTTCAGGGTTAAGAGTTGAGGGTCAGAAGAAGTGGCTTCTTCCTCTGGCCCTCAACTCTCGACTGTCCACCCTCAACCAGGACGGAAGGTAGCCGGATACGGTTGGCCGGACCGCACTGCTAACGCGGCTCTCCGTTGTGAGATGAGGGTTCGAATCCCTTGCCTTCCGCTGGCTCACAAACCGCCGCGGGCCTCGATGGTGAAACGGAGATCATCTCCCGCTTCTAACGGGACGTTCCGGGTTCGAGTCCTGGTCGAGGCGCTGAAGAAGAAAAAATGGAGGGGCCTCCCGATGGGCGCCGGGCGCCGGTTGGAAGCCGGTCGGGGGCGCAAGCCCCTTGCGGGTTCGACTCCCGCTCCTTCCGCTGATGGACGTTTTGCACGGTGTTCGTGGTGTAGTGGATTCTGCATGTCGGCCTGTGACGCCGAAGGTGACGGTTCGATCCCGTTCGAACACCCTGAAAAGACTTGAGGCTTGAGGCGCGAGACCTGAGGCAAGACAAATCTCAAGCCTCGGTTCTCAAGCCTCAAACCTGCACACGAGCGACGCTCCTGGGAGAGCACGCAGCCTCCAAAACTGCCGTATGGGGTTCGAATCCTCACGCTCGTGCTTGAAATGGTTGAGGGTCGATGGTTGAGAGTTGGAAGACGCAACGTTGAGTCTTTTCTGGCCCTCAACGCTCAACTCTAAACCCTCAACCATTTCTGTCCCGATGGTGTAGCGGATGGCATCGGACTCTCCGAAGGTCCAGGCCCTGGTTCGACTCCAGGTCGGGATATTGCAGTTTGAAATACTTGAGAAAGACGTCTGACCTCAAGCCTCAGGTCTCAAGACTCACGCCTTTTCGTCCTTGAGGTGTAACGGATCGCACGCGACTCTGCGAAGGTCGCAGACCAGGTTCGACTCCTGGCAAGGACATTCATCGCCAACTGCGTTGCAGAACGCTGGGGGAAGCCACGCTGAACGACCAGAGAACAGCGGGGTGATTCGCCAGAAGTCAGCGAACCGGCCAGGCGACGGGCGGCGTCGCCGGAATCGACGTCGGCCAGATGGCGTTGCCGGGAATCACCGGATACAGCGCTTCCGGCGCATAGTAGTACGGTCCCCAATTCCCCCCGTAATAGCCCGCCGATCGCCACGCCATGAACGTGGGCGAATAGACCACATAGTTCGGCGAGGGCAACGCGTACAAAGGCTGTGTGGACACGGGGTATGAGTAATAAACTTGCGCCTCTGCTGGTTCCACGACCGCGAAAGCTGCCGAGGCGCAGACGGCACCCAAAACCGATGTCGAGAGGATTCTCATGGGACATCTCCAAAAGGAGGGTTAGCTGACTCAGTGAGGCGATGTTGGGGGATCATTTCGCGCAAGAGGTCCATCCTCGCCACAGGTCAGGGCCGCCAGAAAGACCACGGCCGCCCAGAATTCACCGCCGCCGGCCAGCAAGTAGGCCGCCGAACCGCTCGAAGCCGCCAACAGCGGCGTGAATGTACGAATCAGTGCCATGATGGTTTCTCCTGTTCGATTCGACCCGCGTGATAGGTGAAAATGCACTTCTTGTGCCGACCTTACCGAAAACGCATGCTCCGCTTCCGCATCTGAGCCGACGATACAATCGGCACACCCCTCACCCTGCTGGTGAAGTTTTGTTTCGGGTGGAGCGGCGGCAGTCTTTGCTCAAGACCCCCGGGGATTGTGATCTACGGTTTTCATCAACGACCCGGTTCGTCGGAACGCGGGGCAGATCATCTCGTTGATGCCAACCATGTCACTCCCTGCGCCACCCGCCGCGACTCGCGCGCTGAAATCGAGTGCTCCGCCGCCCGCCGACGTTGTGTCGCAGGCGAACACGGCGCTTGATCCGGCGACGCCTCGGCCCGTCGTCTGCGCAGCCGATATTGTACGGGACGATCTATCGGGACTCTGCCTGGGTCACTATGCCCTCGGAAAACGGATCGGCAGCGGCGGGATGGGGAAGGTCTTCCAGGCCCGCCATCTCCACCTCGACCGCGAGTTTGCCATCAAGTTCGTCGCGGCTGACATTTCGGGCCACTCGGAGGCCCAACTGCGGTTCGAACAAGAGACGCGAGCGCTGGGGCAACTGCAACATCCGCACATCGTCAACGCCGTCGATGCGGGCTGCGTCAACGGTTTGAAGTATCTCGTCACGGAGCTAATCGACGGCGAGGACCTGGCCCAGGTTGTCGAACGTCGCGGCCCGCTGCCGCCGGTTGAGGCATGTGAACTCATTCGGCAAGCCGCCCTCGGCTTGTCTTATCTGCACGGATTGGGATTCGTCCATCGCGACATCAAGCCGTCCAATCTCATCGTGAATCGCGCTGGCATAGTGAAACTGCTGGACTTCGGACTCGTGCACGGCGGAACGGTCGATCATCAATTGACCGATGCCGGCGAGACGATTGGCACCTGGGATTTTCTGGCGCCGGAACAAGCCCACGACGCCAGCCAGGTCGACTGCCGCTGCGATCTCTACAGTTTAGGCGGCACGCTGCTGTATCTTCTCAGCGGGCGTCCCCCGTTCGGCGACGATAAACACGTCACCCCCGCATCGAAGTTGAAGGGGCATCTGTTCGATACGCCGGCATGGCTGGAGCATCCGCCGGCCGCGATTCCTTATAAGCTGATCGAAGTTCTCCGACGGTTGCTGGCCAAGTCTCCGGACGAACGGTTTCAAACGGCGGCCGAGGTCGCTGAGGCATTGACGCCGTTCGTCTCATCGTGGGCAAACAGCGCGCAAGCTTTGCCGACGCCGCAATTGCCTTCTGCACGCCGCAAATGGATTCTCAGCAGCTCGCTGGTGCTGGGCGTCCTGTGCTTGATCGCAGGACTGGCCTATTTCCGGCCGCCGGCGAGTGCCGCCGCTTCGGAATCGACGCCGCAATCCGCGGCCGCAGTTTCCGCGCCGTCGGTCGCCACAGAAGAGATCGAAGTCTCGGTCGAAGAATTTTCTCCGGACGGAACGGTTCGGGAAATCGAAGACATCAAAATCCGCCATACTTTGACGACGCCGGAAGCTCCGACGCGGAAGACCGTGATGCCGACGCAGTTGAAGAGCGCGGCGCCGCTGCGATTCCCCGATTTGGACTGACGACCTGGACGGCGCTTATGAGCAACATCGTGGCTACGCGATACTCCAAATCGTGCGGCGTGTCCCGCGTCGACGAGTCCGGTCCCTGCCTGCTGGTGCGGATCTACCCGGTGACCGGCATCGAGTCGCCGTGGGAACTCAAAGATGAGCCGCTGCTCATCGGACGCGAGGAGCACTGTTCACTCGCGCTGTGTGACGATTCGGTCTCGCGGCGGCACGCGATGATTGAACCGCACGACGGCGGGCACCTCGTCTCCGACCTGGGCAGCACGAACGGCACCTACGTCAACGAGCAGCGGATCGCCGGATCGCAGCGCCTGAAAGCCGGCGACCGTCTCCGGTTCGGCAACCAGATTTTCAAATACCTCAGTTCCGATCGGATCGAGTCGCAATACTACGAGGTCATGTTCAAACTCATGACGACCGACGGACTGACCTCGGTCTACAACCAGCGCTATCTGCTGGAAACATTGGAGCGGGAACGGCAGCACGCGCTGCGGGACCGCGCGCCGCTGTGCGTGATGATGCTCGATCTGGACAAGTTCAAGTCGATCAACGACACCTACGGGCATTTGGCGGGGGACGCCGTGCTGGTCGAGTTCGCATGCCGCGCGAAGTCGGTCCTCCGCAGCGGCGACCTGTTGGCCCGCTACGGCGGGGAAGAATTCGCGATGTTATTGACGCGGACTTCGCTTGAAGATGCCGTGCGGGTCGGCGAGCGTGTCCGCGATTTGACGGCCGCGGCGCCGGTCGAGTTCGAGGACCAGGGGATTCCGATCACGGTCAGCATCGGGGTGTGCTGCGCGGAGGACGCCGCGGCGCTGGAAGCGAACGATCTTCTGGCCCGCGCCGACGAGCGGCTGTACGCCGCCAAACACGGCGGGCGAAATCGAGTTTGCTTCTAACGGGGAACAAGGCGCAACTATGAAATGGGCGGGGCATTGGATCGCAGTGGCGATGGTGTTGTCGGCGGGCGGCGCAACCGTACGGGCGGAATTCACGCCGGTCGCGGGCTTCGATCAGCAGTTGTTCCCGTCGTATCTGATCGCTACGGCCAGCATTCGGCATGGCAAATCGGCGGCCGATCCGCAGCGCCTCGGCGATCCCCTGGGACTGTTGGGCGTGGAAGTCGTTTCGCCCGGCGAGAACACGCTCATCAAAGTGACCATCGAATGCGACGACTATTTCGAGACCAGCGTGTTCTCCGGCAAACTGTCGGACGCCGAGGCGACGTATCGCATCACGCCGAAGATCAAGTACCGCTATGACCGTTTGGCGCAATGCGAACAAGCCGCGCCGATCAGCGTGACGTTCCGCGTCCAGCTCGGCCAGGAGACCGAGGAAGAGCAGACGGTCACCTGCACAATGCGGTCGATCAATGATTGCCCGTTCGCCTTCAAGCACGGCGAGGAGATCGTCGACGCGTCGTTCGCCTTCGCCGCGTATGTGAACGAGCAGCATCCCTTCGTCGACAAACTGCTGCGGGAAGCGCTCGATCGGGGCGTGGTGAAGAGCTTTCACGGCTACCAGGCCGGAAAACCGGAAGACGTCATCCGCCAGGCGTACGCCATCTGGGATCTGCTCGTCGCGCGGGATGTCCGCTACAGCAGCATCACGACCACGGCGGCCGATTCCGATTCGGTCGCGTGCCAGCACGTCCGTCTGCTGGAAGATTCGATCAATAACTCGCAGGCGAACTGCGTCGATGGATCGGTCTTGTGGGTGTCGCTGCTACGCAAGATCGGGATCGACGGATTTTTGGTCATCACGCCCAACCACTGCTACGCCGGTTTCTACTTGAACGCGAAACGCGACGGAGTGCTGGCCATCGAAACCACGTTGCTGGGCGCCGAGGTCGACGAAGACAGCCTGGAGATTGAGGAACTCTACGATTCGGCCGTGGCGGAAGAGTTGCGCTATGCAGAATCGTTCGCGAGCTTCGTCGCGGCCTTGGAACACGGCACGAAGACCTTGAACGATGCCCTGAAGGATGAATCGAACGTGAAATCCGGGGCCGTCAAGGTGATCGACATCGCGAAAGTCCGCAAGCAAGGCGTGCTGCCCATCGGCTTCCAGAACAAAGAGTCCTTCGTCGGCTACGACTTCACGAGTTCGGCGACCAGCGATGACGTGGAAGACGCCGCGATGACTGCCGAGGATTCCTCGGAAGAAGCGGACGAAGAATCCGATGAGGACTGGAGCGAAGACGAGGAAGAGACTGCAGAGGAGTAGTAGCTTGGGTGTATATGAAGTCGTGAGATTTCAGCGCGGGACTCTCACGAGTTCCGCTACAGTGGCCGGCTAAAGCCGGGACTTCAACGGGGCGGCATCGCCAAACGTCAATCCGCCGAGATGAGCCGTGTAGACGCCCACCAAAGCGCCGAGAAAACCGCCGGCGATCACGTCGCTGACGAAGTGATAGTTCATGCCGATGAGGCCCGCGGCCTCCGCGACGGCCGCCACTCCGCAGGCCCAGCGCCAGCGGGGGGACGCGATCCACGCGATGGCGAGAACCGCCAAAGTCCGCGCGGCATGTCCTGACGGGAAGCTACCGAACTCTTCGCTTCCCTGGAGAACATGAAATCCGTAGGCGCCGTCGCGAATGTACGACGGATTGTTATCGATCCACGTTTCCGGCCACGAACGTCCGCAGACGTCGCGGAGCGATTCGCGAAACTGGTCCGCGAGAACCAGCGCCACGCACGCCAGGCAGAGCGCCCATTCCCAGCGGCGGAACGGCCCGCGCGCCCGCCGGATCATCAACAGCGCCAAGATCAGCGGCGACCACTGCTGGGCAACCGGCGGTGGATACGTCAGGTCCTTCAGGACGAAGTCTTGATTCGTCTTCCAGTCGAAGACGAACCGAGCGACCGGCCGATCGACGAACTCGTAGCAGATCCAGACGAGCGCCCCACACACCGCCAGTGAGATTGCGCTGTTTCGCAGCAGTCGGGCGAATGTCGCAACGGAATCGCGAGGCGAGTCATTCGTCACAGCGAATCGTCTCCCGAGATTCCCTCGCCGACGAGTTCGTCACGAGGCCATTTCCGCCGTGTGCGGAAGCAGCGAGTTCTCCAAGTTCCGCTGGAACTCGACGTAGCGCGACAGACGGGATTGCATCATCGATTTCTTCGCGGCCACGCGTGGATCAAGTTGCAGCTTCCGCGGCTTGATCTTCTCGTCAAATAGCAAGGGCTCGTGCGGGGTCACGCCGACCGTGTTCAACACGCGTTCGATCGTTTCATTGGGAGCGGCGCATAGGCTGTGATAAGTCATCTCCACCCGCTGCGACTCAGGGATTTTTGCGATGTTGCGGAAATAGTAATCGGCGTACTGCTGGCTCTGCCGGACCATCTGGGGAATCATCCCCGGAGACGCAATCATCCAGCGCACGAGCCTGAACAGCAACGGATGCCGCGTCAGGCGGGCATAATCCCGCGACAGACGGATCATATACTGGCCGGGACGCTTCATCAGCGCCTCGAGCGCCCGGAGCTTGCTGCTGACGAGCGATTCGGGATCGCGGTGAATGAACACGAACTTCGCCGTCGGAAACATCTCGTAGATCGGGACGAAACTGCCGAAATCCCAGGGACTCTTCAACAACAACGGCCGCGTCCCGTCGCTCAGAAACGCCATCTTTTCGACGAACTGGCGGAAGTACGGCAACGATTTCGGATTGAGATAACGCCCGGCGCCGGCGTTCTGCAATACGAAACCGAATTCCTCCGGCGTGTCGGGCGAGGCCTCGATGCCGTCGATGATGCGGTCGCTGCCGACGTACTGATCGAAATCGGCCTGCAGCGCGGCTCGCGCCGACGCTTCGGTTCCCTCGATCCGATTCCGCAGCAGTTCCGCCGCGGCGATGATATGGTACGCCGACGTGTAGTCGAAGGCCCCGGTCTCGATCAGGCTTTGGTAGAGGACCGTCGTTCCCGACCGGTGGTCTCCCATGATGAACACGAGCGGGGGCAACTGGCCTGTGAGCCGCGACAGATAGGGCTCATCGGGATGATCGTGCCGGCGGGGATCGGGGGATCTCAGACAAATGGATTTCATAGCGGATTCATTCCTTTCGAGTCGCCTCGAGGCGTGCATCGATGATAGACGCCGCAGGAGACCGCCCGCCACGAAAATCGACGCGAGAACCGCCGATTCCGCACGAGCCGGTTCGTCGCCTTGACATCGCCGGAACACGTCCCTAGGCTCGAACCGGAGTTGGCCGCCGTTCGCTCTCTGATCTGTGGAGTGGACCCATGAAAACTGCGATTTCAGGCCGATGTCGCCCGCGTCGTGCGGCGTTCACGCTGATCGAGCTGCTCGTAACGATCACGATCATCGCCTTGCTGATCGCTCTGCTCTTGCCGGCGGTCCAACAGGCGCGGGAAGCCGCTCGGCGGACGCAGTGCTCGAATCATCTCAAGCAGCTCGGCCTGGCCCTGCACAATTACGAAAGCCAGTGGGGCATGTTCCCGACGTCGACCCGCTCCCTGCCGACGCAGCCCGGGAGAAAGCAGTCGGCAGCGCTCGCCCGAATCCTCCCGTTTGTCGATCAGGCGCCGCTATTCAATCAATACAATTTCAGCCTCAACTGGTACGACGTCCCGAATGCGGCGCTGGTGTCGACGCAACTGACCGTCTTCCAATGTCCCTCGACGCCCAATTCGTCCCGCGTGGACTCGCACACCCTCACGATGGCAAGCGGGACGTTCTCTGGCGCGCGGGCCTGCGCCGACTACGCGCCGTTGGAGGAGATCGGCTCGCTCCTCACCGGAACGGGGCTGATCGACCCACAGTCGGAGGGAAGCCCGGCGGCCCTGCGCGTCAATTTCACGCAGAGCCGCCTGCGGGACATCACCGATGGTTCCAGTTCCACCTTGCTCGTCGGTGAAGACGCCGGCCGCCCGACGTATTATCTCCGCGGAAAAGTCTCCACAGCTCTTATCCCGCCCGGCGCCGGCTGGGCGGATGACGAACAGGATTTTACGCTGCACGGCGCTCAAAACGATGCGCTCGGTTCGCCGCCGGGACCGTGCGCGATCGGCTGCCACAACGACGGCGAGCTTTACAGCTTTCATACCGGTGTGGCGAATGCCTTGTTTGCTGACGGCCATGCGAAATTTCTGTCGGCCAGCACCGACATCCGCATCGTCGCCCGCTTGATCTCGCCGCGCGGGCAAGAGGTGGTGGGCGAGTATTGACGTGGGAAAGCTGTCGTCCGCCAATGAGCCGGGACCAGCTGAGGTGACTCACGTGTTGGCGTTGAGACAAAAGGGAACCGAGCATCTGGCCTATTTGCTCAACTGTCATGCTCCGGCAAAACCAGGGCGCTATCGCATTGTCATGCAAACCATCGGCGCAAGCCAGGACATCGCTGATCTGGAGACATTTGTCGAAGGCGAAATCGAGGTTCGATAATGCACTTGTACCGAGCGTCGCTGTCACCGTCACGATACGAGATGTAGCTCCATCAAAAGCCGAAAGGTGGCGTTTCCGAAAAGGAAACGTCACCTTCGAGCGATCTTCAGGTTGTCCATCTCGGCGGCGCTCGCAAGACGCGTCCGGGGGAGGGGAGGACTCCCCCGGACTCGGCCTCACGTTCCCGGATCCGTTGAAGGGGCCGTGTGCTGCAGACCCTTCAACTCACCAGGTAGCTCGCTGAAACTTAGTGGCAGCAGGACGCAGCCGGAGCCGCACAGGTCGGCGCCGCGGCCGGAGCGCAGCAGCTGGGGGCAGCCGGGGCGCAGCAGGTCGGGGCCGGGGCGCAGCAGCTCGAGGCTTTGCAGCAGCGGTTCTTCTTGCACTTCTCGGCCCGGCACTTGCAGCGATCCATCCAGCCCTTGAAGTAGTTCTTGCGGCACTTCTTCTGCTTGCAGCAGCCGTAGTTCTGGCCGCAGCAGGTCGTCGGGGCCGGAGCGCAGCAGGTCGGGGCGGCAGGAGCCGGAGCGCAGCAGGTCGGCGCAGCGGCGGGAGCGCAGCAGGTCGGCGCGGCCGCGGGAGCGGCGCACGTCGGCGCGGGAGCGCAGCAGGTCGGGGCCGGGGCGCAGCAGCTCGCGCCGCGATGGCCGAAGCCGGCGTCAGCGCTGTTCAGGCCGGCGAGACACACCAGCACGGCGGAAATCCATGCAAACTTCATGACAAACTCCTCTAACACTGGGTGACCAAGGGAACGTGAGGGCCCTGCCCTGGCGCCACGAACCCTGTGTTCGCGCGTCCCGGCAGGTCCAACCTTGACACTGGGAATTGCTTCTGCCCAGAGTTTTCGGATCGCGGCGAGGCGCTCGACCAGAGAAAATGAATCGAATGCGGGCTCCAGGCCGAGGATCGGCGTTGGCAGCGGTTGTAGCGATTGCGCTGCCACGACTCCTGCCGGTCCGTTCTCTAGCCATCCGCGACTTTGCTAGAATTCGCGAAAGTGGTGGCGTTGGTATGAAGTTCGAGCGCGAGATGCCATTGTCGTGGAGTCTCTTTTCGCGATCCTGTTCCCCTTCCTCCTCGCGGTGTGCTGGGGGAAAGTCGCTTTGGCCACTGCGCTGGCGGTACGTCATACGTCGCTCGGAACGGCTTGGTACTGGTTGACCATCGCGTCGCTGGCCATCTTGTTCCTGGTGATTACCGATCGAAGTGCCGGCTGGTGGCCAGGTCGGACAGCAGATTATGGCTGGTATTTCACGGCGCTTTTGCTGCTCTGTCCGCCGATTGCCGTGCTGGGCGCGCGGCGGCCCGGCGTGCGGGTCTGGACGTGGTTCATCCTCGTGCCGATGCTCGCCGTGCTGAGCTGGCCCGTATGGACCATGCTGTTGCAAGGATCCGAGCCGCGCGGACTCGCGCTCGAATTGCCGACGGTGCTGGGTTTCGCATTGGTGCTGACTATGGGCGTCGGCAACTATCTGGGGACGCGGCACTGGCTCGCCTGCGTCCTCTACTTCGCCGGCGCGTTATTGATCTTCCTGTCGTGCACCGGTTGGAGTACGTTTCGCGAGACGGATTTGCCGGTCTGGCGGCTGGCGGGCACGGGGTTTCTCGCCTCCGCGGCGCTTGCAGTGGGTCGAAGATGCATCAACGCTCGTCATCCGGTGAATCGCGTGTGGGACGATTTTCGCGACACGTTCGGTCTCGTCTGGTCGTTGCGGATGGTGGAACGAATCAACGCCTATGCCGAGCAGGGGCAATGGACCCTCCGCATGACGCTCGACGGATTCCCGGAAACGAACGGTGAACTGGCGGCCAACGCCGACGAAGCGCGCGCCGCTTGTTACTGGTTGTTTCGGCGCTTCGTGGATGACGAATGGATCAATCAACGCCTGAGCGACGCTTCCTAGAAGCGCTGTTGTCAAACGGAACATCTCATGCCCTTACTCATAGATCACGACGAGCATCGCGTTGCCGCGCTGACGAAACTGCTCGACGTGGCGCTCAAACTCTCGGCGGAACACGACGAGGACCGTATCTTGCAATTGGTGACGGAAGGAACCTGCGACGCGTTGCCGTGCGAGCGCACGAGCCTGTTCCTGCTCGACGAGGTTCACCAGGAACTCTATACGCGCACCGTCACGAAGCTGGAATTGCGCGAGTTGCGGATTCCCATCGATCGTGGAGTCATCGGCTGGGTGGCGCGGGAACGGCAAGTCGCCTGCGTCTGTGACCCCGCGGGCGACAGCCGCTGGGATTCGAGCGTCGACCGCCAAACCGGATTCGTGACGCGCAACCTGCTTGCCGTGCCGGTGTCGGCCCCGAGCGACGGACGGCTGCTTGGCGTGCTGCAACTGATCAACGTCGAGCGCACGGAATTCGATTCGTTCGACACCGACGTGGCCCAGGCGTTTGCCGCGCATGCGGCGACGGCGCTCGAGCGGTCGCGATGGCAGCACGCCGCGCGGCGCGCCGAGGCAATGAAGCGGGAGATGGAAGTCGCCCGCGGCATTCAACGCCGCTTTCTGCCGGAGCGGATGCCGCGAATCGACGGCTACACGGTCGCCGCATGGTGGCAGCCGGCTGAGTTCGTCAGCGGCGACTACTATGACTGGTTTTCCTGGTCCGATCATCGCATCGGCTTCGCCGTCGGCGACGTCTGCGGCCACGGCGTCGGCCCGTCGCTGATCATGGCCTCGCTGCGGGCGATGCTGCGCGTGCTCGCCAAAACGAACGTCGATCCGCAAGGCGTGCTCCAGTTGCTTCGTTCCACGGTTGACGAGGACTTGCAGGCGATGCAGTTCGTTACGCTGCTGATCGCTTCTCTCGATCCAGTCCAGCATCGGCTCACGTTCGCCAATGCCGGGCATGCGCCGGCCTATCACATCCGCAAACAGTGCGGCGAAGCGCGGCGGCTGGAGGCAACGCAATTGCCGCTCGGGTTTCCGCCGCTCGCCCAGGAAACTGCGCCCGAACCGGTCTGGTTCGAACCGGGAGACTTGTTGCTCCTCGGGACGGACGGCATCATCGAAGCGAGAAATGCGGCGGGGGAATTGTTCGGCGCCAACCGGTTGCTTTCGCTCGCCTTGGAACCGACGGGCGGCGCGGCGGAACTCGCCGTCAATATCAGCCAGGCGGTCATCCGGCATCGCGGCGCGGCGACCCTCGCCGACGATGCGACGCTGCTGATCGTGGAACGGACGGCATGAGCGATACGCTGAAAATCTACGCCCGCGTCTGGACCGCGTTTCTGCGGAACGCCTGGTCGCGAGAGATTTCGTTTCAAGGGAACTTCCTCGTCACCATCATCACCAGCCTGTTCTGGTTCGGCGTACAGATCGTGCTGTTCGATCTCATCTATCGCCAAGTGCCGCTGATCAAGGACTGGAACCGCGAGGAATACTTCGCGTTCATCGCCACGGGGATGCTGATCAACTCGGTGGTCGAGGTCTTCTTTATGCCGAACTGTGCACAATTCAGCGAGCTGATTCGCACGGGCAATCTCGATTTCGCGCTGCTCAAGCCGATCGACACGCAGTTCCTGGTGTCGTCCGAAAAAATGGACCTGGGGACGTTGATCGAAGTCGTGATGGCCGGATCGCTTTTGGGTTATGCGCTGTCGGAACGCGGCACTCCGCCGACATGGACCGCTGCAGTGATGTACGTGTTGCTGGTCATATCGGCCATCTGCTTCTTTTACAGCCTGATGATCTCGCTGGCGGCGTTGAGCATCTTTTTCGGCCGCAATCAGGGGCTGCTCGATTTCTGGTTCTACGTGACGATCTTCGCCCGCTATCCGAGCAGCATCTACAGCGGCTCACCGGCGGGAGAGATCATCCGCTTCACGTTCTCCTATGTGCTGCCGATTTTGCTGGTCATCACCGTGCCGGCGCGAGTGCTTTTGGGCAAACTCTTGGAACCGACCTGGGTCAGTGGTTTGGCGCTCGCGTCAGGCGTGGTCTCGCTGCTCGTTGCGCGGGCCGTATTCCAATGGTCGTTGCGGTACTATCGGAGCGCGAGCAGTTGAAGGTGATTCCTCATGCTGCGTGTCGTCCTCGTCGCGCTCTTCATTGCTCTGTTCGCGGGGCCGGTTCAAGCCTGGGCGCCCGCCGGTCACAAGATCACAGTGTCGATCGCCTACCGGCTCGTGTCGCCGGAACGACGGAAAGAGATCGCCGACATCCTGAGGCGCCATCCACGCTTCGCCGAGGACTTCCAGGCCAAGCTCCCGAAGGATTTCCCGGAAGAGAATGTCGACGAGTGGATCTGGCAGCAGGCGTCTTACTGGCCCGACATTGCGCGCGGATTCCCGCCGGAACTCAAGGCCACGTACCATTACGGCACGTGGCATTACTGCAACCGGCCGCTGTTTCTGACCGACGCCGACCGCAAGGCGATGTTGCCGTTGCTCACGGTCAATCTGCGGACCGACCGGCCGAACAGTCCCGAAGAATTCCTGCAGATGAATATCCTGCAGGCAATCGAACAGGCCCGGCGGACGGCGTTGAATCGGCACGGCGCGAAAGCCGAGCGAGCGCTGGCCTTCGCGTGGTTGTTCCATCTGACGGGCGATATCCATCAGCCGTTGCATTCGGTGTCGATGTTCTCGCAGTCGCTCTTTCCTTCGTTGCTGGAAGGAGACCGGGGCGGAAATCTCGTCCTCACCAAGCAGGGCGAACGGCTGCACGGCTTGTGGGACAACTTCCCCGGCGGCGATATCAAATTCAAGACCGCCCGCGACCGTGCCCTGAAGTTCATGCACGAAGACGAATATAAAATTTCTGCTGAAAAAGCCGCGGAAAACCTCTCGACGCTCGCGTGGTTCGATGAAAGCCACGAATTGGCCCGCGAGTACGGCTACAACGAGGAAGTCCGCGCGTTCCTCAAGCAACTCGATCCGAACATCCCGCCCGAGGATCGCCCGAAACTTGTGCTCAGCGAGGACTATCTCAAGACCGGCGGCCTCATCGCCCGGCAACGGGTCGTCACGGCGGGGTATCGGCTCGGACTGCTGCTGAAGTGACATGATTCGGTCCTCCGACCGATGGAACCCTGTTGCGCGACAAGTTGTTTGGTAACGGCGCGCTCGGTTTCGTTACGGTTGTAACGAAGTCGGACGTTTTGAATCGCTGCGTAACGGGCCTTGGCGCGCTGTCTGGAATCCGTTTCGTGGCGGCGGAGCGCGCCCCCGATGCGCGCCAGATGTCGCTTGAATGTCGCCCGGCGCACTTTCAAGAATTGCAAAACAACTTTTCGGGCCGGTTTTGGTCACCTTGCGCAAGTTGGGTGTGCTGGGAATGTTTAAGAAGGTCAAATCGGCGATCGATTATCAACAAACCATGTACGGCGCGGGGCTCCTGACCCCGTCGCTCTTCCGACCGAAGGTCTCCTCTTCGTTGTGAGAGAAAGGCAGCGGTCGGGAGACCGCAAGACAAGATCGGCGAAGTCAGGAGACCCGCGCCAAACATGGCTGGGTGTTGCGACCCCTGACACGTCGGACTTACCTCTCGACGCTCGCCTTTGATATCGTGTCCGCATGCACTTTCTTGGCTGGCTCGTCGTTTCTTATCGACCGGATGCCCAAGCGCTGGAGTTTCGCGAGACTGCACAATCGCAGACGCGCGACGGGGTGACGGTCCGCGCCGCCGTGCTCGACGCGCGCGGCAGCCGGAAGTTCTTCGGTGTGTCGATGGCCCGCCGCGGCATCCAACCGGTGTGGATCGAAGTCGACAACCAGTCCCAGCACACGTACCGGCTGCAACTCGTCTCCATCGATCCCAATTACTTCTCGCCGCTGGAGGCCGCGGCGGCGAATCACTCCTCCGGCGGGCGCGGCCTCTTGCAATACGGCGCGCTGGCGTGGTTTCTGTTTTTCCCGCTGCTGTTCCTGTTGCCGATCAAACTGCTCACCGGCTGGCGGGCGAATTCGCTCATGGATGCGTTCTTCCAGGAGCACGCCTTCCGCATGAAGCCGATCGCCCCCGGCAAACAACAGTCGGGTTTCGTCTTCACGAACCTGTCGCTAGGGAGCAAGGTCGTCCGCGTGCGGTTGATGCGGTTCAACGGGCAGGAGGAATTCGAGTTCACGCTGCAGGTGCCGGGACTCGACGCCGACTACCTCCGCCGCGAGTTCGAAACCCTGCACCCGATGCACGATGTCCAGAAGGTCGATCTGCGCGGGTTGCATAAATATCTGATCGAAGCGCCGGCGACGACGACCAATCATCTCGGAAAACGCCACGGCGACCCGGTGAATCTCGTCGTCATCGGCGACTTTCCCACCGTGCTTGGCGCATTCGGCGCCCGCTGGGATGAAACCGAGGCCATCAGCCTTTCCAGTTGCTGGAAGACGGCGCGCGCCTTTCTGATGGGGGCCGAGTACCGTTATTCTCCGGTGAGTTCGCTCTACCTGTTCGGCCGCAGCCAGGACCTCGCGCTGCAGCGGATTCGCAAGTCGATCAACGAGCGGCTGCACTTGCGGCTGTGGATGACCCCCCTGCTCTATCGCGACCAGCCGGTGTGGATCGGCCAGGTGAGCCGGGACATCGGCGTACGCTTCACCTGGAAGACGTGGAACCTGACGACGCACCGCGTCGACGCCGACGTCGACGAAGCGCGGGACTACGTCGTCGAAGATCTGATGCAGGTCGGCCGGCTGGAGATGGCGGGCTACGTTTCCGGCGGCCCGGTCTGCGAGCCGTCGTCGCCGCGCCGCAACCTGACGGGCGACCCGTACTATTCCGACGGCAAGCGGGCCGTGGTGTTCCTCTCACCGACGCTGACGACGCCGAAGTTCGTGGCGGTGGAGTGAACGCACACTTTAGCGACGCTTCGCAGAAGCGTCGTCGTCTTTCAGAACGCTTCTGCGAAGCGTTGCGAATTGCCTTTTGACGGCGCGAGCCGCCAAACTCTATAATCGCCAGTCCCTTCCCAGGAGCCGCGCCGCCATGAGCGAGAAAGACCCGGATGAACTGTGCCAACAGGCGCAGGAGCGGTTGTCGCAGGATCCGGCCGAGGCGATCGCGCTCTATCAAGCGGCGATCCGGCAGGAGTCGGACCACATCGGCGGCCACGAAGGGTTGGCGCTGGCGTACTCGATGACGTCCGAGTGGGCCGGCGCCGAGAAGCATTTCGCGAAGCTGATTCAACTCCAGCCGATGCAGGCCCGGCACTACATCAATCTCGGCACGATGTACAACCGCAAGGGAGATTACGGCAAGGCCGTCGACACGCTCCGCCGGGCGCTGCAGCGCGACCGCAAGAACGCCAACAGCTATTTCAATCTGGGGCTGGCGTACCGCAAGCTGAAGCAGACGGCGATGTCGGTCAATGCGTACAAGGAAGCGATCAAGCTGTCGCCCGAGTTCGCGGAGGCGTACCTCAATCTGGCGAACGTGCTGATCGACATGGGGAGCTTGCAGCAGGCCGTGCAGATGCTGCAGAAGGCGGTCGAACTGAAGCCGAATTCGGAGAAGGCGCGCAAGGCGTTGGAGAAGGCGCAAGCCGCCGCGGCGGAGGCCAAGAAGGGATTGAGTCCCTTCGGCCGGTTAGTCGACGCGGAAGCACGGGCCAAATCGGTGCCGACGATGGAGCGCGAACTCTCGGACGAGGAGCGCGACGCCGACCGCCGGAGCATCCGCGTCTTGATGGACGAATTGGACCAGGTCGCCCGGGAGTGTGTGCAGCATCTGGAGCAGGCCCTCGGCCACAAACTGCACGACCTGCACGTGGCCTTGACGTCGGGCGAACTGACGACGGAACTCAACCGCGACTCCGCCGAGTTCCGTGCCGCCGTCGAACAGTGGTCCGGCCTGCGGCAGAAACTCCGCCGCAAAGTGCTGGAACTGCGGGCGCACGAGGAATTGATCATCTCGCCGCAGGTGGGGTTGGAGTAGGGTTTGCCGAGGCTCTGGGATGCGAACCGGAGCGATGAAGTCGAAAGTCAGCCGTTCAGCCGAATGTGCTTGAGATGAGCCACCCGATCCGTCCTCATTATTTCTCGCTCATTCTTTCCGTGGGCGTCTTGCTGGGTGGGTGCAGTCGTCCCGCTGCGAACGTCGACTCAACGAACGATACCGTCAAAAAAACAACCGATGCACCGATCTTCGCGGAAGTGAAACCGGAGTCAGTAGTCGAGAATGAAGACTGGGAAGAGGTTTCCGAAACAGTCGATGGCAAGAAATTCAAGGACGCCTTCCTTCACGCCATTCAAAGGGCGGATCGCATCGTCGTCAAAGAGCACGCCGACAAACCAGACTTTTGGGATGAGGAGGCGGAACAACTCGTCGGGGTCAGAGAAATTCTCTATGGCGAAAAGACCTTGGACGCAACGCAAAAAGAGTCGCTGCTGAAGACCACTCAATCTATGGATGACGCGACGCAGATGATGTTCGCCTTTTGTGGTCCGGTTTGGCACCACTCAATTGAATTTTATTCCGGCGAGGACCTCGACAGTCGAATGCAAATTTGCTTCGAATGTTATCAGATTTCCTGGGAAGGCAGCCGCCACACTCCTCCCGGCGCCATCTACAAGAGTTTGACAGCTTTTATCGAAACCCTTGGCTTTTCGGCCAAGCGAGACTGGAAAACTCTGGCCAAGACAAGCCCGTAGACAGCGACTCATCAAGGGGTAACAGGCAAGGGCGAAGGGTATGCGTTTCACCTGTTCCGTGTGCGGCGCTGAGCACGACCTGGATGACGTTTCCTTCGGGAGCGACGCCCCGCTGCAGTGGGGGTTGTTGACGGAAGACGAACGTTCGCGGTCGTTGCTGGGGGACGACCTGTGCGAGATCGACTCGGGCAACGGACGGGGCTATTACATCCGTGCTTGCCTCGAAATCCCGCTGCGGGACAGCGACAGCCGCTTTACCTGGGGCGTCTGGTGCTCGTTGAGCGAGAAAAGCTTCCTGGAAATCGGGACGTATTGGGAGGATGCGAACCGAATGCGGATCGGTCCGCATTTCGGCTGGTTATGCACCTCCATTCCCGGCTATCCGGATACCGCATTTCTGAAGTCGATGGTCCACCAGCGTGCCATCGGCTTGCGGCCGCTGGTCGAATTGGAGGCGACAGACCACCCGCTGGCCATCGACCAGCGCCAGGGAATCGAAGCCAGCCGTCTGAAGGAGCTGGTGATGCGGTTATTGCACGATCAAGGCATGTCCTAAGTTCCGAGTCCAATTTCGGCATTGACCCAATCGGCGAGAATAATCCATAATTTCTTGGCTTAGAGGGGCTTGATCCCAAGGACATCGAAGGGAATCGGCGATGTATGGTTCTTTCCAGCTTGTGTTCATCGCGGCGGCGTTGTCGCTCCGAGTATCCTTCGCTCAAAACTCGCCAGATGACGAGGAAAGTCTCAAACGCATTCAGGAGCTCGGAGGCTTTGTTGAACGTGTTGAGAGAGACGACGACTTGCCTGAAAAGCCGATTGTCGGTTTGAAGATTTCCGGAAAGCAGTTGCCGATCGGAAACGGGTTTTATACTCAAGGCCAGTTGCTGATTTCCGATGCGCTGCTGGACAGTTTGCAGGAGTTGAAAAGCCTCAAGTCGCTCAGTTTGAAATACAGTCTCGTCACCGACGACGGTTTCAAGCGATTCAGCGATCTCAAGAATATGACGTCGCTGGGTTTTCCCTATTCCGATCTTCGTCTTGTCAACTTCAGCGATCTAGCGAACTGCAAGAAACTCTCGACGCTCATACTCGATCGTTCCCAGTTCACGCCCGCGAGCCTGAAAGGTTTGAAGACACTCCCCGAGCTGACGACGCTATCGCTGGCGATTCAAAATGTCAGCGATGCGATGCTAAGGGATTTGTCGAATTGCAAAAAGCTCGCCGATTTGAACCTCAGTTGGACCTCGATTACGGACAAAAACCTCAAAGAACTCGCCGGAATTGAGAAGCTGTCAGCGCTCAATCTCAGCCACACAAGAGTCACCGATGCGGGTCTGAAGGAATTGATCCGCATCCAAGGACTGACGACGCTGGACCTTTCCGACGTCCCGATCACGGATGCGGGGCTGCAAGAAATCGCGCAGCTCAAGAACTTGACGACGCTCAACCTCACCCGCACGCAGATCACCGATGCGGCCCTGGCGGAACTCGGCAAGCTTTCGCAACTAAAGACGCTGAGTCTGCGCAGCACTCGCGTCACCGGCCTGACTCTCAAGGAGTTGAGCCCGCTGCAACACCTGACAACGCTCGATCTCCGCACGACCAAAATTGCGGATGCCGGCCTGAAGGAATTGCGCGAATTGAACCACCTGGACTCGCTGAGTCTCTTCAGTCTCTACGTGAGCGATGCCGGCATGGCGGAGCTCCGAGCGTCTCTGCCCGCGGTGAAGATTGCGCCCTGAGAGAAGGACACGTCGGACTGACGCCTGGATTACTCTTCGCCGCGATTGACGAGATAGATGCCGGCTGCGACCGCCGCGCCGGCGCCGAGGAGCCAGGGCGACAAGTGATCGCCGCGCAGCAGCCAGCCGAGGATCATGCCGAATAGGGGCGTGAGGAAGCTGAAGACGGCGATGCGCGACGCCGAGTGATGTTTGAGCAGATGCGCCTGCAGCGCGAAACAGACGCCGCCGACGAGCACGCCTTGGTAGAGCAACCCCAGCCATGCCGGCCACGCGAAGTGGCCCCAGGAGATGTCTTCCAGCATCCAGCCGCTGACGGCGAACAGGATCACGGCGACGACGTCGTGCCAGAAGATCAGTTCCGTCGGGCCGATGACCTTGAGCGCGAATTTCGTGTAAACGAACTTCACGCCGAGCAGAAACGCGCTGAAGAGCAGCACGGCGTCCCCCGCCAGCGTCGCCGGGTCGTGCTGGTCTTTCTCCGGCGCGCGGCCGGTGTGCCACAACAGCAACAGCACCGCCACACCGGCGAGCAGCAACCCCGCGAATTTCCGCGACGTGAGCCGTTCCGACTTCAAGAGGAAGTGATCGAGCAGCACGACCCAGAAGACGAACGTGTTGATGAACAGCGACGTGTGCGACGTGCTGGTCCACAACGTGCCGATGGTGAAGAGCGAAATCTGCGCATAGAGCAGTACCCCGGCGATGAATACCGGCAAGAGCTGATCCAACCGCAAACGGAACGAGACGCGTTCGATCCGGCACCAGGCGATCATCACCAGCGTCGCCAGGAAGAATCGCAGGCCCGACACCGTGATCGGCGGCAAGGCGTCGACCGAATACCGCGTGGCCACCGGGTTCCCGCCCCAGAGAGCGACGGTCAGCAGCACGAGGCCGATCGATCGCCAGGTGAGCGGCTGCGACGAGAGGTGTGCAGTCACCGGCGGGTTCCCAGCACGTTCACGCCGCTGCCGATCAGGAAATCGTGCTCGTAGGTCCAGCGATAGAGCCAGCCCGTTTTTTCCGGCGGGAGAACTTTCAGATCGACGAAGCCGGCGCGTTCGAACCAATCGAGCAGTTCGGCGACGGTGTGATGGTGCTGATACTCCGGCGCGTACCAGTCGAACGTGTCGCAGACGCGATTCTCGAAGTTGGGATGGGCGCTGAAATTGGCGAGCTTGTTCGCCGTCTGCTTGATGATCGGAATCCCGCCGAGCCGCGCGCCCCAGGCGCACCACCTCTCCAGGCAGTCGGGGTTCATCTTCGTCGTGCGGCGGCGGAGCCAGTCGTTGATCGCCTCCTGCCACGGACGATTGCGGCGATAGAGCCAGACGGCGAAGCGTCCGCCGGGCTTGACCATCGGGGCGACCGCTTCGAAGACGGCGCGGGTGTCGACGTCGTGGTGCATCACGCCGATCGAAAAGACGAAATCGAACGACGCCGGCGCGAACGGCAGATGCTTCAGATCGGCCTGCACGAAGTTTACTTGCGGGAGATGGCGGCACAGCTCGGCGGCCTTGTCGACGGCTTGGGTGTGATCGGCGCCGAACACCGTCGCGCCCGCTTCACCGCAGACTTTGGCATAGCGTCCGCCGCCGCAGCCGGCGTCGAGGACGCGTAAACCATCGAGGTCTGTTAAGCGCAAGCCGGTTTTGGCCTGAAACGTGGCGCGGTCTTCGTCGTCGTGGGCGACGTCGAACTTCGTCCATTGCCGGCCGAAGCTCTCCAGGTGCTGCGACGAGACGAACCGCGGAATGCCGTTGATCACGGGCCAATTCCGCGCGCAACCGGCGCAGCCGATTTGTTCGTCCCGCACGGCCAGCGGGCCACGGCACTGCGGGCAGACCAAAGCCGCTGACACGTCGTCCGTCACGCTGGCTTGGCCTCGGTGGATTGACGATGGGCCGCCAGTTGTTGCACGAACGCCGCATGAGCGGTATCGGCAAGTCCCGCCTGCAACGTGGTCAGTAGGTTCGCGGGCTGCTCGGCAAATAAGGCCGCCGTATCGAGCCACAGTCCGGGGAACATCACGGAACGGATCACTACCGCGGCGTCGATTGCAAGCGGCTCGTACTTTCCTTGCGTCCGCGCAAACCAGCGGACTTCGGCTTCCTCCGCAAGCACGACGAGATATTCCTGCACGCCGGCCTGTTGATAGACGTCGAACTTCTCAAAGAGATCGTAGGAGGCAGAACTCGCCGCGACTTCGACGACGAGCTGCGGCGCACCCTGCACAAACTTGCCGACTTGCACGCCTTGGCCACCGTACGTCGGCAGAATGACGAGCTGCGCATCGGGCTGGAGCTCGTTGTTTTTGTCGAGGATGGTGGTTGTGTTGTCAAAAAACGTCGTGCCCGGCGTGGATATCGAATAGCAACCCAACCATGTCAAAATCCGACCATGAAGCGCACCGTGCGGGCAACTGAGCGGACTCGGCACGATCACCACTCCCTTCACCAATTCGGCCCGGAACGAGCGGGGCATCGCTTCGTAGCGGCGGTGAAACGTTTTCTGGTCGAGATGGTCTCCCGCATTCAACGCGGGGATCTCGAGATCGCGAAAAGAGATCGCAGAGCGGGGTGGCGTGGCTGTGGACATAATCGTTCGTCCGGAGAGTAAACTCTCATTCATCATCGCATCACGTCCAGTCGATTTCCAGCAGGTCTTCCGCGATGATCGTCTGCGGGAAGATGGCGCGGGCCGTGGCCAGGCCGATGGGGTCGTCGCCCGGTTGCTGCGGGTCGATGTGGGTCAGAATCAAGCGCCCGACGCCGGCTTGGCGGGCCGTATTCGCCACCTGCGACGTGTGGCTATGGCCGGTTTTCTCGCACCACTCCGCCATCGAATCCGGGAAGTAGCACTCGTGGATTAGAACGTCGACCCCCTGGATGAAGGGGAGATAGTCGTCGCTGGCGCTGGTATCGGTAATGTACGCCAGCGACCGGCCCTGATGTTCAACTTTGTAACCCAGGCATCCGCCGGGATGGTGCAATTGGGTCGAGGTGATCTGTGTTTCGCCGAGGTGCGTCTCTCCATCGAACGTGTGCCACTCGAAACTGGGCATGACAGGGAAAATGGGGGCCGCAAAAATGTGCGTTTTGGCGGCTTCAAGAGTTTCCGCGGCCCCGTAAATCCGCAACTTGGCGATCTGACCGGTGAACATCGGCACCAGGGGGTATGTCAGGCCGCAGACGTGGTCGAGGTGCGCATGGCTGAGAAAGAGCGTTACATCGTTGGATTTCAGCCGCGAGGGAACGCGGAAGAAGGCGGTCCCCGCGTCGAAGACGATCCCCAGATCGGGCAGCAGGACGCAGGACGTGTGCCGCCGCTCGTTGGGGTGATAGCCGCCGGTTCCGAGGAAGACGATCTGCACGGCCGACGTCCCAGTCGTAGCGGAGAGAGTGACCAGTCATCTGTCCTGTAACGTAACGATTTGCGGGCGCGCGGCCAAGTTGACTTCACAACCACGTGAGGATTCGATCAAATATCCGCAGCCTGTCGTGGGCGTTTCCAGGATCCCCTCTCAATTTCCCGTCCGAAGGCACAGCATCATGAAGAAGGCGGCCAAGAAGACTGTCACTAAGAAGGTCAAGGCAAAAGTCGCTCCCAAGGCGAAGAAGCCTGCCGCGAAAGCCGCCCCGAAAGCCAAGGTTGCGCCGAAGAAGAAATCGGCCCCCGCGCTCAAAGCCGCCACGAAAAAGAAGACCGCGCTGAAAGCGAAACCGGCCGCGAAACCAAAGACGCCGGTGAAGAAGGCCGCCCCAGTCGCCAAGCCGAAGCCCATCGTCAAACCGAAGCCGGTCGCGCCGACGCACGTTGCACCGCCGCCACCCCCCGCGCCGCCGGCGCCGGTGCTCAGCAGTTCGGGACTGGGAACGCCGGAGAATCCCTGGGTGCTGAAGACGCCGGCCGGGTTCTCGGAATTCCAGGCGTATCGCGAGGAATCGGCCACGCCGCCGGCTCTCGTGGTGAAAGTCGGCTCGACTGAACTGCGATACGATCTGCGCTGCTTGAGCGACCTGCATGCGATGTTGAAGGCGCGCGGCGATTGGATGTTGCTCGGCAGCGCGGACGAACAGCAGCCCGTCGTCGAAGACACGGTCGAGGCCTGGGCGCGTTCGATGTCCAATCCGCTGGGCGGCTTCTACGGCTTGAAAGCCGGCCTCCGCGGCCGCTTCGCCACGTACGTTCCGCAGGTGATGGAAGTCCTCGGCATGGCGGAAGTCGAACACTTCCCCAACAACAACCGCATGCGAGCGAAAGGTTGAGTGTTGAAGATATAGGGTGAGAGTGATCCGCGCAGCGCAAGCGATTAACTCTCGACCATAAACCCTCAACCCCGCTTGACACGTCCCCGACACCGGGGACAATGAAAACCATGCGTGCCAATCTGATTCCTGTCAAAGGCGGACGAACGATCCCCATCGTGCGCGACGTCACCGTCGTCGGACGCCAGGAAGGCTTGTGCGACGTCTGCATCGACAAAAGCAGCATCTCCAAGCTGCACTGCATCATCGTCCGCACCGACGGGCTGCTGTTCATCCGCGATCTCGGCAGCACGAACGGGACCAAGGTCAACGGCCAGCGCGTCGTCCGCGGCGCCTTGTTGCCCGGCGATGAGCTCGCGTTCGCCAGCGAAAAATTCAAAGTCGAAATGGGCCCCGGCGATCCCGGCGAGGGGGACGAGGTCCACTCGGCCCGCACCGAGATGCTCGATTTGCCGCGGCAAATCGAGGAGCACTTTGCCGCCGCGCCGATCGCAGAGGCGGAGGATTCCGAACGGGAACTGCTGCCGTCGAGCGACAGCGACGTGCGGCTGCTGCCGGAAGACGAGTGACAAATCGCCGACGTTCAGGCGGCTTTGGCGAGTTCCAGCTCGTGCGCATTGACGGCGACGATGGCGATGCCGAGTTGGTCGGCGAGCTGAATGACCTCCGGCTGGTCGAGGATGATTGTTTGACTCGCTTCCACGGCGAGCAGCCGGCCTCCCGCTTCGTGCAGCGTCTTGATCGTCTGGGCCCCGATCGTCGGCACGTCGAACCGCATGTCCTGCTGCGGCTTGGCGACTTTCACCACCGTGAATCCGCCGCGGCGGCACAATTCGCCCGCCCGCAGGATCGCCTTGTCGGTCCCTTCGATGGCTTCGACGGCGATCACGGCCAGGTCGTTCACGACCACCGACTGGCCAATGTCCAGCCGGCCCATTTCCTTGGCGATCTCCCAGCCGAAGCGAACGTCGCGCCATTGAGCTTCGGTGGGACGGCGGCGAGTGAGGAATCCGTGTTTCACGAGCAACTCCGGACAGTAGTCGAGGGCCGATTCAAAAAAGATTTGATCCCGCTCGAATTCCCGAATCACCGCCAACAGCAGCGTGTCGTCTTTCCGGTTATCGACGGCGTAGCGGAACCACATATGCAGCGTGCGGAGATCAGGCATCAACCGGAAGATGCGCCACGGCTGGAATAGGACCGTCTTTTCGATCTTTCCGGCCATCACCACCCGGTTGACGTGCGCCCGCTTGAACAATCGAATGGCCCGGCCGATGCGGGCGAGCGGCGTCGAGTGATACTGGTAGCAATAGTCGGCGAGTTCCTCATCCGCCATGCCGATCACGCCGACGCAGCAGACCTTGAGCCCCTGCCGCTGCGCCTCTTTGGCGAAGAGAATGGGAAACCGCCCCGCCCCGGCCAACAGGCCGACGCGGGTGGATGTGCGTTGATTTAAGGACGACAGTGGCGACATGGTTATGACTTAGCCCGCGGCGCGCAACGGCGGTTGTTCCGCATCCGGCGCGATGCGCCGCAGCGTCTCCGTCAATTGGGCGACCTGGCGTTCCAATTGTCTGACTTGCTCCCGCATTTCCGGCACGCGTTTCAGCGAGAAAACGAGCCGCTTTTGCTCGTGCTCCTGCGTGGCGGGATAGCCGATCCACGTTTCGCCGGCGGGAACGTCTTTATGGACGCCTCCCTTCGCGCCGATCGCACAGCCCGAATTGAGCCGCACGTGGTCCTTGATCCCGACCTGCCCTCCCACACGGACGTAGTCACCGGTGGAGGACGACCCCGCCATTCCAGCCTGCGAAGCGAAAACGTTATGCTTCCCCAGTTCGCAGTTGTGCGCGATCATCACCAGATTGTCTAGTTTCGTTCCCGCGCCGACGATCGTTGGCCCGATGGCGCCGCGGTCGATGGTGGTGCAAGCGCCGATCTCCACGTCAGCTTCGATGTGCACCGAACCGAGTTGCGGAATCTTGTGGAAGCGGCCGGCTTCGAAGCGGTAGCCGAAACCATCCGCGCCAATGACGGCGTTCGCATGGATGATGGCTCGGTCGTCGATTCGCACCTCGTGATACAAGACGACGTGCGGATAAAGCGTCACGCTTTGTCCAAGGCGACAATTCGCCCCGACGTGCACGCCGGGATAGAGATCGCAATCGGCGCCGATTACCGCGCCGTCGCCGATGAATACCCCCGGCCCGATGGAGCATTCGGCACCAATCTGGGCCGTGGGACTGATCCACGCGTGCGGCGAGATGCCGCGCGGCGGCCGAGCCTGTTCGCTACGGAACAGCGGAAGAATCTTCTGAAACGCGGCCTGCGGTTCGGGCACGACGATGAGCGTGGCTTTCGCCGTCGGGCAGGCGTCGGCGTGGGCTTTCGTAATGAGAATTGCTCCCGCGGCGCACGATTTCAGCCGCGAGAAATTGTGTTCATCCTGCACGAACGAGAGATCGTGCGTCCCGGCAGATTCCAGGGCTTGCGCCCCGGTGATTTCCAGTTGGGCGTCGCCGCGAATCTCGCCCTGCAACAACGCCGCCAGCGTACCAACGGTGTGACTCATGCCCCGGCCTCCCTTCCTGGCAACAGCGCAACTCCTTTGCGCCGCATTGACAGTCGACGAGTTCTAGCAGACCAGCCGTTTTGCGCAAAGAGGGATTCTCCCGCCGCAGGTCAAAGCTTGGCAAGAAGTTAGGTGTATTGGCGTTCGGTAGGCGGCTGTCGACGATTTGTGGCGTGCCGAATTTTTCCCGCCGCAGGTCGTCCGTCGACCATCATTTTCGGGATCGGGGTTGCGAGGCGTGGCGGTGATCGGTATTCCAATGGGATTGTTGGTTCCGATTCTCCAAGCGCTGATGTCTGCCATGTCCGTTCGTGGAATTCGCGGGGCGACGTCCGTCCCATCCGATACGCCGGAGTTGATCCTCTCCGCCACGAGAGAGTTGTTGCAGGAATTGCTGCGCGCCAACGAGATCGACACGTTCGAGGAGATCGTCTCGGCGATCTTCACCACCTCGCCCGACCTGACGTCGACGTTCCCCGCGGAGGCGGCCCGCGCGCTCGGCATGCGGCAGGTGCCTCTCTTGTGCGCCTCGGAGATTGCCGTCCCCGGCAGTCTGCCGCGCTGCATCCGCGTGCTGCTGCACGTAAACACCGACCGACGTCAGGCCGAGATCACCCACGTCTACCTGCACGACGCCAAACGGTTGCGTCCGGACGTCTGCAGCGCGCAGTGACTCATTGATGGTGCGGACGCCACTGAGTGTGCCTGCCTAACCGATAGGTCGTCAACAATTGACTTGGGACCTAGAGATGTTGATCCCTTCGGGAAGCCAGAGCGAGTTTCCTGACGAGCGCGTCAGGGATTGGCTGGCTCGGCGAGAAGGTGACGCCAGTCTTGGTAGACTTGAGCTCGGCCGCGGCAATGTCATCGGCGTGCGACTTAATGGCGGAAGGAGAGAGATAGAGGCCGCACTGTTTGCTGAACGCGGCATAGCCCGCGATGATGGATTTTCCGATCCGGAATCCCGGCATTTTATAGGCGATGACTTCTTCGGCGTCAGGCAGCGCGCCCGCGAGTTGAGCACGCAATCGAACCAGCAGAGGGCGGAGGTCTTCCGGAGCCTCAGCGATGTAGGCGTCGTGATCAGCAAACATGGTCAGAGCATGCCTCTGTTGCCAATGCGACGAAATGAGAAAGCCCTTCGACGTTTCCGCCGAAGGGCTTCTTGTCCTGCGGAGTCGAGAGAACAGGACGGCGATTGAACTTTTCACCGCTGGCATCCAAGGCTGGGAT
>CAZDGB010000051.1:19662-27989 GCA_964504645.1 uncultured Planctomycetaceae bacterium | reverse complement strand
GACGGGACAAGCCGGCGACTTGCAGCCGATCGAAACGACCGACCTCGGCGCGCAGGCGACGCAGGCCAGCGCGCGAATGCTCAAGCCATTGTTGGAAGCGTTGACGACGACCGGTTCCGGCCGGCTGGAAATCATTCGCGACGCTCAGCAGCGCGGCGCGTTTCGCGACCTGCGATTGGTGAAGCCGGCGCTTGCCGCGCTGGACGACCCGTATCCCGAAATCGGCGACTTCGTCGCGGATCATGTGCTCCCGTTGTACGGCAAGGCGATTCTGCCCGAACTCCAGGCCCGGTTCGACATCAAGGGCAAAGGGGGCCACGTCCGCCGGCTGACGCTGCGGCATCAGCTCGACCCGGCCGGCACGCGGGACACGGTCAAAGACGCGTTGGAGAACGGCTCGAAGGAAATGAAGGTCGCGGCCATTGGCTGTTTGGGGACCGATCCCGAAGACCTGAATTTCCTGCTGGAGCAAGCCGCCGCCAAGGCGAAAGACGTGCGCGGCGCCGCACTGATTTCGCTGACGAAACTCGATGCCCCGGAAGCGATCGAGGCATTGCAGAAAGCTCTCTCCAGCGGTGATCTGGACCTGGCGATCCATCCCGTCAAGGAAAATCGTAACGCGAAACTGTTGAAGTTCGTCCTCGACGAAGCGCAGCGCGAAATCGACGCGGTCTGCCAATCCAAGGACAAGAAAGCGATTGCAAAAAGCGCTGACCGGTTGGAGTCGCTGCTGTACGGCTTGACCGCTCGCGACGATAAAGCGACGGAGGCGTTTCTGCTGAAGTGTTTCGCACGCCGAGACGAATTGCAGGCCGTCAAGTGCGAAGACGTTGGTACGAATCTCAACCACCGCATCGCCGCGTTGATGGGAACGGCGACGAAGAAAACGCAGGAGACGCTGGTCGCGGCCCACGAGACGCTCGTGTCCCATTCGTTCCGGCAGTCTTTCGCTGCCGCCTGCCGATCGTTGACTCCGAAGGATGTATTCAGCAAGTTTTCGAAGTATCTTGCGGAGAATTCGGATTCCAAGAAGAAGTCCAAGGATTCCGCCATGGACAGGCCCGACGTCATCGCCTCCGTGATCCAGGGAGACGGGTGGTGGCAGCCGGGATACGAGAATTTCGACACGTCCAAGATCGAATGGGACCCGCGCTGGCTGGACCTCGTGGTGAAGCTCAAGTTGCCGGAACTCGTCCACACACTGGCGCGGCCGGGACATGCCGCCTCGAACAAACTGCTCTCTGAACTATTCGCCGAAGAGTTCAAGAAAAGCAAAAGCATACACGACGGCTATGCTCCGTTGCAGACGATGGTCCGCGTGCAGCACCCCGAGGCGGCGAAGAACCTGATGGCGATCCTCTCCAAGCACGCGGGGGCCAAATCGAAATACAACTGGGGCGCGTACCAGATCGCGCGGATGATCCCCGACTTGCCGAAGTCCGCCGCCCCGGAGCTGGAATCCCTTTTGCCGACGCTGCACGAGAAAGCCGTCGACGAACTGGTCGAAGCGGTGCAGATGCTGAAGAACAAACCGTAAGGAGCCGCGCACGAAGTAAGCGGCGGTTTGTCATCGGCTCCGCTTACTTCGTGTGCGGCTCTTTTGCGAAGCCAACTTTTCCAGGTGAAACCCCATGCCCAAGAAAAAACCGACGGATGACGACGCCGCGATGACCAACGGCGACGGCCGCATGCTGCGGGCGCCGGCGGAAGTTCTCTATGCCGAGGAAATCGACGCCCTCGTCCAGGACGACAAACACGACAAGCCCCCCGGCTGGAAGATGTCGGCCCGCGCCGTCCTGACGTACATCTGCGGCGGCAAAGCCGGCGGGAAGGCCATCACGCCGAAGTACATCGGCCATCAACGGCTCGTCGAGATCGCCATCTCCACGCTGGTCACCGACCGGGCCTTGCTCCTCATCGGCGAACCGGGGACGGCGAAGTCGTGGCTGTCGGAGCATCTCGCCGCGGCGATCAACGGCGATTCGACGAAAGTCGTCCAGGGGACCGCCGGGACCACGGAAGAGCAGATTCGCTACACCTGGAATTACGCGATGCTCATCGCGCACGGGCCGAGTTCCGACGCGCTGATCAAAAGCCCGATCTTCCGCGCGATGGAATCGGGCAGCCTGGCGCGGTTCGAGGAAGTCACCCGCTGCGCCTCGGAAGTGCAGGACGCGCTGATTTCGCTCCTCTCCGAAAAACGCGTCTCGGTCCCCGAACTGGCGACGGAAGTCCCCGCGGCAAAGGGGTTCTCCGTGATCGCCACGGCGAACACCCGCGACCGGGGCGTGAACGACATGTCGGCGGCTCTCAAGCGGCGGTTCAACATCGTCGCCCTGCCGACGCCCAACACGCTGGAAACCGAAATGGATATCGTCCGCAAGCGCGTCGGCGAACTGGCGGCGAATCTCGAATTGAAGGCCGAACTGCCGGCGGACGACGCGGTGGAGAAAGTCGTCATCGTCTTCCGCGAGCTGCGGTTGGGCCAGACGCTCGACGGGAAGAACAAGGTGAAGACGCCGTCGGGCGTGCTGTCGACGGCGGAAGCGATTTCGGTCCTCGCGAACAGCATGGCGCTCGCGGGGAACTTCGGGTCGGGCGAAGTGACCGCGCACGACGTCGCCGCCGGGCTGCAAGGCTCGATCGTCAAGGACGAGGAGAAGGACCGCGTCGTCTGGCAGGACTATCTTACCAACGTGATGAAGAAGCGGGGCGCCGAATGGCACTCGCTCTTCACGGCCTGCACGGAGCACAATTCGTGAGGGGGAGAGTTCCAATCTTCGGGGCGGCACGCCCTGAGTCTTCGAAGGACGTAACGAACGTGCGGAAAACCACGCCCTTCGCAAAGCCTCAGAGCGTGCCACTCAACCTCTGCGCGGAGCACAATTCGTGACGGCGTGGCAAGTTCCCGTCTTCGGCGTGCGGCACCTCTCCCCCGCGGGGGCGTGGCATCTGCACCGCTACCTCGACGAAGTGCGCCCGAAAGTGGTGCTCGTCGAGGGACTCGCCGACGCCGATGAACTCGTCGCGCACATCACCAAGAAGGCGACGAAGCCGCCGATCGCCATTCTTGCTTACACCGACACGCTGCCGGTGCGGACGCTGGTCTACCCGTTGGCCCGCTACAGCCCAGAATACCAGGCCCTGCAATGGGCGAAGGAGCACGACGCGAAAGTCGAATTCATCGATCTGCCGTCCGACATCTTCCTGGCGTTGCAGGATGTCGAACAGGAATTGCGCGACAAAGCCCAGCAAGCCGCGGAACAACGCGCAGAGCACAACGGTGAGGACGAAGATGAAGCTGCGACCGCAGAAACTGCCACAACTGGAGAAGAAACTCCCGCCGAACGGTGGACGCCCGAGCCGCCGGTTTCCATTTACGATCAGTTCGCCCAGCGGAGCAACGAGACCGATTACGAAACGTATTGGGAGCGGCAATTCGAGCACAATCGCAGCCCGAATAGCTATCGGCTGGCGGCCATCGAATTCGGTCGAGCCTTGCGGGAGTTGGAGGAAGACCGGCCGCGCTGGCGGGCCGAGAATCTCGTCCGCGAAGCCTACATGCGGCGGCGAATCGAGGCCGTCATCGCCGGCGGCGTGAAGCCCGAGAAAATCGTCGCCGTCGTCGGCGCGTATCATGCGCCTGTATTGAACGGCGAGCATCCGGCGATGAGCGACGACGAATTGAAATCGCTCCGGCGGCGGTCGAGCAAGCTCACGTTGATGCCGTATTCGTATTTCAAGCTCTCGTCGCAATCGGGCTACGGCGCGGGAAATCACGCCCCGGCGTATTTCGAACTGTTGTGGGACGCGCTGGAGCAAGGCGACATTCACGAGTTGCCGGGACGCTACCTGTCGCTCATCACGCGGCACATGCGGGAGGCCGGCACGCACCGTTCCACGGCGGAGGTCATCGAAGGCGTGCGGCTGGCTCGGACGCTATCGGCGCTCAAGGACGGCTCCGCACCGACCCTCCGCGATTTGCGCGATGCCGCCGTCACGCTGATCGGCCACGGCGAGCAGTCCGCCATCCAGGAGGCGCTGGCCCGCGTCGACGTTGGCACGGCGATCGGCGAACTCCCCAAAGGAGTCAGCCGGACCTCCATCCAGGAAGACTTCGAACGCGAGCTCGCCGCGCTCAAGCTCGAAAAATACAAATCGACCGTGAAGCAGGAACTCGCGCTCGACCTGCGCGAGAATCGCCGCGCGAAAAGCGAGGAGTCCGCGTTCCTCGATCTGCATCGCTCGTCGTTTCTGCACCGGTTGCGGGTCTTGGAAATCGGCTTCGCGCAGCTCGCCGCCTCGGGACAGCAATCGACGACCTGGTCCGAGAAGTGGCACGTTCAGTGGGGGCCGGAAAATGAAATCGCCCTCGTCGAAGCCGTGCTGATGGGCGAAACGGTCGAGTTGGCGACCGGCTTCAAGTTCAAGACGCAGCTCGAAAAGTGTGCCTCGATCGCTGAGGCCGCCGACATGGTCCGCGACGCCTGCCAATGCGGCCTGATGAATTCGATGGACCTGGCCCGCAAGCGCTTGCAGGAACTCGCGACCGAAACGGCGGAGTTCGCCGCCGTGGCGCACGCGGCGCATCAACTCGGCCAGGTCGTCCGTTACGGCGACGTGCGGCAGTTCGACCCGGAACCGCTCTTGCCGCTGATCGAAGAACTGTTCGTGCACGGCGCGCTGTCGCTGCTTCCCACGGCGAATTGCGACAACGCGGCCGCGGCGGGAATTCTCGTCGCCATCGACGAGTTGAACAAAGTCAGCCAGGAGTTCCACGATCGCGTCGAAGAGCCGCTGTGGATCGACCGGTTGCAGAAGCTGGCCGACGCCGACGACCGCAATCCGCTGCTGTCGGGCTATTCCTGCGCCGTGCTGTTGGAACGGGGCCTCGTGGCGAACGAGACGCTGGCGAAAGAAGTCTCCCGCCGATTGTCGCCCGGCATTCCGGCCGATCTCGGCGCCGGCTGGTTCGAAGGACTGTCGAAACGCAATCGCTACGCGCTATTGGCCCGGCAACCGCTGTGGGAACAACTGGCGGGCTACGTGCAGTCGCTGGACGATGAACAGTTTCGCCGGGCGCTGGTCTTCCTGCGGCGCGCCTTCGGAGGCTTCAGCCCGCAGGAGAAGCGGCACATCGCGGAAAACCTCGGCGAAGCCTGGGGCGTCCACGCCGATACCGCCAGCGAACTCATCGCCCAACCGTTGACGGAACAGGAAGAGCAAACGCTGTCCGATTTGAATGAGTTCGATTTCAACGATTTGTAAACAGTTTTTTTCCGCAGATTTCGCAGATTCAAATCAGGAGCAGTCGACTGCGAAATGATCAGTCCCGCTGATGTCTTTATCTGGCGACTTATGCCTTTTCCAAATCTGCGAAATCTGCGGACCACGTCTTCAAGAAAAATCCCATGCCCGAACCTCTCGATCCCGATCAACTTCGCCGGTGGCGGTTGATTCTCGGCAAGGACTCGCAGGAGTGCCTGGCGAGTTACTGCGCCGGCGGCTGCGGGTTGTCGGCGGACGACCAGTTGATGGATGAGGCCCTCGCCGCCATCTACGACGAGACCGCCGAACCGGGCGACGGCAGCAAACGCCAGGCCGGGCTGGGCGGCTCGGCGCCGCGGCTGGCGAAATGGCTCGGCGACATCCGCACGTACTTTAAGGAGGATGTCGTCACCGTCATCCAGCAGGATGCCATCGAACGCCGCGGCATGAAGCAATTGCTGTTCGAGCCGGAAATGCTGAAGAACGTCCAGCCCAACGTGCAACTCGTCGGCACATTGATGTCCCTGAGTGGCCAAATTCCCGAGCGCACGAAAGAGACCGCGCGGATGGTCGTGCGGGCCGTCGTCGAGCAGATCAAGCTGCAACTCGAACAGAAAATCCGCCAGGCCGTGCTCGGGGCCCTCAACCGCAACGAGCACTCGCCGATTCCGAACGTCAGTTGCATCGACTGGAAATGGACGATCGGCCGCAATCTGAAGAACTACAACACGGAGCTAAAAACGATCATCCCTGAGCGCGTCTATTTCTACTCCCGCGCCCAGCGATCGCACGCCTGGACGGTGATCGTCGACATGGATCAGAGCGGCTCGATGGCCGATTCCGTCGTCTACGGCGCGGTGACCGGCTCGATCTTCGCTAGCCTCCCCGCGCTCGAGACGCACGTCGTCGCGTTCGACACCGAAGTCGTTAACCTCACGGAGCAATGCGGGACCGACCCGGTCGACATGCTGTTCGGCGTGCAGCTCGGCGGCGGGACCGACATCAACAAGTCGGTCGGCTACTGCGAGCAGTTCATCACCGAACCCCGCCGCACGCTGTTCGTCCTCATCACCGATCTCTTCGAGGGAGGGAACCAGGCCCAACTGGTGCGCAGGCTCGGCGACATGGTCGCGTCGGGCGTGCGGGCCCTTTGTCTGCTCGCCCTCTCCGACAGCGGCGTCCCCTGCTATGACGAAGGCCTGGCCCGCAAGCTCGCCGCGCTCGGCATCCCCTGCTTCGGTTGCACGCCGCAGAAGCTGCCCGAACTATTGGAAGGCGCCCTCCGCGGCGCGGATCTGAAGTCCCTCGCCGCCCGCGTCGCACACGATCCGAAGAAGGGGTGATGTTTGTCTTGTCCCCTCTCCCCCGCGGCGGGGGCGAGGGTTAAGGAGAGGGGGCGAGCGTTTCAATACGCTCTCCATTGTTCTACCGCGAATCTCGCAGCAAGACGGTATTTTCCATGGTGAGTCCCTGATCCATCGACCCCCTCTCCCTGGCCCTCTCCCCCACGGCGGCGAGGGGACAAAACCAAAGGCGCTCGAAGACAATTTCTCCCCGTGGCAACTGCTCCCTGCCGTGGTTATCATAATCCGCACGACCCGCTTATCCCTTGTTCTCCCTGTCCCCAGATCGCGGTGTCCGCCGGGCGCCGTTCGCTTCCGTGTTCCGTTGCAGGGTATGTTGGAGTGCACCTCTGATACGCTGATTCGGAAAGGCTCCTCGTGGCGAAACCCCTGGTCTTTCGACTGGGTGAAACGGAGTTCGCCTTCTCTCTCAACAAGATTGATCGCAGCAAGCTCTACGGCTACAAAGAGCTCGAAGTTCTCGACGAGCGGGGACGCCGATGCGAACTCGCCACGCTCGCCGGCGACGGACACACCGTCATCGGCCGCGGCGGATCGGGCTTCGCGCAGCTCACCGTCGACGGCGAGTGGTGCGACAAGTCGGGCCTGAAGCCGGTCGACGCCGACAACCGTGAAATCCAGCCGGTCGCATCGTCCTTCAGCGCGCCGGTCGCGCTGGCGGAGAGCACGACCGTCGACGACTACCTCCAGCACAACGTCCGGCTCGTCTATCAACTCGACTGCGAAGGGGACGACGCCGCGCTGCGGCAGCAACTCGCCGGCGGGGCGATCTTCAAGTTCCCCTACAGCTACCGCGGCGGCCTCGAAGCCGACGTCGGCTTCCTCTTGCAAGGTGCGGACGGCCACGTCTTCCTCGCCGTCGGCAGCCCGACCAAGGTCGCGTTCGTCGGCCTGGCCGAAGTCGCCGCCGTGGAAGAAGACGCCGAACTCGACGAAGCGGAGCTGATGGACTTCGACATGATCTGACAACTCAGGCGAGCGTCGAGGCGTCAGCCCGACGTGTTCAGGACATGGAAATATCATGCCCGAAATCAATCTCTGCAACAGCGCGGGTCGCGACGGCGTCGTTTCGATTCAGAGCGTGCGCTCGACGCAGAAAGTCCGCTGGGTCGACGCGAAGAACCGGCAGGCTGCCGGCGTGCGACTGCTCAAAGGTCCGCTCGACAACGACATTGACGCGCTGCGGGCCAAGTACGGCGAACTCGCCGACGTCGGCCGCGCGCTGATCGACGCCGATCCTGAAGTCGATCTCGAACACACCGGCCGCTTTCTTCGCGACACATCCCGCGTCTACATCGCGCCGGACCGCACAATCGTCCACAAGGTGCAGTTCTGGGAGATCGTCCACAATCCCGACGGCTCAATCCGTGAACGCCGGCCGCGCAAAGTCGCGGAGACCAACCTCGCCGGCGAGCAGCCGCTCCGCTGGTCGGGGATGTTCATCCCCCGCGAGCAGGCCGTCCGCAAGTTCGTCTTCTCCAGCAAGGTGCAGCTGCATCACACGAACGGCCTGACCTACGATTTCCTCTTCAAGATGGCGCAGGACCTGGAGGCTAAGGACAGCCTGATGCTCCTCGGCGCCGGGCCGAAATCGAATCAACCGCTGATCATCCGCCGCGGCGGCTCCCCCTACCGCGGTTTCCTCGAAGGCCGTACGCAAGGCGACCAATACCTGCTCGTCCTGCACTTTTCGGA
>CAZDGB010000051.1:0-19562 GCA_964504645.1 uncultured Planctomycetaceae bacterium | reverse complement strand
TCCTCGAAGGCCGTACGCAAGGCGACCAATACCTGCTCGTCCTGCACTTTTCGGACCTGGAACTCAAAGCCCCGGCGGCCGCGACCGATTCGAGTGAATCGGTTTGAAGAAAGACATCAGAAAAGCAGATCGCCACAAAAGGCACAAGAATCACAAAAGGGATCGAGACGAATCGATTTGACGGTTTTCTTTTTTGTGACTTTTGTGCCTCTTGTGGCAAGATTCTTTGCCTTCCCTGAGAAACACATGAGTACCATTCTGCTCGACAAATCCCGCGTCGAAATCCTGCTCGGCGACTACGGCACCGCGCCGGCGACCGCGCTGACGGATACCGGCCTGTTGCCGAAGGTCCAGGAATACCGCCGCCTGGCGAGCGCGCGCATGCAGCCGCTCGATCAACAGGGGATCGCGCATAAAATTCCCGCCGCCGACTATCACGTCAGCCGCAAGGTCGACGGCGAATTCACCGTCCTCGTCTTCCGCGACAATCAGGCCTTCACGCTCAATCCCGGCGGCACCGTTCGCATCGGCCTGCCGGTGCTGACTGAAGCCGCGAAATTGCTGAGCAAAGCCGGCATTCGCGAAGCCTGGGTCGCCGCGGAATTCTACGTCGCGACCGAAGGCAAGAATCGGCCGCGCGTCCACGACGTGATGACCGTTGCGCGGAAACCGCAATCGGCTGCCGATCTCTCCCGTTTGCGGTTGGCGGTCTTCGACGTGATCTCCAAAGACGGTGTTCCCGTCGCGCAGCCGTTCGCCGAGATCTGGAAGCTGATCCGGCAAGTCTTCGATTCCGGTACGTTAATTCATCCGGTCGAAGCCAAGCCGGCGAAGAATTCCGCCGAGATCGAGAAACTGTTCGAGGCATGGGTCGATGAGGACGGCGCGGAAGGGCTCGTCGTCCGCAGCGACGCCGCCGGAATGTTCAAAATTAAGCCGCGGCATACGCTCGATCTCGCCGTGCTCGGTTTCACGGAGTCGCTCGCCGAACGGCAGGGGATGCTGCACGACATGCTGCTCGGTGTGCAGCGGCCCGACCGCACGCTGCAGGTTCTCGGCCGCGTCGGCGGCGGCTTCACCGACGACCAGCGCCGCGATTTGCTCAGCGATCTCAAGGATATGGCCGTCGACAGCGAGTACGCCGAGGTCAACGCCGACAACGTCGCCTACCAGATGGTCTATCCCGAATGGGTCGTCGAGGTGAGCTGTCTCGACCTCCTCTCGGAGACGACGCGCGGCGGTTCGATCAATCGCATGGTTCTCGATTACCGCAACAACGGCACCCGCGGCTACCACGTCGTTTCCAAGTTGCCGCTGGCGACGATCATCTCGCCGCAGTTCCTCCGCCGCCGCGAGGACAAGCAGGTCCGCCCCGACGATTGCGGCCTTCGGCAGGTGTCGAACATCGTCACAGTCGCCGACACCGACCGCGACGCCCGGCAGATGACGCTGCCGGTCAGCGACGTCCTCCGCCGCGAAATTTTCACGAAGGACCTCAAAGGCCAGACGATGGTCCGTAAGTTCCTGTTGTGGCAGACGAATAAGACGACGGCGAGCGACGAGTTCCCGGCGTACGTCGTCCACTACACCGACTTCAGCCCCAACCGCAAAGACCCGCTGGCCCGCGAACTCCGCGTGTCGAACTCGCGGCAACAGATCGACGCCCTGTGGGACGCGCTGCAGACGGAGAACATCAAGGGAGGCTGGAACAAGCTCGACGTCGCCGCGCCGGTCGCCGCTTCTGCTCCCCTCTCCCCTGGAGGGAAAGGGGCCGGGGGTGAGGGGGATGTCACGGACCTGGAGCATGTCACCGCGGTTCCGGAAACCGCCCCGTCCAAGCGAACCCGCAAGAAAGCTACCGAGACCCCGTCCGAAATGCCGACCGCCGAAAAAGCCCCGTCGGAACGCAAACCACGCGGCGGCAAGAAGAAAACGGGATGATTGCCGAAAATTGCGCATTCGCTCCGCGAGTGTGTATCAATCGCCAGAACGCAGTTGCCAATCGCGGCTTTGTCGGCAATGCTATCAGGTGCTATGAGATCGACCAGGGAAGTTCTCGATCCCCCTTCCGCGCGAGCGACCGTTCGCAGCCGGTTCACCGTGCCGGAACTTGCCGATTTGCTCGGCGTCTCGGCGGCGCGGGTGCGTCGCTGGGTCCGGCTCGGGCTGATCACGCCGGTTGACGGCCGCTGTTTCGATTTTTCCCAGGTATCGCTCGCCAACCGTTTGTGCCGGCTGATCGAAGACGGAGCGTCGCTGACGGCCATTCGCCGTGGTTTGGAACGCGCGCGCCGCTGGATGCCGGATGAGGCATCCCCCGTGTCGCGGCTGGCGAGTTCCGTTGCCCGCGGCCGGTTGCTATGGCGGATCAAGGAACAACTGGTCGACGCCACAGGGCAGCGGCATTTCGATTTCTCCGACCCGCCCCCGTCGCAACCCTGTATTCGCTCCGCCGAGTTGTTCGACGATGTCCTCACCGTCGATGAGCTCTTCGAACGGGCGCTCGCGCTGGAAGACGCCGACCGGTTGGACGAAGCCGCGGCCATGTATCGCCGGGCGATCCGACTTGCACCGGACGATGCGGCACTGCACTTCAATCTCGGCAACGTGCTGCAGGACCAAAGCCGGATGCCCGAGAGCGCCGCGAGCTACCAAGCCGCGCTCCGCTTCGATCCCGAATTCGTTGAAGCCTGGAACAATCTCGGCCTCATCCATCTGCACACCGAGCGTTTGCCCGAGGCCGTCCGCTGCTTCCGCCGCGCGCTCGACCTCGTCCCCGACTACGCCGCCGCTCGCTGGAATCTGAACCTCGCGCTCGAGCGCCTCACCGCAGGCGAGCGTCGCGGCGTCAGCCCGACGTGACTTCCGCGCACGTGACCTCCGCCCGCTGACGGATTACAATCGCCGCGATCCGTCTCCCATTACCGGGTCAACTCATGGTCCTCTCGCGCGACGCGCAGCGCGTCAAACGCACCGTCGAGCAGTTGCTCCGCGATCAGAGCGATCCGTTGCGGCTGCGCGACCATCTGGAAGGGATTCGTAAAGATCCGGCGTTTCCCGGCCTGACCTGGTTCTGGGGGCCGGAACTCTATCAGCGCAACCGGGCGGTGTTTCGGGAGATCATTCTCAGTCAGTTTTCGACGTTCGAGCAAGGGTTCTGGTCCGGCCGCCGCGTGACATGGCGGGAACACGCTGAGCGGCTGGAGGCGTGGCTGCAAGCTGCGAGAAAAAACCGCGACACGTGGATTTCCCGGCGATTGTTACGGTGGAAATTCGCCAAGGAACCGTGGGGCCTCGACAACGACCGGTGGTGCGCGGAGATGGTCGGCGATTACCTCGTAGCACAAGGACCCGCGGCCCAGGCCGCGGTGCTGGACGAATACGACGACTGGTTTCAACTCGAAGAACATTGGGCCCTCGAGTTGTATCGTCACAATCCGGGCTGTTCGAAGTTCCTGCTCAAACATCTGCCGTACAAGTACAGCTTCTGGAGCGGCGAGCAACGTAAACCGTGGCGCGACATGATCCGCGCGGCGGAGGCCGCGAACGATTACGAACTCGCCTTCGCGCTCTATCGGCGACAGATCGACGCCAAGGAATGGCAACGCGACGTCGAACGTCTCGCGGAGGAAATTCCGGCAGCGGACCAGTTGAACGACGAGCTGCGCCGCCGCCACCTGGAAGGCTGGGGCTTGCATCTGGGCGACGGAGTGTTGTCGCTGCTGAAGCGCCGCGGGCGTGACGTGATGCCCTATGTGCGGGAGAAACTCGACACGATCATCGGGGGTTGGAACAGCACAGCGCCCGACGCGTTTCTGAAACTGGCAGAGACGAACGGCTGGTGGGACTTGTGGACGGCGGTTGTCCGCGTCGGCCGCGATCCCAAGGTCTTCAATCGCGAAACGATCCGGCTGCTCGACGAGGCGCGTCTCGGCGAAGCGGACAGAATCGAGCGGCTGCGGGGGCTCGCCGGCGTGTCGCAGGAATGGAACTGGCCGGGCGTCGGTTTCGCGTGCGTCCATTCGCTCGACGACGAACTCGCCACGAAGCTGTATCGCCGCTATCCGGACTTGGTGCGCGGCCCGTTCAAGCCGCACGTCGTGCCGACCTGGTGGCAGGGCGGGCCGAGGCTGCTCGCTGCGGCGGAGGACGCGGGCGATCACGACTTGGTCGATCTGCTCGCCAGCCGCTACGTCACGCGAGCTGGATACGGCTACGTCTGGAACAAGAAAGAGCATGACAAGCTGCTGGAAGCCGCCGAGCGTCTGGCGAACACGTATCAATCGTTGCGCGACCGCGACGAAGCGGCGTTCGCGCGCCGCGCGGGAAACGTGCTGACGCAGATTCCGGCCTTCGCCATTTATGGCTACGACCAACTGCTGCGCACGAATTCGCTGGCCCGGCTCTTGTTCGTCCGCTCGTTTCCCGCGTATCTCGCGTCGCCCGCGGCGGTGCGCGATCTGGTCGAAGGCTCCGAAATCCACGTGCAGATGCTCGGCTACCGTGTCCTCGCGCAGGACGATGAGCGAGCGCGGAGCTTGGCCGCGGAAACACTCGACATCCTCTGGGGCACGCTGTTGCGGCCGCTCCATCGCAAGACGCGGCTCGCCGCGTTCGGCGCGCTGCTCAGCGCCGCGAAACACGACGTCCGTTCCGCCGAGCAGGTCCTGCAGCGCGCCAAGCAGGCGCTCCGCTTGCCCGACAAGAAATATCCGAAGGAAGAACTCGTCGGCCTGATGGGACAAATCCTGCACGTTCGCCCGGTACTGCGCGGCCCGCGCGAACGGCCCGTGATCTACGGACTCGCGGAGGCCGTTCCATGATCGTCTTCGTCGACTACGCTTCGCCGTCGCTCTTCGAATCGACGGGCGACGCGGCTTCGCTGGGTTTCTCGACGAACCTTCGGCGACCGGTCCGGTTCCACGGCGTCGTTCGCGAGCACGGGTTCCTCTTGCGGATCGCGCTGCGGGCGCTCGGCGAAGCGATCTGGTCGAACGACACCTGGATCGCAGGCGCCGACGTGCTCGATCCCATCATCACCGTGCACCCGGACCGCATTTTCTTCGAGGCGTTCAGCCAGGACCAGTCGGTCTATGCGGCGCTGATCGTCGATCCCGCTGTCTTCGACGTCCGCGGCGAACCGGTGACCGGCACGACGAACATTGACTTCACCGCCTGGCTGTGGGGCGCGCTCGGCGAGATGCGCACTGGCCGGAAAACGTCGTTCCGCATCGGTCCCGAAGGAGTGAGCGTCAGCACCGCCGGCGCGGGGGGCCGCTTCGAACGAAAGGTCGACGTCCCCGAGGCGTGGGTCCGCGGATTCCTGCAAGTGCAGGGGGCGATGGCGTTTCCCGGCACGCGGATCGCAGCGCAGCCCATCGACCTACTCGCGGCGCTCCGTTATCTGCGTTACACGAAAGCGCGGATGTCGCCGCGGGCGCTGCGCTACGAATTTGAGCCGGGCCAGGATGTCCGGCTGGTCCTGGAACCGTGGGAACACGTCGTCCCGCTCTTCGGGGCCGAGCACTCGTACGCCGAACGCAAGGTGACCCGCGTCTGGGGCCGGCGGCGATTGAAACTGATCGAGGGTTTGCTCCCTTTCGCGGAATCGGTGCAGATTCTCCTCAAAGGCCGCGGCATGCCGAGCTTCTATGCTGTGAAGCTGGCCGGCATGACGTTCGTGCTCGGCCTGAGCGGATTTTCCGAAGCAAGCTTCACTTCCACCAGCGGCTTCGATCTGCTCGGCGGTTCATCTTCGACGGACGATTCGCTGCTCGAACCGGCCCTCGAACTTCTGCGGCGCGAATATCATTGCTCCCTGGATCAGACCGCCCAAACGCTGAACATCGAACCGACGCAAGCACAGAGATTGCTCGCCCGCTTGTGCCGGCAGGGGCGTTGCATGTTCGACGTCGAATCGCGGCGCTACCGGCATCGGGAATTGTTCGAACAGCCGATCGACGAGGCCAAGTATTTTCCGCCCGATCTGCGCCGCGAGCTGGCGGCGAAGTTCCTCGCGGAAGGAAAAGTGCGGATCGACATCTGCTGCACGCAGGAGACGGTGAAGACGCGGCGCTTGAAGACGCCCGACGGACCGGTCCATCGGCAGATCACGTTTCGCGACTGGCACGTCGCGGGACAGGTCGCCGATTGCCCCGAAGTGCAGGCGGTGATCAACGACACCGGCAACGTCATTTTCGGCCGCTGCTCGTGCCCGTTTTTCGACGCCAACTTGTTGCAACAAGGACCGTGCGAACATATTCTGGCCCTGTTTCAAGCCAGCGCCCCGCGCCGCGTCGACCAGCCGACCAGCGTGGCGACCGACCCGCCGCCCCCGAAACCCGATGAGGAGGCAACCGAAGAGGAGTCGTAGGGATCCGCCTGCCCCGGCCTGGCGTGCCGGCAACCAGCCATCGATGCCGCGGTGTTTCGCCGCGGCGGAGAGCTGCGTCCATCACGCCGCTACGGTTCCCACGTTCGCAACGTGGGAATCCACGAGTCCAAAGCCTGGCAAGTGGTTAGGCCGCCGGGCCGGGACATGCGGGTCGCGAAAGCGAAAGGGGCATTTCGGGGTGGCACGCCCTGACGCTTTGGGAAGGGCGTGTTCTTCAAGCGAGAACCACGCCCTTCGAAGACTCAGGGCGTGCCACCCAAATTGGCTCTCTACCCACGAGAGGAAATGGTTGGAGTCCTGCTTTCAGGCTGGCTGATGAACTCCATCGGCCGGCTGAAGCCGGGACTCCAACGGGGACTACTTGTGTTCAATGTCGTCGACTGGTTCCTGTCGCTGTTCGGCCGGCGGCGCGTGGTGCGGAATGTTTCCGGACTGGCATCGCACGCCGTTGGGGGCGACGCCGCCACGAAACAGGAAATCGTCGAGCTCGATCAAGGGCCGCTCCGACCGGAGGGCCGCCGGCGGGCGATTCGCGATCGGCGGTTGCTGCCTAAGCCGAAACCAACGGCTCCCGTCTGGCCGTTCAAGAAAAAGAAAATCCTCGCCCGCGGCGAAGCCGACCGGCTGTTTTCCAGCACGCTGCGGACGCGGGACCGCAACATCCGCGATCTCGCCCCCGATCCGGAGCAGCTTCGTCGCTACGGGCTGCCGCTCTGGCTGATGGAAGCCGACGTCGCCGCGGCGCTCGGCGTGACGGTCTCGCAACTGAGGCATTACAGCATCCATCGTCCGCGCGAGACGACGTCCCACTACGTAACGTTCGCCATCCCGAAACGCACCGGCGGACAACGGCTAATTCACGCCCCCAAGCGGCGGCTGAAGGCCATCCAACGGACAGTGCACGAACTGCTCGTGAGCCGATTGCCCGTCAGCCCGTTCGCGCACGGCTTTCAGACGGGCCGCAGCGTCGCGACGAATGCCGCGCCGCACGTCGGAAAAAACGTGCTGATCAAGTTCGATCTGCAGGATTGCTTTCCGACGATTCATTTCGGCCGCGTGCGGTCGCTGTTGATCGGCTACGGTTACAGCTATCCCGTGGCGCAGATTCTCGCCGTCCTCATGACCGAAGCCCCGCGGCAGCCGGTGGAGGCGGAAGGCCGGCTGTATCATGTCCCCGTCGGGCCGCGCGTCTGCGTGCAAGGTGCGCCGACGAGCCCCGGCCTGTGCAACGCGATTCTGCGGCGGATGGATTACCGATTGGCCGGCCTCGGCGCCAAGTACGGCTGGAACTACACCCGCTACGCCGACGATCTCACGTTCTCCGGAGATGACGCCGCGGCGATGAAGTCCGTGCTGACGCTCGTCGCGCGGATCATTCGCGAAGAGGGCTTCGTCGTGAACGAAAAAAAGACGCGCGTACTCCGCGCGGGGAATCGGCAAGCCGTGACGGGAGTCACCGTGAACCGAACGCTGGGCCTGTCGCGGAAGGAACGGCGGCGACTGCGGGCCGCGCTGCATCAGCAGCAGAACTCCTCGACGAACGACCCCGCCCGCGATCGGCGACTCGCCGGCCTGCTGGCATATCTGCAGATGCTCAACCCGGAGCAGGCCGCGGCGTTGACTCGTTCGCGCTGATCGGGTCGGACTCCGTGTCTGGCATGTACTCGACGTTGAGTTTCTCGACAACTTGTTGCGCAACAACGTGTGGTTTAGGGGGAGTGACGAATCGCGAATCGGCGAGTTCCAAAAACGCATCTGCGCATGCAGATGCGATGTCGCCGAGCGCACGCCAAGCGACAGAGAACCGCCAGCGAAGCGACGCCAAGGCGACGATCAGCGACACCGAACCGACAGGATTCGACGCCGGATGGCGGCCGGCTGGACGCCTGTTTGCAAACAGTTTGTTGCGCAACCTTCCCGGTGGGTTGAGGGGAGGCTTTCTCGTCCCCAAGCTCTTTGACAACCCGGAAGGAATTGAAATCAAGTGCCCGGCGCTCGACGCACCGGGCACAGAGCCTCAGTATAGCCCGAACAGTTTGCGCAGCGCGTTAATCAAGCCATGCGCGGCTCCGTCCTGCGATTCGTCTTTCAACGCTTCCAACGGCGGGTGCAGCAGCTTATTGACGATGCGGTCGACCGAGCGCGCGATTGCTTCGCGGTCGGCATCGTCGAAATGCGACGACTTCTTGAAGAGCCGCTCGAGTTCCTGCTGGGCGATGTCTTTCCAGCCTTCCCGCAGCCGCGTGACGACTTCGCCGCCGGCGCGGCGGTAGAACTCGCCCATCAACCGGGCCGTTTCTCCTTCGATGATCTTGCCGGCTTTTTCGATCTCGCGGATGCGGGCCCGGCGGTTCTCTTCGCAGGTGCGCGAGAGGCTGTCGATGTCATAGAGGAAGACGTTTTCCAGATCGCCGACGGCGGGATCGAAGTCGCGCGGCGCGGCAAGATCGAGAATGAACACCGGCTTCGCATCCGCTCCCTTGCGCGCGGCGGAAAACCGCGCGACGCTGATGATCGGCTCATCCGCGCCGGTCGTGCTGACGATGACGTCGGCCTGACGCAGGCAGTGGTCGAGCTCCGACCACGGTTGAGCGGCGCCGCGAAATTCCTCGGCGAGTTTCTGCGCTCGCTCGAAACTGCGGTTCACGACGACGATCTCGCGGACGCCTTCGCCCAGCAGGTAACGCAGCGTTTCCTCGGCCATTTCCCCGGCGCCGATCACCAGCACGCGTTTGTCGTGGAAGTGATCGAAAATCCCTTTGCCGAAATCTCCCACCGCGACGCTGGCGATCGAGACTTTTCCTTCGGCGAGACGCGTCTCGCTGCGGACGCGGGCCGACGTGCGGATCGCCGACTGGAACAACGCGTGCGTGAACGGCCCGCACGCCTGATGTTCCTCGGCTTGCCGATAAGCATCTTTCACCTGGGCGACGATCTGCGGCTCGCCGAGGACCATGCTGTCAAGGCTCGACACGACTTCGAACAGATGGGCGACCGCGGTGGAGCCGTTGTACTCGCGCAGCTCGCCGACGAATTCATCGAGCGGCACCTGATGGAACTCGGCCAGGAACTGCGCCATTTGCGACAGCGTCGGCAGGCAATGCGATTCGGAGGCCGCCGTATGGATTTCCACCCGGTTGCACGTCGAGAGAATTACGAACTCGGCCTGCGGAAACAGGTCTTCCAGCCTTTGATACGCGCGGCCAATCTGCTCGACATTTGAAAACGCCAACCGTTCGCGGACAGCAAGCTGTGCTGTTTGATGAGTGCAGGAAAATGTGAGGAGATTCACAGCGGATGCTCCTCGGGACGCGGCGCAGTCGCCTGCCGGCCATGCAGCGCATTTCCTCGCGTCAGCACTTGCGTGCCGATCATCGTCAGCAGCAAGAACCCGCACGACCAGACGGTCAGCCAGGCGACTTTGCGTCCGGGTTCGCCGCGGCTCGAGAGAAGCCATACGAAGAGGCCCATCATCAGCAGCCAGCACAGGCCGCTGCCGATGATCAGAGGATCGTGCAGCACGCGCTGGGTAATGGCATCATCCTCGTGACTGACGATGACCAGCCCCGCGCCGAGCGCCATGCCGAACGTGAGCAGCGGAACCGAAGTCAGAATCGCGAGGCGCGTGAAGTATTCCAGCCGTTCGAGGTTGGGCAACGTCAGTCCCGGCAACAACGCCTGCCGATGCTTGAGGCGATAATGCTGCCAGAGATACATCAGGCCGGAGACGAGTCCGAGGCAGACGCCGCCGATGCCGAACACCAGGAGCGAGACGTGCAACATCAGCCAGCTCTTGTGAGAGGCCACGGCCAGGCTCTCGGCGCTGGTGGGAACGAACTGAGACGCAATCACCATCACGATGACGATCGGCAAGACGATCAGGCCGATCGCGAGGTCCCGATCCATCAACGCGACGAACAGATAGACCAGTACGGCCAGCCACGCCAATACCAACAGCCAGTCGTGCGTCGAACTCAGCAGTGGGGGCAGACTCGTCCGCTGCGATCGGATCAACAGGTACAGCGTATGCGCGACGAGGCCTGCCGCGGTCAGGCCAAGCATCACCCAATGGCTGATGCGGTTCCTCCACGCCAGCCGGGTCAATTCCGCGGCGAGCGCCAGGCTGTAGCTGGCGAGAAAGCAGATCACGCCGACATTGGGCATGAAATTCCTTTAACGTGAGGCACGTTTCCCACGTGCCAGAAACCGTCCATCAACCATCCGGTTGGCCCCCGCAATTTCCAGCATTTTAACGCAGAAACCGGCCGCCGAGGGAGTGGTCCGCCAGTGAACCCTCTGAGAATTTTGCGTTTTGCGCAGCGAAAGCCGTCTTGCAAAAATGGGCGGGGATCGGGATGATAAATGCTGCATTCGCGTTCCCATCCCTTTGAGAGGATCTTCTCATGAATGTCCCTGAGAATCGACCCGAAACGGCCGTTTCGTCCCAGACGACGAAGGCACCTGGTGGATTTCTGCAACGGGCCGTGTGGACATTCGGACTCGGGGCGATCGCATCCGTGCTGGCCATTCATGCGGCCCTCGCCTATTCGCCCGAGCTGACGCGTTTCGTGCCGGAAGTGCTGATTAAATCGCCGTCGACCGCTGCGGCCACCAGTTGCGCGGGAGCGGTCGGCGCCAGCTGCCATGCCCGTCCGATAAATCCTGCGGACTTCGCCGCCTGCTGCTCGATGCAGTCGCTCGAATTCCCGTGCCTGACCGACGGCATCTACCACGAAGGCGATGCCGAATACGCCGAGACGCCCGCCGATGCGCTGAGCTGCCCGAACATGGAATCGGAGTCGGCCCAACCGATTGCGACCGACGCCGTCGAAGAGACCTGATCGACGTTGGAGTCCCGCCTCCAGGCGGTTGGTCGAGATATGACCGGCTCACGTATCCTTCGTGTGCCGCGGCCGGAAGAATCGCATTGATTCTTTGACCACGCGCCGCCGCGGCGCAATGCGCACCAGCAGCGTCAGCAGCCAGTTGCGCCAGCCGGGGACGATTACCATTTTCCCGCGGGCCAAGGCGTTGAGCGCGGTCTTTACGACGTCCTCCGGCGACTGCGACGTATGTTTTTGCAGCCAGCCCGGCGCACCGGCGATATCGAAGAACGGCGTCCGCGTCACGCCGGGACACACGGCGAGCAAGGCGACCTTGCGGTTTCGCACTTCGATCGCCAACGCCTCGGTGAAGTGCAGCACGAACGCCTTGCTCGCGGCGTAGACCCCCATGTACGCTACGGGTTGAAACGCCGATAGCGACGACAGATTGATGATCGCGCCGTTTTGCCGCGCCAGCATTCCCGGCAATACGCGATACGTCAACTCAACCATCGCGGCGATGTTGAGTTGAATCAGCTCCAATAGCCGCTCGATCGGCGCCTCGTCGACTTCCCCCACGACGCCGAAGCCCGCGTTGTTCACCAGCAGTTGGACGTCAATGCCGCGCCGCTGGATCTCGCCTAGCAGGTCGGGGACCGTTCCAGGCCGCGTCAAATCGCACGCGATGATCTCGCACCGCGTCGCGTGTTTCGAGCGCAGTTCCTCGGCGAGTTGTTCCATCAGGTCGGCACGGCGGGCGGTCAGAATTAGGTGCATCCCCCGCGCGGCGAGTTGCCGCGCGAATTCCGCCCCGATGCCGGAGGAGGCGCCCGTGACGAGCGCCCACTGATCGACCATCTGCTTCCACACAACGCACCTCGACACGGCCGAATTCGAGCCACTTTTCCGGCCGGCGGTCAGACAACGAACGAGGGGAAGGCCAAATCGTAACAAACCCCGGGCGAAAGAACACGCGAGAAAGGCTTGAGACGCGAGGCTCGAGGGATGAAAGCTGAAATTCCTCAGGCCTCAAGTCTCGGGCCTCAAGTCTTTCGCTCGCCGACGTTCATGGAGCCCGCTATGATCAGCATCCATCGTGACGCAAGGAGAAATTATGTCCTGGTGGCAGCACGCGTTCGCCGTAGAACCGGCCGGACCGCTCGAGCCGACACCGGAACAACGCGCGGTGATCGACACCATCTGCCGGGCTATCGTGCGGCGGCAGATGCAGATGCCGGCGATCCTGTTCCTGGAGTCGTCCAAGCCGATGGGGCCGCTCGCCGCTCAAAGCCTCTTGATGATGCAGCCGTGGCTGGAACTCGTCGCCGACCGGCGGCAACTGGACGTCCTGGCGAAATTTCTCGATCACCGCCGCAGCTTCGACTATCTCTCGCAGCGCCTCGAAGAACTCTCCCAGCAACCGCTTGTAGAAGCCGATGGGCCGCGTCCCACCGAAGCTTGAACCGAGCCACCATGTCGTCGCCGTCCACTCTCCGCGTCAAACCCGATGACTTGAACGTCATCCTGGCGACCGATTGCGGCAGCACGACGACCAAGGCGATCCTCATCGAAAAAGTCGACGGCATCTATCGCCAGACATACCGCGGCGAAGCCCCCACCACCGTCGAAGAACCGGCCGCCGACGTCACCGTCGGCGTCATCAACGCGGCGACCGAAGTCGGCGAACTCGCCGGGCGAAAGCTCGTCGATGAGAACGGCCTTTTGATCCGCCCCGCGAAAGGCAGCGATGGCTGCGACATCTACATCTCCACGTCGAGTGCCGGCGGCGGATTGCAGATGATGGTCGCCGGCGTCGTGCGGCAGATGAGCGCGGCGAGCGCCGAGCGGGCCGCGCTCGGCGCCGGGGCGATCGTGATGGAAGTCCTTGCCTCGAACGACAAACGTAAGCCGCACGAGAAGATTCAACGCATTCGCGAGCTACGGCCCGACATGATGCTGCTCGCCGGCGGGACCGATGGCGGCACGACGACGCACGTCGTTCAGTTGGCCGAGCTCATTGCTCCGGCGAAACCGCAGCCGCGCTTCGGCGGCCAGTACCGGCTGCCGGTGATCTACTCCGGCAATCGCGACGCCGTGTCGCTCATCGCCGACGTCCTCGACGACACGACGGCGTTGTCGGTCGTCGACAATGTGCGTCCGACGCTGGAGTTCGAGAACCTCGGCCCCGCGCGGAACAAAATTCACGACCTGTTCCTCGAACACGTCATGGCGCACGCGCCGGGCTATGACAAGCTGATTTCCTGGGCCGACGCGCCAATCATGCCGACGCCCGGCGCGGTGGGCGACATCCTCAAAACAATCGCCGACCGGCAGCACATCAACGCCGTCGGCGTCGACATCGGCGGCGCGACGACTGACGTTTTCAGCGTTTTTCAAGGCGTGTTCAACCGGACGGTCAGCGCGAACCTCGGGATGAGCTATTCTATTTCGAACGTCTGTGCCGAAGCCGGGCTGGAAAATATTCTGCGCTGGATGCCGATCGAGATCGCCGAGCGCGAGCTGCGGAACCGGATCAAGAATAAGATGATCCGTCCGACGACGATCCCGCAGACGTTGGAAGCCCTCATCTTCGAACAAGCCGTCGCCCGCGAAGCCTTGCGATTGGCGTATCTGCAGCACAAAAAATTCGCCACCACTCTGGTGGGCTCGCAACAGCAACGCACCGTGGGCGACATCTTCGCCCAGGAATCGGGCGGCCAGACGATCGTCGACAACATGGCCCTCGACCTGCTCGTCGGCTCCGGCGGCGTGCTATCGCACGCGCCGCGAATGGAACAGACGGCCCTGATGATGATCGACGCCTTCGAGCCGGAAGGGGTCACGCGGCTGGCGAAGGACAGCATCTTCATGATGCCGCACCTGGGCGTGCTGGCGTCGGTCCATCCCAAGGCCGCACTGGAAGTCTTCGAGCGGGACTGCTTAATCTACCTCGGCACGTGCATCGCCCCGAAAGGCCAGGCCCGTCCCGGCCAACCGATCTGCCGCTACGAACTGCACGGCCGCGGCGAACGCCGCGAGGGCGAAATCGTCTCCGGCGAACTTTCTCGCTTGCTCTTCGCGGCGCATGAGACCGCAGCCATCGTCTTGCACCCCGCGCGCGGCTTCGACGTCGGCGCGGGCCCAGGAAGAACGCTCGAAGCCGAAATCCACGGCGGCACGGTCGGCCTGATCCTCGACGGCCGCGGCCGGCCGTTGAATCTGCCCGCCAACCACGTCGCCGATCAACTGCAGATGCAACGCTGGGCCGCGGCGATGGAAGCGTATTGACATGTCGCAATCCTACACTCCCGGCCTCAAAGTCACGCCGCGTTGCCGGTGGCGGAGCCGGCGTCTGTTGCCGTTGACGGGCGAAGTGCTCGTCGAGGTCGGACAGCGCGTTGCGTCACAGCAGGTTGTCGCGCAAACGCAGTTGCCGGGTCCGGCGGCGCCGATCAACTTGGCGCGGCTGCTGAACATCGCCCCGGCGGAGTTGCCCGAGCGCCTCTTGAAACGCGAAGGTGACGTGCTGGTTTCCAGTGAGCCGATCGCGCGGACCAAGGGTTTGTTCGGGTGGTTCGAACATGAATATCCGTCGCCGGCGTCGGGCGTGTTGGAATCGGTCTCGAAGGTCTCCGGGCAGATCATCGTTCGTGGCGAGCCGATCGCCGTGCGGGTGAAAGCCTATCTGACCGGCACTGTCGTCGAAGTGATTCCTGAAAACGGCGTCGTCGTGGAAGCCGAAGCCGCGGTCGTACAGGGAATTTTCGGCATCGGCGGCGAAGCGTACGGCAAACTGCAGATCGTCGCGGCGTCGGCGGATCAATCGCTGACCGACACCGAGATTTCCGGCGAACATCGCGGCCGCGTCCTCGCCGGCGGAGCGCGGGTCACTGGCGGGGCGATTCGCAAAGCCGCGCAGTTCGGCGTCGCGGCCGTCGTCGCGGGGGGCATCGACGACCAGGATCTCAGGGACATTCTCGGCTACGATCTCGGGGTCGCCGTCACCGGCACGGAGACGATCGGCACGACGGTCATTATCACCGAGGGCTTCGGCGATATCGCGATGGCCAAGCGGACGTTCGAACTCTTGAAATCGCATGCCGGGCAAGAGGTCTCAGTCAACGGCGCGACACAAATCCGCGCCGGCGTGATGCGGCCGGAGATCGTCATCTGCCTAGAAGAAGCCGTGCGCAAAGAGGAAGAAGTCACGGCGGCGGCCGTCGCCGGAACATTGTCCGCCGGCACGCCGGTCCGCATGATTCGCGAGCCGTACTTCGGCCTCCTGGGCACGATCACCGGCCTACCGCACGAATTGCAGACGCTGGAATCGGGATCGAAAGCCCGCGTGGCGGAAGTGACGCTCGCCGACGGCAGGAAGCTGCTCGTCCCGCGAGCAAACGTGGAGTTGATTGCGGAATGAGCAAACCGTTGTCAGCGGTCAGTTGTCAGTCGTCGGAATGGCACAGACATTTCTCTCTGTGTGGGATGCTGATGTGGATCATCATCGTCGTAAGCGGGCAATGGTCGCTGGCTCAACCGCCGCCACCGCCCCCCTCCGAATTGACGGTGGAAGACGTGCCGAACGATGCCGGGACGGCGCTCAAGATTCGGTTGGGAACAATTTTGCGTATGATCCGGGTCGGTGAAGACGATTCGGAACCGCTAGGATTTCGGCTTGAGCGAAGTGCCGGCGGCGAGCCATTCAAAGTGCTGGCGAAACTTCCGGCTGATGCGACGGAGTATGTCGATCAGAGCTGTCGTCCTGGGATTGCCTACCGGTATGCGGTGATCGTTCTGGGGCCCCATGATACCGAGCATGTTGTGCTGGAGTCTGCCCCCGTCACTCCCGTCGTCTCCTGGTTCAATTGGGACAAGACATTTTTGTTCGTCGCAACGATCCTCGTCTGCGGCGGACTGATTATTTCCACCGAATTCGCCCGGCGCGGGAAGCCGATTTATATCCGTCCGATCGCCGGGTTGCAGGCCATCGAGGAAGCCGTCGGCCGTGCGACCGAAATGGGCCGGCCGATGCTGTTCATTCCCGGCATCCAGGACTTGAATGAAATTCAGACGGTTGCCGGCGTCACGGTCCTGTCGCACGTCGCCCAGACCGCGGCCCAGTACGACATGGCGCTCGACGTGCCGACGACTCGGCCGCTGGTGATGACGGCGGCCCGCGACGCGGTGCAGGCCGGCTGCCTCAACTCCGACCGGCCCGACGTCTACGACCCGAACAAGGTCTACTTCGTCACCGACGACCAGTTCAGCTTCGTGGCACACGTCTGCGGCCGCATGCTGCGCGAGAAGCCAGCCGCGTGCTTCTACGTCGGGCAGTTCTACGCAGAATCGCTGCTGTTGGCGGAGACCGGTAACTCGGTCGGCGCGATCCAGATTGCCGGCACCGCCGAGGCGTCGCAACTCCCGTTCTTCGTCGCGGCGTGCGACTACACGCTGCTCGGCGAGGAGATGTTCGCGGCGTCGGCGTACCTGTCGCGCGAGCCGGAACAACTTGGCATGCTCCGCGGGCAGGATGTCGCTAAGCTCGTCGCCGCCGTGTCGATTCTCGGCGGCTGCTGGCTGCGGATGATGCCGGCCCATTTCGCGTTTCTGGAATCGCTGCTGCGAAAAGTAATTTCGTTCTGAGGGATTGCCGGTGAATCTCGCGCTAACGGGATTTGAACAAACGGCGGCTGTTTCCATCGCGTCGGGCTTGGTCTGCCTGCTCGTCGCTACGCTCTGGACCTGGATCGTCGCCTGGCGCGTCAGTTGGAAATGGGGCTTGGGCCTCACGCTGTTCTTTCCCGCGGCGGCGGTCTTCATCCCGAAGCATCTTTCGCGGCTGCGAATCCCCGTCGCATTGCTGGTTCTCTCCGCGCTGCTGATCGGCGTGCCGTTCGCGTTGAACGCCGTCATCAACAAAATCGACCTCGGCCCGCGGGAACGGATCGTCGACGGCCAGCGGCACATCACGCTCACCGGCTGGGACCAGCATGAATATTCGATTTTGTCCCAACGACCGGACGTTGTCGTCCTGCAGATGGCGAATGCGGATGTCACCGATGAGACGATGAGCCGTCTTCGCACGCTGACGCAATTGGAAGAACTCGATCTGAACGACACTCAAATCACCGATGCCGCGCTCGTCACGCTGGCTGAACTGCCGAAGCTCGCCCGCTTGCGGCTGCGGGGGACGAAAATCACCGACGACGGTTTCCGCCGGCATCTGGCCGGGAGAGACTCGCTGGTGGAACTCGATGTCCGCGACACGGCGGTCGCGTCGAAGACGCTGCGTGAATGGAAGAAGGCGAACGAGAATCGGAAGTATTTGAAGTAGTTTAAGCTCAAGGACATCTCCCGGAAGGAACGCGGCATGCCGCTGGAATTAATCGAAGACGCACTGGGCGATGCGCGGAATGGCCGTTTTCTCGCGACGGCGTCCGACTTGGCCTATCTGCCGCAGGATCGTGGGGCCGAGGAATATGCGGAAAAATTGGGACTGAAAGCGCGGCTGATCAGCGTCGATAACACGCAAGCTTTTCTCGCGACGAACGATGACCACATCGTGCTGGCGTTTCGCGGCACGGAATCGCCGAGCGCCCTCGAAGGGCTGAAAGACTGGCTGTTGACGGACGCCGTCAACTTGCTGATCGTCCCCGAAGGCCGCTTGGGAACTGATCTCGCGGCGGCGGGCGTCGGAGCACGGTTTCATCAAGGTTTCGTCGGCGCGCTGGCGGAAGTCTGGCCGGATGTTTCCCAGGCCGTCGCGGCGGAGATGAAGCAGAGCGAGCGGCCGCTGTGGGTCACGGGGCACAGTTTAGGCGGCGCGCTGGCGCTGTTCGCCGGGTGGATGCTTCACCGGCAGTTCTTGAACGTCCATCAGATCGCGACCTACGGCGCTCCGATGATCGGCAACAAGCTGGCCTGCGATGCGTTCGACAAGGAGTTCAAAGGGAAGATTTCCCGCTACGTAAACCTCACCGACCCGGTGCCGAAGCTGCCGACGATGAGCCTGATCGCGAACAGCTACGGCCACGTCGCGCGGGAATACAAGATGGGTGCCGCCGACAAGGCCGATCTGTTTCAGGGATTTTTGGGGAAAGCCGCGGACGGGATTTTGAACGCGACGTTGATCGACGACTTGTGGAAAGCGGTCGTCGGGCTGGTCAACGCGCACCTGATGCCGAGCTATCACGAATTGCTGAAGAAATTGTGAGTCGCTGAGAATTGCTGCGAACCCGCCAGCGTCGTAGATGATCGCTGGTGAGTTCGCAACGTTTTTCGACTCACACGTCGATCAGTTGTCCCGCCGCGTCGAACTGCATCTCGCGCGGCGATTCGAGCGATTTCAGATCCACCCGCCCGGCGAGTTGCGGCAGAAACGCTTCGCTGACGATCACTTCACCCAGGTGCAGCGTGTCCGAAATCTGCATCAACTTCGCGTGCGGCGGCTCGGTCAGGCCGATGGTCTGCAGCGCGGCGACGATCGCGTCGCGGTCGTTGGCGTAGGTCAGCGGGATCATGCCGCCGGTCGGGTGATTACCGGTGATGCAGTTGATCGCCGTGTATTGCTGATTGACCTGGTCGACGCATTTTTTGGTGGTGAATTCCGACAGCCCGATGCCACAAGCGTTGCCGTGCGTCTCTGCAGTGAGGCCGCGCACGAGAATCCGCCGGCATTTCACCGTGTCTTTGTCGGTCCCCATATGGTCGTTGTATTTCCGGCCGACGACGTTGGTATCCATCCCGGTCCCGGAAATATTCTTGCCGATGCGATCTACGATCAAGAGATCGCATTCGGCGAACGGCAGCCGTGGCAGCCATTCGATGGCCTTCTTGAGCAGTTGCGATTCGCGTTCGAGGAATTTCTCCGGCGGCACCGCTTCGATCAAGGCTGTCTCGTCGCTAGCGTTCTCGACGATGGCAAGTCCACCGACCACGCGGCACCTGGAGATCACCTTCGCCGCGACGGCCGTGATGATCTCCATGAAGCTGTAGTTCGCGATGGCCCGATGATAGATCTTGGCCCCTTCATGCTTGCCGAGACCGATGAGCATCATCTTGTGCAGGCCCGATTCGACGTCGCCGACGAACCCCGTGTGCGGCTTCACGCGGCCGACGACCAGCACGTGATCGGCCTGCGAGGCGTGCTTGTCGAAATGAACCGGAATGCCTTGCGGCGTCGTGTCGACGATGATCGTTTCCATCGTCGCGCGGATTTCGCAGCCCATCGTCTCCGGGGTGATGCCGTAATCGGCGAGGATCTTGCATTGCCCTTCGACCGTGCCGCCGCCGTGGCTGCCCATCGCCGGCACGATGAACGGCACGCCTTTCACGCTTTTGACATG
>CAZDGB010000050.1:0-28527 GCA_964504645.1 uncultured Planctomycetaceae bacterium | reverse complement strand
ACTCCAGTCACGATATTGACGCGATTATTGGAACGAAAGACGGCCTGGTTCGCCGTGGCGAAGCGTTCAATTTCGCGATGTTCCTGGGCGAACGCCTTGACGACGCGGATGCCGGGGATGGTGTCGGCGAGGACGCTCGTCATGGCCGACCAGGCGCGGGCGCTGGACTGAAAGCCGACGTGCAAGCTATCGCGGGATTTGTACATCGCCCAGACAATGAACGGAAACGGCACCAGCGTCGTGACGCCGAGCTGAAAATTGGAGTAGAACAGCGTGACGGCCACGCCGACCAGCAGGAAGCAGTCGGCCAGGAAATCCACGACACTGTCGGACAGGAACTGGCAGAGGCGGTCGGAATCGGCGCTGATGCGGGTCATCAGGTCGCCGGTCCGCTTGCCGCCGAAGTATTCCAGCGACAGTTTCTGTAGGTGGTTGTAAGTCCGCTCCCGCAGGTCGAAGGCGACGCGCTCGCTGACCCAGGCGAGGATCGCCCCGTGAGCCCAGCCGAGCAACCAGGCGATGACAAACGCGCCGAGCATGCCGAGCAGATACCAACGCACTTGTGAGAAATCGACTGAATGATCACCCCTCTCGTACGGATCGAAAATGTTGTCGACGATAGGTTCGGTAAACAAAACCGGCAAGAGGCCGGCCGCCGTGGAAATCAGCATTAAGACTAGCGCGGCGAGCATCCACAGGCTGTGCGGTTTCGCGAACTGCCACAGCCGGAAAAGCGCCATTGTGTTCGGCGGCGACTCCTGGGCTTCAGGCTCGGGAATGTCCTGCTCGTCGTCGGGAATCTGCGGGCCGGATCGGCCGGCTTTCAGGTCTTCAAAGCGATCGACGAGGATCAGCGCCGCCGGGCCGTGCTCGGCGGTGTAGTGCCAGACGCTGAGCAGCCGTTCGGGACTGAGGACCTCCAGCGTTCCCAGTCCGGCCCGGTCGCGCAGTTTCAGCCGGTCGATTTCGGTCAGCGGCCACGATTTCGCGCTGCCGTTTCCCGCTTCCGCCGGTTGCAACCGCAGCCGGCGATTGGTCAACACCACCAGCGTCTGACGATAGCGCCGCTCCTCGTCGGCGTCTGACAGAAACGACGCGACGAGTTCCTCCCCCGGCTCCAACGTCGCTTGCACCGCGTCCCAAGTCGCTGCGGACGCCGGGGAGCTGTTTGTACGGGGGTTCATCAAAATGGGGTTGGGGTTGCAGGTTAGAGGGTGGAAGAGAGATTGATCATATTGTCTCCGTTCCAACCCACAACCCACAACGCAGCAAACGCCGTGTCGGGTAGCATGGTGAAACCTGTCGTGTTCCCCAGACTTTTCCGATCAGGTCGGCATTTCCCGCCGCTCACCTCTTGACGAAGGCCAATTTCGGCGGGCCGGCAAAACGGCTAACGCTTGAATTTGTGATGGCATTCCTGGGATTCGTCCGTAATAATAGTGCAGCGTCGGTCAGAACGGATTCCGACCGTGTCCCGCCCGATTGGCGTCCGGTTTGCTCTGGAGTCCCACCGATTTGCTCGAGCGGCGCCTTGGTGGTTGCGCCGCGATCTGGCCCCACCGTTTTCCACCGGTATCGGTCTGTTGGTCCCGCCAACACACCGTGCCGGCCAGCCCGACACGCAGGTTCTTCGTGCCGGGAGACGATCCACCCCGAATCCACACCATGACGTTCCCACAGCCTCGACGGTAAAATCTCGCAGAGTTTCCACATCCGCGCCCCGGTGAGTCCCCTCATCTCGGCCCGATGACTGTGAATCTATGGATATCCGTAAACTGTTCGTGCTGAGCGGTCCCAACATGTGGTCGCGAACCCAGGCGATTGAAGCCTGGGTCGACCTGGGGCCGCTGCGCGATTCGCCGTCGAGCGTGCTGCCGGGCTTCAACGACCGCCTGATGGGCTGGCTGCCCGGACTGATCGAACATCGCTGCAGCGAAGGCTACCGCGGCGGCTTCCTGCAGCGACTGCGCTGGGGAACCTACCTGGCTCATATTCTGGAGCATGTGACGCTCGAATTGCAGTCGCTGGTCGGCAGCGTGGTCGGCTACGGCCGCGCCCGCGAGACCAGCGAACCGGGCCTCTACAAGGTCGTCTTCCGGTACGAAGCGGAGCCGTTGGCGCTGGAGGCCCTGCAGACGGCGCACAAGCTGGTGCTGGCGGCTGTCTACGATCATCCGTTCGATCTGCCCGCGGAGCTCGCCCACCTGCGCGATCTGGCCGAGCGGGTGCTCCTCGGGCCGAGCACCAAGGCCATTGTCGACGCGGCGGAAAAACGGGGCATTCCCACCCGCCGGTTGAACAATCGGAATCTGGTGCAACTCGGCCACGGCGCCCGGCAGCGGCGGATCTGGACGGCGGAAACCGACCAGACGAGCGCCATCGCCGAGTCGATTGCCGAAGACAAGGAACTCACCAAGTCGATGCTGCGCGCCGCCGGCGTACCGGTGCCCGAAGGCCGCGTCGTCACCAGCCCTGAAGACGCCTGGGCGGCGGCGCAAGAGATCGGCGTGCCGGTCGTCGTCAAGCCGCGCGACGCCAATCATGCGCGGGGCGTGTTCCTGGAATTGATGACGCAACCGCAGGTCATGGAGGCGTATCACGTCGCACTCGACGAAGGGACCGGCGTCATCGTCGAGCAGTATGCGTCGGGACTCGAACACCGCATCCTGGTCGTCGGCGACAAAATGGTCGCCGCCGCCCGCGGCCGCGCCGCTTACATCCACGGCGACGGCGTCCACACCGCCGCCGAACTGATCGACTCGCAGTTGAACTCCGACCCGCGCCGCGGCGATGAAGAGACCGGCGAGCTGATGCCGGTGCTGCACGATCGCGTGACAGCCGCCGCGCTGGAACAGCAGGGGTTCCGCTTCGACAGCGTCATCCCCCCCGGCCACCGCGTGATGGTCCGCCGGCACGACACGCTGGAAGAAGACATCACCGACTTGGTGCATCCGTCGATTGTCGAGCATTCCGTGCTGGCGACGAAGATCATCGGACTCGACATCTCCGGCATCGACCTGGTGGTGGAGGACATTTCCAGGCCGCTGGAAGAACAACGCGGCATGTTCGTGGAAGTCAATGCCGGCCCGGGTTTGCTGATGCACTTGCGCCCGACGGTCGGAAAGCCGCGTCCGGTCGGCGAAGCCATCGTCAATAATCTCTTTCCGGAGGGGGAATCGGGCCGGATTCCCATCGTTTCGGTGACCGGCACGAACGGAAAGACGACGACCGCCACGCTTATCGCCCGCATGTTCAAAGAAGCCGGGCATCACGTCGGTCTGGCGACGAGCGACGGCGTCTCCATCGATGGACGGATGATCGACGTCGGCGATTGTGCCGGGCCGCGCAGCGCGAAAAAAGTCCTGATCAATCCGGCGGTCGACGCGGCGGTCTTCGAATGCGCTCGCGGCGGCATCCTGCGGGAAGGATTGGGCTTCGACCGTTGCGATGTCGCCGTCGTCACGAATATCGCCGGGGCCGATCATCTCGGCCAGTGGGACATTCTGACTCCGGACGACATGTTCAAGGTCAAACGTTCCGCCGTGGATGTGGTGTTGCCAGCGGGCGCGGCCGTGTTGAATGCCGCCGATCCGCTGGTGGTGAAAATGGCGGAACTGTCCGCGGGGCGCGTGATTTTCTTCGCGCGCGACGCTGAACTGCCGGTGATCAACGAGCACCGTGCCGCGGGACGCGACGCCGTGGCGACGAGCAATGGCTCGATTGTCCTCTACCAGGGATCGCAGGAAACTCCGCTGCTCGCGCTGTCGGAAATCCCCTGCACGCATGGCGGACGCGTCGGCTTCCAGATTGAAAACGTGTTGGCAGCGACCGCTGCGGCGTGGGGCCTCGGTATTTCGGCCGAACAGATCCGCCCCGCCTTGCGAGCGTTCCAGGGAAATCTGGTGGACGACCCCGCGCGATTCAGCGTGTTCGAAATCGCCGGCAAAACGTTGATCGTGGTCGATTGCCGGAATGTTTCGGGATTGTCCGCTGTGATCGATGCGCTGCCACAGTTTTCGCAAGGGGTGCGCGCCGTGGTGTACTCCGCGGAGCAAGACCGCCGCGACGCCGACATACAGGAACAAGGCCGTTTGCTAGGCGCAGCGTTCGACCGCGTCGTGCTGTGCGAGATCGAAGACGAGACGGTGCGGCCGGTGGGACAAGTCACGAAGCTGCTGCGAGAAGGAGTCGAGCAAGGTTCCCGCACGCAGCGGATTGAGGAAGTCAACGATTGGTCGGCCGCAGTCGACGCGGCGTGGAAACGGTTGGCTACCGGCGAATTGCTAGTGGTGCAATCGTCGAGCATTCCGCGCACGGTGCGGAAGATTCAGTCGCTGGTGGGATTGGACCCGGCGGAAGCTCCCCGGTTGGCTTCTGCCTGACAAGTTTTACAAGAAACAAGAAAAACACAGAGCCGGTCTTGGTGGTATGACGTTTGCCTGTTATCGAACCGCCTCTCATAGAAATTGGAACCAGGGTGCAAGATGACCGCCAGGAGCGGTCGCTCACAAGGAGTTGATGGAAAAGGAGATAGGATTCCATCAGAGCGGCAACCCCCGCGCGGCGGGTTGTCATCGGTTCACCTGGGTTGGGTTTTGTAAGGATCACATCATGCAGTGGAGAACAATCCGAGCCCTTCGCGGTCCCAATGTCTGGGGGCCGGCGACGGTGCTTGAAGTTCTCGTGGATTTGGGTGATTGGGGAAAATCAGATTCTCAGGAAGTTCACGAATTCTGCCATCGGATGGAGCGAGTTTTCCCGGCGAGCAGCATTCCTTTGTGCTCGGAATGCAACGGCTCGGGGCCGACTCATACCTCCGACGTCACGTTAACCGCGATCATGGCTCGGACCGTGGTCGCTATGCAAACCCAGGCAGGATCGGCAGTTCAGTTCGGTCGGGTTTCGGAAACCAACGAACCGGGCGTGTTGCGGATGGCCGTGGAGTTCCGTGAGGAACCCGTGGGGCGCATGGCATTGGCCGCCGCGTTGGAAATTGCCCACGCCGTCCGTTCTGGGCAGGAAATCTCCGCCGACGACAGAATCCAGAGTCTGCGGAAGCTGGACCAGCAAATCCGCCTTGGGCCCAGCACTGGGTCGATCGTGCGGGCGGCGCAAATGCGGGATATTCCGACGCGCCGTCTAAATGATCACAGCTTGGTGCAGATCGGATACGGTTCCCGGCAGCACCGCATTCTCGCCGCCGAGACCGACCAGACGAGCGCCATCGCTGAGTCGATCGTCAAAGACAAAGAGCTGACCAAGCATCTCTTGTCATCGATCGGCGTACCGGTTCCGGTCGGTCGCCCGGTGACCGACGCCGAAGACGCCTGGCGCGCGGCTCAAGAAATCGGCGTCCCCGTCGTGGTCAAGCCGCGCGACGGCAATCAGGGGCGCGGCGTGGCGGTGAATCTCAGCACGCGGGAGCAAGTTCTCGCGGCCTTCGCGTCCGCCATTACGGAAGGCGACCAGATTCTGGTCGAGAAGTTCGCGGCGGGCTGCGATTACCGGCTGCTGATCATCAACAATCAACTCGTCGCCGCGGCGCGGCGTGAGCCGCCGCAAGTCACCGGCGACGGACGGCGGACGATCTCCGAACTGGTCGCCGAAGTGAATCTCGATCCGCGGCGGGGCGAAGACCACGCGACGTCGCTCAACAAGATTCCGCTCGACGAAATCGCCAAGAGCGTCCTGGCCGAACAGGGTCTGACGGTTGATTCCGTTCCCGCCGCCGGCCAGTTGGTCCTCTTGCGGCGGAATGCGAATCTCAGCACGGGCGGCTCGGCGACTGACGTGACCGACATCGTTCATCGGGACGTGGCGGCCCGCGCCATCGATGCCGTCCGCATGGTGGGGCTCGACATTGCCGGCGTCGACATCGTGGCGACCGACATCAGCATGCCGCTCGAATCCCAAGGAGCGGTGATTGTGGAAGTCAATGCCGCGCCGGGATTGCGGATGCACCTCGAACCGTCGTTCGGCAAAGGCCGGCCGGTGGGCGAGGCGATTGTGAACATGATGTTCCCGCCGGGAACGTCGGGACGCATTCCGATCGTCAGCGTGACCGGCGTGAACGGGAAAACGACGACGACGCGGCTGGTGGCGCATCTGTTCCGGCAGCGCGGCCTGCGCGTCGGCATGACATGCACCGACGGCGTCTACATTGACGACCGCCGCATCGACACGGGCGATTGCAGCGGTCCGAAGAGCGCGCGGACGGTGCTGGCCAATCCCATCGTCGACGCCGCCGTGCTGGAAACGGCCCGCGGCGGCATCCTGCGGGAGGGCCTGGGGTACGATCACGCCGACGTGGCGATCGTCACCAACATCGGCGAGGGCGACCACCTTGGTCTGAACGGCATCGACACGCTGGAACAGTTAGCCCGCGTGAAGCGCGTCGTTGTGGAAAACGTCGCCGCTCACGGCTATGCCGTGCTGAACGCGGCCGATCCGCTGACGGCGGCCATGGCCGAATACTGCTCTGGCGCGGTGATCTTCTTTGCCCGTTCCGGCGACGATGCAGTGCTGAAAGCACACCGTGCCAAGGGTGGCAAAGTCGCCTTCGTCCAGCACAACACCATCGTGCTGGCGGAAGGGGCTTGGGAAACGCGGCTGGTGTCGCTGGCAAACGTGCCGCTCACCTGCGGCGGCTTGATCGGTTTCCAGGTGGAAAACGCCTTGGCCTCCGCTGCGGCCGGTTGGGGCGCGGGGATCCCGCTCGAAGCGATTCGGCACGGGCTGGAATCATTCGTCAACGATACCCGCAAGACTCCGGCCCGCTTCAACACCATTCACTTCCGCGGCGCGACGATCGTGATCGATTACGGCCACAACACGTCGGCCTTGATCGCGCTCTGCGAAGCATTCGGAAAGTTGCCGCACGAGCGCCGGCTGATCGTCTACACCGCAGCCGGAGACCGACGCGACGTCGACATCGTCCGCCAGGCGGAAATCATCGGCGACTCGTTCGATCACATGGTCCTCTACGAGGACGCCTGCACCCGCGGGCGCGCCGATGGCGAAGTCATCCGTCTGATGCGCGACGGCCTGTCGCGCGGCCGCCGGATCAAGGAGATCCTGGAGACGCGCGGCGAGATGATCGCCATCGAAATGACGCTGAAGCAAATGCAGGCCGGCGACCTCGTCCTCGTTCAGGCCGACCAAGTGGAGACCGCCATCCAATTCGTCGAGGCCTACCTCGCCGGTATCCCGGTGCCCGCCGCGAGCGTGCATCACGCGCACGCATCCGTCAGTATCGAGTAGCGAAATGCGAGTGGCGAATAGTCAGTAGTAGCGGTTTCCGCTATTCTGGCTATTCGCTATTCCCAACTCGCTATTCGCTCTTCGGACCGGTTTGTGAAACGCCCCGATCTCTGGCAGAGTTTCGGCCATGCCTGGAACGGATTGGCGTACACGGTGCGGACGCAGCGGAACGCCCGCATCCACATCGTCGTCGGGTTGGCCGTCGCCGCGTTGGCGGTCTGGCTGCGAATTGACTGGAAGAGTTGCGCCGTGCTGGCGCTGACGATCGGCGCCGTGCTGGTGGCCGAATTGCTTAATACGGCGCTGGAGGCGCTCGTCGACATTCTGTCGCCGGAGTATCACGACGCCGCCAAGATCGCCAAGGATGTCTCCGCGGGAGCCGTCCTGGTGCTGGGAGCGACATCGGTCATCGTGGGACTTTTGATTCTCGGCCCGGCCCTCTGGATGCGGGTGTTTTCCGCAGGTTGATATGCCGCCCTGGTTTTACTGCCCGGAACTCGCAGCCCCCGGCCCGATCGGACTCCCCGAATCGGAGGCTCATCATCTGGCGCACGTGCTGCGTCTCTCGGCCGGCGATGCCATTGAAATCTTCAATGGCCGCGGCGGCGTAGGTGAGGCCGTCGTAGGGCGCATTGGTAAGCGAACCGCGGTGTGCGAAGTGCAATCCTTTCGGCAAGAGCCGCTTCCCTCGCCGGAGTTGACGCTCGGCACCGCCGTTCCGAAGGGGGACCGCTTCGATTGGCTGGTCGAGAAAGCCACGGAGCTCGGCGTTTCCCGGCTTGTCCCTTTGAGCACGGCCCGTGGCACGGTGGACCCGCGAGAGACAAAGCTCGCGCGGCTGCGTCAGACCATCATCGCCGCCTGCAAACAATCGCGGCGCTCGCATCTGATGGAATTGACTGCTGTCTGGAACTGGAGTCAGTTTGTCGAGCAGTCGTGCGGCGCACTGCTGCTCATCGCGCAGCCCGGCGGCGATGTCATTTCTACAATCGATGGGAATTCTCGCGACATCGCTGCAAAAATTGCGATAGCTGTCGGTCCCGAAGGGGGGTGGATCGACGAGGAAATCTCGCTGGCGTTGCAGCACGGCGGACGGCTCGTGGGTCTCGGCACGAACGTTTTGCGCGTCGAAACAGCCGCGATTTGTCTGGCGTGTTGGGGATCAGTTCGCCAACGCACCAGTGAAAAGGTGTAGAGCAAGCGGGATTTCTTGCCGCGATTCGCCGCGACGGCAGGCGAATTGCTCTAGCCAACGGCAGACTTTGCACGAAAAATGAAAATGCCGCCTGAAAAATTCGCAAATCGCGTCGTAACTCGTTGACTTTCCTACGGACGTTCGTCCCCCACGGCAAACTGGCCTTGCTATAGGAGGCGACTTCGGATTTATTTACCAGTTCGCTCCTTTTGCAGGATGGTGTTTTTTTTTCAGCACGACCCGAACCACGGAAGGTGGGCGATTGCACGATTTACGATCAGGCCGCCGACTTGTTCCTGTGGATGATGAAACTGGCTATCAAGGATGCGAGGGATGACACAGTCCCGCCATGTCTTTCGTCTGCTAACTCTCGGCCTCCTGGTATGCGGAGGAGGCTTCATGTGCGCCAATGCCGCCGCCGCTCATGACGAACCGATTAAAGGTTCGCTCGTGATCATCGGCGGGTCCGAGCGATTCAGCCAACGCGAAATCTGGGAAGAGATCGTCGAACTCGGTGGCGGACAAGGGGCGAAGATTGCCGTCGTTCCGGCCGCGACCAGCGATCCCGTGCGGAAAGGATCATGGGTCGTCTCGGCCCTGAATAAAGCCGGGGCGGACGCCTTTCTCGTGCCGCTGGCGTGGATGAAAGTGCCCACGCCGCCGCAAGAACTCGTGCAAGATCCCGAATGGGTGGGCCGCGTGCGCGACGCCGACGGCGTCTTCTTCGTCGGCGGCGAGCAGGACCGCATCGTCCGCGCGCTCTACGACGCCGAGGGTCGGCAGACTCCCATGCTCGAAGCGATTTGGGAAATGTATCGCAATGGCGGCGTGATCGCGGGCACCAGTGCCGGCGCCGCCGTGATGAGCCGCGTGATGTATCGCGATGCCCCGTCCGTGCTGGAGACGCTGATGGGCGGCGTGCGTATGGGGAAAGAAATTGATCGCGGCCTCGGCTTTCTGAACGAGGAATGGTTCGTCGATCAGCATTGCCTCGTCCGCGGCCGCTTCGCCCGGGCTCTCGTCGCCATGCACGACCAGGGTTTTCAGTACGGCCTGGGCATCGACGAGAACACCGCTGTTGTCGTCCAACAGGGCAAACACGCCAAGGTCGTCGGCTACAAGGGCGTTCTGATCCTCGACTTGGACCGGGCCGAGCACGACCCTGCGCTCGGCAAGTTCAACATGAGCAACGTGCGGCTGACCTACCTCGACAAGGGCGACCTGTTCAATCTAGAAACGCTCGAGATCACGCCGCTGGCCGACCGCATGGATGACGAGATTCTCGACCCGAAGTCGCCCGACTTCCTGCCGGAATCGCGGCATCGGCTGTTCTTCAACGATATTCTCGGCAACACGACCGTCAGCGACCTGATGGGCAAGCTGATGGAGAACCTCAACGAGGAGGCGATCGGCCTGGCGTTCGATGGCGACCGGGCGCGGAAGGAATCGGTCGACGGCTTCGAGTTCAAATTCACTCGCGACGACGACAGCATCGCGTGGTTCACCGAAATGTTCGGCAGCGACGACTACACCATCCTCAACATCCGGCTCGACATCCGCCCGATCCGTATCAATGGCCCGTTGTACGACATTCAGGAAATCGACGTCGAGCGCACTGCCAGCGCCAAAGGCAGCGACGGAGCCATGACCGAAGACTGATGCAGAACGTGGGTCTGGATCGGCGGTTCGCGATTCGCACCGCGGCCACTCTGGCAACGCCGATTTTTTCCGAGTATCATCACCACTCACAGCGGCACGACATGCGGCCGCGGTTCATCCGGAGAGGTGACAGAGCGGCCGATTGTGCTGGTCTCGAAAACCAGTGTGGGGGAAACCTCACCGAGGGTTCGAATCCCTCCCTCTCCGCTTCTTGATTCCCGCCAGTGCCGCAAGCGATTGAATAGAAATCACTTGCGGCGTTTCGTGGCCGTCCAGATGCACAGTTGGTGCACACGGCGTGCACGGGACGGGCAGCATGGTAAGGAATAATACGCGGTCGCGGTGCACGCGGCTTCACATCGGCCGCGTCTCGATCTATCGGCATCACGGTGCCTGGTGGCTGTACTACCGCCAGCACGATCGCGCGATTCGGCGGCGTATCGGGGACAATCGTGATGCCGCCGAGCGGGTGGCCGCCGAGATCAATGCTCAGCTAACCAACGCGGCCCCGACGCTGTTCGACTTCCGGCCCATAGGAATCGTCGAACTTCGCGCGGAGTTTCTCGCGTTTCACGAGAACGTTCAGCGCTCCTCGATCTCCACGGTGCGACGGTACGCGGCTGCGACGCAGCATTTGGTGAATTTCGCCGAGATCCAGCCGCGCAAGCTCCAGGCTCACGAAATCTCGGCCAACGGCTTCATCGTTTATCTCCGCTCGCTGCACGTCGCCCCGAATGGCCACGCCAACTCGAGCCGCCGGTCGCTGCGCGATAAGGGAGTGCAGTTCATCGTCGAGTCGTGCCGGTCGATGTACGGGTTCGCCCAGCGGCAGCGGCACCTGCCCCCCTATGCAGCGAATCCGTTTGCCGAGCTGCGCATCGACCGGATGCGGATTGAGGACGCGAAGCCGATCTTTGTGTTCGATACCGCCGCGGAGTTGCGGTTTCTCCAGGCCGCCCCGCCGTGGGACTTTCCCGTTCATTTCACACTCGCCCAAACCGGCCTGCGCTCCGGCGAGCTCTGTCATCTCTTGATCGAAGACCTCGATCTCGCAGCCGGCTGGCTGTACGTACGCAATAAGCCTGAACTGGGCTGGTCGGTCAAAACCCGTAACGAGCGGAAGGTGCCACTCCATTCCGTACTGGTCGAGCTCCTGCGAGTCCTCGTAGGAGAGCGTCCGGCGGGCGTCGTCTTTCACCGTCGCCGCTATCGTGACGAGGAGCAACCCGAAGCACGAGCCAATCGCCGCCGGCTCGTCGAGATCCTACATTCCTGGTGGGACGTCGAGCGGAAGTCGCAGCCAGCGGATCTTGATCGCCGTCAGCGGGCGAGGATCGCAAGAAGGTTGTGGCGCGCCGCCGGCGCCCTCGATCCTGATGAGATCCGTAATTCGTTTCTACGAATCGCACGGCGCAGCGGAATGCCGGCCGCGACCTGTCCCAAGAGCTGGCGCCACTCGTTCGCCACGCTTCTTCAGGACGCCAATGTGGACCCGCTGTTACGGCAAATCACACTTGGACATCAGCCGTCCGGCGCCGGAGGGGCCCTGGGAATGACGGGAGTGTATACGCATTCCCGTCCCGAGACACACGCCCGCGAGATCTGCCGCGCGGTCAACTTGAAACCGGAGTCGCTTGAATGGGCACAGCTGTGGGCTGCTCAACGCGGCGAGATGAAGCAGGAATAAATGAAGTCGGGAGAGATTTTCACGACGGAGAAGTCATCGAGACTAAATTGATTGATCGTAGGGTTAGCAGAAGGAGACACATGTCAGTTGTGGTTCGTCAAGTGTGTGTCCGAGATTCGAAATGGTCCCTCACGGAGCCGAGGCGCAAGGATGCGCCTAACAATGACTAACGCTTTGAGTAACTCGTTGGTGGAATGCCGTTGGCTGATGCGAATTCTGGTGATCGGGCTCGTACTGGTGGGCCGGCTGCTCCCCGCCACGCGGATCAGTCGCTCGCCGACTTCCAGTTCGACGGCGGGTCGGCGGCCGCATCCGCAGCCGAAGGCGGGCTGTCTCGGCGAAGCTTCCATCGCCGGCGCCGAACACGCCGCAACGCAGCGGAAGGACAAGTGGTCTGCTATGCGCGGTTTAGCAGCGACGAACAAGACGCCAAAAGCATCGACGATCAGCTGCGTGCCTGCCGCGCGCACGGACGCGGCCAGGGCCTCGAAATCGAGAATCTCTATCGGGATGAGGCCGTGTCGGGCACCCTGCGCCATCGTATCGGACTGGATCAGTTGCTGGCCGACGCCGAGGCCGGCAAGATCCGCGTGATCTACTTCTTTAATCTGAGCCGCCTAGCGCGAGAGATGCTGATCAGCCAATCGGTCATGCGGCGGCTCGTCGATGTGTATCGCATCCGCGTCATCACGGTCGTCGAGAATTTGGATACGGACGTCCATGGCTGGCGGACGATCGCTGCGATCTTCAACTTTATCCACCAGGAAATGTTGAATATCCTGCAAGAAAACGTCCGGAATGGGCAAATCGGCACTGTGGAAGACGGATTCAGCGTTGGCGATTGGCGGTTCGGCTACACGTCGATCCCCTCGCCCGGGGGCGAAACGATCCGTCGCGCGGGAGAAAACGTGCCAAGGCGCATCTATGTCATCCAAGAAGATGAGGCCGAGTGGGTGCGGCGGGTGTTTCACATGTTTGTGATCGAGTTCCGGTCGATCCAATGGATCGTCCGCGAGTTGAACCGGCTGGGTGCTCCCAAAGATCACCGCGCCACGACTTCGAAGTGGAATCATCAGTTGGTGATAAGTCTGTTGCGCAGCCCGAAGTACATCGGTCTCTGGCCATGGGGTGAGCGAGAAAACGTCCGGGATCCGGAATCGGGCCGCATCACGCAGCGGGATCGGGACGAAGAAGAATGCGCACCGTGGCAGCGCGAGCGCCCGGATTTGCGTATCGTCAGCGACGAGTTGTTCCTGGAGGCCCAGGAGCGGCTCGACGAGAATGCCAGGAAAATGGAGGCCTAGCGCGACGATCAAGGAAAACTCGGTGGCTCCGACGGGAGCCACCGGATGCAGATGCTGACCGGGTTGCTGATCTGTCCGTCCTGCGGCAGCAAACTCTACGTCGCCGGTGCGCATGGCGATTATTTGCAGTGCTGCGGCGCCCGCGACGGAATCTGCGCAAGCAGGACGATGCTGCCACGGCGGCTCGCGGAGCGGCTGATCCTGGAGTCGATCTGCCAGCTGCTATTGGAGAATGCGGCCTGGGTCGACGCTGTGCATGAGCGCGCCGTACAGAGCTGGCGCGACATTCGAAAACAACAGCCCAATACCGTGGAGGATCTGCGGCGGCAGGTTCAGCAGCTGGAGGCACGCATCCAACGGCTCGTCGACCAGCTCGAGAATGACGACCGGCCGGATCCCGACATCCGGGAGCGTCTGCGGGAACGGCGGCGCGAGCGGGACGAAGTGAGCTGGCAACTCGACCAGTTCGAGTCCCAGGAGCGTCAACTGCCGACGCCACCGACGCGTGAATGGGCGGTGGAGCGGTTGCAGTCGCTCCATGAGGTCTTGAAAAGCACCGGCGCGGCGGCAAACAACGCCTTGCGTCAGCTCCTCGGTGGACCGCTGCAGCTGGAACTGGTCAGCGAGGAGGGGCGCAAACGGAAGTTCTGGCGCGGAAGCTTCCGCATCCAGACGCTCGACTTCGCCGAGATGTCGGTCCCCCTGACGCCCGAGGGAGCTGAAGCGACGGGAAGCAATCCCGAGTTCGTGCTCGACTTCCGCGCTTTACCGCGGGAGGAAGAGCAGATCCTCGAGTGTTGGCGGTGGCTGCAGCAGGGATACTCCTTCTCGGAGATCGCAGCGGTCCTCGGTGTCGGCAAGGCGCGGACGACCTTCATCATGAAGCTCGTCGCCGAGCGGTATGGGTACGGCCTGTCGGCGAAGGAATTGAAGAAGCGGTTTGCGCATCTGCGCGTCCGGGCTCATTCGCACGATCAGTTCGTAGAGCCGGCCATGGCCTTGTACGACGACGGCTTGTTGATCGACGAGATTGCCGCGCGGTTGCAGACCAACCGCAAGACGATCGGAAAGGCTATTGAAGCTTGGCATTCCGCGCGCGGCTTGCCAGTCCCGGACGGTCGGACGCGGCGGCAGTCCTTGGACTTCAAGGGCCGATCCGCGTGGGAAACCCGTCGCCGGAACGGAGAAGGCGATTCGACGCAGCGGATCTAGCTTCACCTCCGGATTGCCGAAGACAGGCTGCGAGGAGAAGTCCTCGCAGCCTTTTTTTATTGCTAAGCCTAGTCAGCGTCGATCCGAAAGAATTCGCGTGACATGCGCCGTAGCCAAGGCAACCGAGTCCTTGTTCTCTTTGACAGCTGAATCACACGGCAGCGTCAAGCTGAATTCCCCCGATTTCCGCATCAAAGAATCATGTAGCTGGTTTCGTTTGGGCTGTCGCACGCGTCCTCCTCGCAGCCTTTGTCTTTCCGTGGCCGTGATCCAAGACCTTTATCACGAAAAAAAGGAAAGGAACAAAATGACTTTGCGCGAATTGAGCTGGGTCAGCATCAGCCCAGCCGCCTTACTACTCGTTGTGGTCGCAATGATCGTCGGCCTGCTCGGTTCGGGATGTGGATCATCGCCGCCGCCGAAGTGGACAAACTTCCGCGATGCCAAACCGGTGGATGATTCCGAAGACGACGACCGCTGAGCGGTGCTGCGCCAGACTCCCAAATCCCAGTAACTCTCACTCGAAAGAAGACCTTCGTGCACCGCCTCTGGCATCTCCGTTGGTACTGGGCCGTCTTCGGCATCATCGTCGTGCTGCTGGCGATCGGCCTGGTCGGCTGGCCGAGGATCTCCGCCTCGATCGGTCGCCTGACCGGCTGGTCGTCGGCTGTTCCGCTTCCACCTGTCGTCCAATCCGCCCCTCCGTCGAACAAATCCAATCGCTCGCCGAACTCGTCACCCTCCGCGTCCAAGTCATCGACATCCTCACCGTTGAGCAGGACGGCTGGCTGCAAGGTTACAAAGGCGCCTGGCTCATCCGCGGCGACGCCCTCTGGACCACCGATCTCCGGCACGCCCGCATTCAGATGCTCCCCAACGCCGGCTTGCCGATCGCGTGCATCGAATTGCCGTCTCCGACTGTCACGTGGGCGCGGCTTGACCACTCGAAGACGCGCACCTATGACCTGCGGTCTAAATCGTGGATCCCGCTCGTTCGCGTCCCGGAACATGTCTACGACGAAGCCTTGCAGCGGGCTCAGGAACTCGTGGCTCGCACCGCCGCGCGGTCCGAATACCGGCAGCAGGCCCAGCGACAAGCTGAATCGGTCCTGCAACGGTTCTATGCAGACGCCGGCTTCGCCGTCGAGGTGGTGTGGGTCGAGTTGACCGCACCATGAGGCGACCGATGACCGGCAACTTGTTGCCGAATTCTCTCCGCAACCATACCTACCGCGAGGCCGTGGCGGGCAATTTGACCGATAGGGATTTGCAAGATCCAAAGCTAAATCGGTCGGTTATACCGATGTTGTAAACGACCCATTCGCAAATGGCGTCGGCCCCGCTGGAGCGTCCAAGCGATCGGTCAAAATCGATCCGTCATGAGCATCCAGAAGGGCTTGGAACCCAGAGAGGTTCTTGCCGAGAACCTCTGGTTTGACGGCAAAGCAGAATTACGAATACCGAGATGAGTTCTTCGGAATCGATCCGCTGGTGCCGGAGCGAGATTCTGGGCCAATCCGGTAGTGTGCGAGAAATCCAACGATTTTTGGCACAGTTCGAATCATCCAAACAGCACTGGACAAGAAGCCCTTCGGCAAGTAGTCCACCGGACCTTTCGATCATTTGGCCGCCGAGGTCAACGAAGACGCTAAAGCCGGGACTCCAACAAATGCTGCCAGCTTCTTGGCATCGTCTTGTCTGAGGCCAATAATGCAGGCTGAGAACAAACCTCGACTGCGAGTGCGTAACCGATGACCGAACTCGATTGCCCCAGTGTCGCCTACCTGGAGCAGATGCTCGCCGACTTTCAGCGCGATCCGGCCAGCGTGCCGGACAAATGGCGAGACTACTTCCGCAGCAACGGCGACAACAACGGCCGGGTGGCGCTGGGAACATCGCTGCAACCGCGCAGCATTTTTCATGCAAAAGGTTCTGTGGCCGACGGCCGCTCGCTGGCATCGGCCCGGTTGCAGGATCGGGTCAGTCTGCTGATCCGAGCCTACCGTGTCCGCGGGCATCTCGCCGCAAAGCTCGATCCGCTCGGATTCGTCGAGCATGAACAGCATCCAGAATTGGAGCTGGATGCACACGGTCTCTCGGAAGCCGACCTCGACCGCGAGTTTTCCGCGACGACCATCGGCGGACCGGGAACGCAGTCGCTGCGCGAGATCGTCGCAAGGCTGCGGACCACATATTGCCGGTCGATCGGCGTGCAATTCATGCACATTGATGATCTCGAAGTCCGCGACTGGCTGGCCGAACGGATGGAGCGGACGGAGAACCGGCTGGAACTCTCGCGGGCCGAGCAGTTGCGGATTCTGCGCCGGCTGACCGACGCCGTGATGTTCGAGGAATTCACCCGCAAAAAATATGTCGGGGCAAAAACCTTCTCGCTGGAAGGTTCTGAAAGCCTGATTCCGCTGCTGGACCTCGCCATCGAGCGGGCTGCGGCGCAGGGTATTGATGAAATCGTAATAGGGATGGCTCACCGCGGCCGGCTCAATGTGCTCGCGAACATTATCGGAAAGACTCCGCAGGAGATTTTCTACGAATTTGAGGACGTCGATCCCGAACGGTATCGCGGCAGCGGCGACGTGCGGTACCACCTCGGTTTCAGCGGCGACTGGTCCGCCACCAACGGCCGCAACGTGCATCTGTCTCTCTGCTTCAATCCCAGCCATCTCGAATATGTCAGCCCAGTGGCGCTCGGCCGCATGCGGGCCAAGCAGGACCGCGCGCGGACCGATGCCGATGACAGCGTGCCGTTGCCGCACGGCATGGTGATTCTCATCCACGGCGACGCGAGTTTCGCCGGCGAAGGCGTTGTGCAGGAAACACTCAACCTGAGCGAACTTTCGGGCTACACCGTCGGCGGGACGCTGCATGTCGTGGTCAACAACCAGATCGGCTTCACGACCTCGCCGCAGGAAGGCCGGTCGACGGTTTATGCCACCGATGTCGCCCGCATGTTGCAGATTCCCATCTTCCATGTGAACGGTGAAGACCCGGAAGCCGTGGCCCAGGTGGTCACGCTGGCGATGAACTTCCGTGCAAAGTTTCAGCGCGACGTGGTGATCGACATGTACGGTTTCCGCCGATGGGGTCACAACGAAGGAGACGAACCGGGCTTTACGCAACCGATGATGTATCACGCCATCGAGCACCGCGAATCGGTGCGGGATCGGTATCTGGAACACTTGCTGGAACTCGGCGGCGTGACGCGCGAGGAAGCGGATCGCATCGCGAAAGAGCGACACGCGGCCTTGGAACAGGAGTTCGACAAAGCGCGCGCAGAGGACTACGCGCCGCCCGTGCATCTGCCGGCAGGAATCTGGAAAGGTTACACCGGCGGCCGCGAGCCGGAGAAAGACATCGACACCGGCGTGCCGGCGAAAACGCTGAGCCGGATTCTCACGCAACTGACTGGAACGCCGGACGGGTTTCATCTGCATCGCAAGTTGAAGCGGAGCATGGATCGCCGCCAGGCGATGGCGGACGGCCAGGAACCACTCGACTGGTCGGCCGGGGAAGCGCTGGCGATTGCGACGTTGGCCGTCGAAAGACATCGCGTGCGGATCGCCGGGCAGGATTCGGAGCGCGGCACATTCAGCCATCGGCATAGCGTTCTGCACGATGTCGTCGACGGCGGCCGATACAGCATTTTCAGCGAGTTGTCCGACGGTCAGGCGGCGGTCGAAATCATCAATAGTCCACTCTGCGAATCGGGCACGCTGGGATTTGAATTTGGATACAGTCTCGACTATCCGGAAGCACTCGTTGCGTGGGAGGCCCAGTTCGGCGACTTCTCCAACGCCGGGCAGGTGATCATCGACCAGTTCATCGCCAGTTCAGAGGACAAATGGAATCGTCTGAGCGGTGTGACGCTGCTGTTGCCCCACGGGTTTGAAGGGCAAGGCCCCGAACATTCCAGCGCAAGGCTCGAGCGGTTCCTCACGCTGGCCGGCGACGACAATATGCAGATCGTCGTTCCGACCACGCCGGCCCAATACTTCCATGTGCTGCGGCGGCAGGTGCGGCAGAAATGGCGCAAGCCGCTGGTGGTGCTGACGCCGAAGAGCCTGCTGCGGCATCCTATGGTCGTCTCACCGCTGGCCGATCTGGCAAAAGGCACGTTCCTGCGGGTTCTCGGCGATGAGCGTCCCAAAGCCGCCAAGACGAAGCGCGTCCTCCTGTGCAGCGGGAAACTTTATTACGATTTATCGCAGTATCGCGAAGACCAGCAGCGCACCGACGTCGCCATCGTCCGCATCGAGCAACTTTATCCGTTGCCGGAAAGGGAACTTTGTGACGCATTGAGCAAGTTCGCAGCGAAGACGCCGGTCGTCTGGGTGCAGGAAGAACCGGAAAACATGGGAGCCTGGACATTCTGGCGGCGGCATTACTGCGAACAGATTTTCGACAAGTATCCGTTCGAGGGCGTCACGCGGCCGGAATCCGCCAGCCCGGCGACCGGTTCGTCGGCATCCCACAAGCGCGAGCAGGAAGAATTGATCGAACAAGCGTTCGGGCCGTAGCGGAACTCGCCAAGAGTTTCGACGATGGAGGAACAACCACGGAAGTCCTGGCGACTTCGGCTACAAGATTAGGCAGCAATCCATGATCATCGAACTAAAAGTGCCGCACGTCGGCGAGTCGATTCAGGAAGTCCAGATTGGCCAATGGCTGAAAAAGGAAGGGGACTTCGTCGAACTCGCTGAAGACCTCGTCGAACTTGAAACCGACAAAGCCACGATGGAACTCCCGGCACCGTCCGCCGGTGTCCTCAAACGCATACTCAAGCGGCAGGGCGATTCCGTCGCCGTGGGGGACGTGATCGCTGAATTGGAAGAATCTGACGGCAAAGCGAAAGCCAAACCGGAAGTCAAAAAGTCGGCTGCAAAAACTGTTGAAAAGAGATCTGCGGCGAAATCCGAATCGCCTCCGGAGGATGACGAACAGGTAGAAGTCATCAACGACGACGAAGCATCCATCGCTGCTAGAGAGCGTTCCACCGCAATCAAACCCGCGCGGCGTGCGCCGGTGGAGGATGGCGAGGAAGAGATCGTGCCGATGACAATCATCCGTCGCCGGATCGCCGCCAGGCTCGTCGAGGCGCAGCAAAATGCGGCGTTGCTGACGACGTTCAACGAAGTCGATATGTCGGCCGTCAAAGACCTGAGGCAGAAATACGGCGAGGCGTTTCACGAACGCTACGGCGTCAAACTTGGTTTCATGTCGTTCTTCGTCAAAGCGGCCGTCGATGCCCTGAAGGCGATTCCGGCGCTGAACGCCGAGGTCCGCGGCACGGATATCGTCTATCGCAACTACTTCCACATGGGGATCGCCATTGCCACCGACCGCGGCCTGGTCGTCCCAGTGCTCCGTCATGCCGAGCAACTGAGCTTCGCCGAGATCGAGCAGGCCATCGGCGAGTTCGCCGTCCGCGCGAGAAACAATAAACTCGGGCCGGACGAAATCTCCGGCGGCACATTCACGATCAGCAACGGCGGCGTGTACGGCTCGCTGCTTTCGACCCCGATCGTCAATCCGCCGCAAAGTGGCGTGTTGGGCATGCACTCGATTCAGGACCGGCCGGTGGCTGTCAACGGCGAAGTCGTCATCCGGCCGATGATGTACCTGGCGTTGAGTTACGACCACCGCATTATTGACGGCCGCGAAGCCGTCACGTCTCTGAAGCGGATCAAAGACCTGGTCGAAGAGCCATCGCGGATGTTGATCGAAACGTAAAACGCCCGGCGTTGGCGATGTGCCTGATGCACTGTCGGGACTGTGTGACCTGCTGCCGCCTACTCCCAAGTCTGTGCGAGTGGCGGGCCGCTGTCCGCCGTGATGGCCGATTGTTGCGCGAGGTACTGCGACCATTGTGGCAAGGCATGCGAGGCGTTCCCGATGATAAACAAATGAAGGCGTGTGCGGAGGAATGCCGCAATTGCGTGAAGGTGTGCAAGGCGGTTGCCAAGAAGATCCCCTTTCGGCGCGAATAGTGTCCGCTAACGACACAACGTACCGCTGTAGGAGCGGATAGTTCCACTTTACGGCACCCTGACCGATACCCAAGGAAAGCAATCATGCAAATCTAAGTCAAGACCGACAATCAAACTGCGGAAAGTGCGGAACTCACCCGCCAGGTCGAAGGCGTCGTTGAGGGTACTTTGGGCCGGTTTAGCGGCCGCATCTCGCGTGTGGAAGTTCATTTGACTGATGAGAACGCTAGCCAAAAGACGAGCGAGAGCGACAAGCGGTGCGTGATGGAAGCGCGTCTAGCTGGCCTGCAGCCGATCGCCGTGAGCGCCGAGGGATCAAGTCTGGAGCAGGCCCTCGATGGTGCCGCTGACAAATTTGAAAAAACTAAGCATACTCTGAGGCGATTGGATGATCCAAAAGGTCGCACGACTTCCGCCGGCGATCAGTCGTAACCAAGCCAAGCGTCCGGAATTTTTTCACGCCAGACCTCGCGCGAGAATGAGACGTTGCCCCTACGGAATCTGGTCCTGTTGTCGCCAATATCGGCCACGACGATTCGATCAATGCCCCTAAGAGGAGGACGAGTTATGCTCACAACCCCGCGTTACTTGTTGACCGTCGTGACGGTGACGATGGTCGCGCTGGCCCAGACTAGTGCAGACGACCGAGCCTTGGGCCGCGAGGATCTCGCCTCGGTTCAGGATGCAACCCGCGATCTCGCCCGCGAAGTCGAATATCTGCAAGACATCATCGTGGAACTGCGAGGCAAGAAGGAACTGACCCTGTACGGCCAAGCCGATGCACTACTCGCCGGCATCGAGGATTTCGAGAAGTCCGTGAAGCCCCAAGTCACTCTTGATCGCCTAGAGAAGGAGTTCGAAACGCTGGATGGAAATCTCCACAGGTTCTTGGAGGCCGTGCAGAATCTCGGGCCCGAGCATCGGATACTGCAACGGGCGGCGGCGCGGGTCGGCGCCGCGGACGACCAGATGCACTTCGCGCTGTTTGCGTCGGGCGCCTCGGGAGGCAAGGCCAATCAAATCCTGGAGCGCCAGGCCAGGGTACTGATGGTCGCAGCGCGACAGCTGGATAAGACGGCCGAATACGCTCTAGGAAGCGTTCCGGGCAAAGCCGTACTCCTGGGAGATCTTCACAAGCTCGCCGCGGCCGCCGAGCAATTCCAGAAGAAACTGGCCTCTGAAACGGATCGCTCAAAACTGCGCAAGGAGTTTGCCGCGTTGAACCAGGCCTGGGCAATGGCGACTCGGGGGATAGGGAATTTGTCTTTGAGAGAGAACTCTCACCTGCTTCGTTCCGCTGGCCAGTTGGACCGCGCCCACGAACGACTATACCGCCTTCTGGGCGTGGATGGAGAACGCCCCCAGCTCATCATCCGCACCTGACAGCGAATCCGGGATCAGAGAACCTAATCATGCGAGTCCAAGCCGCTATGATGAGATGACCGCATGCGATCTAAAAACTCACCAAATACCGACGATAAATCGAACTCGATTAGGGCTGAATTATTAATCTATGCGGAGGCCGGCAAAACGCCCACGGTTGCAATAGCGGCTCATCGTTTTGCCGACAGTTGAAACGGATGCGGATCACTTGTTGGTATTCCAGGCGAGGCGGCTATGGACAGATCAGACGCAATTCAAAACTCTTTAATGGGGTGCCGATCCAGGAAAGAATTAAGGGCGTTAAACCACCCCGCCCCTTACCTACGCCGCGTCCCAAACCGCCGCGTCCGCCTATTCCCAAGCCAAAGCCAGGCGGACCAATTCACTGATTAACGCTTCGGGTCTGGTTTGTGCAATTCTGAAGATCGGCGATTGCACTTCGCCTCGATCAAGGATGCAGCGTTGAATTCGTACGTGATGCTTACCCTGGCGATGATCAGTTGCGTTTGCGGTGCACTGACATCGTCGCTAGTGGCACAAACGCCGCCGTTGGCGGGCCCGATGCTTCACAGAAAGTCTCTACCGCTGAAAAGCAAGACCTCCCCCCGGCTCCTGCGAAGGTGGACGTCAAACCCGTTGCTCGTGATGAAGAGATTCACAAGCGGCTAGCGAGCGTCCTTGCTGCCACGGGTTGGTTCACCGACCCAGGAGTTGAGGTCAAAGAAGGAGTCGTCTTCCTCAGCGGCCGGGTTGAAACGGATGATCTCAAGAAATGGGCCGGTGATGTGGCACGGAACACCTAGGATGTCGTCGCCGTGGCCAATCGGATGGAGTTGCCCGAACCGTCTGTGTGGGATTTCAGTCCTGCTTGGGGCGGGTTGCTCGTTCTCTGGCGCGACTTTATCCGCTCGATCCCCTTTTTTCTCTTTAGGCTGCTCGTCCTAGCGCTGTCGGCCGGAGCCGGAGTGCTGGCGACCCGAGGAGCGCGGGCGTTCCTTCGTCGAAGTGTCCGAACGAATCTCCTGCGTAATGTGATGGCTCGGGGAATTGGCGTGTGGTTTTTCTCTTCGGCGTCTACATCATTCTGCAAGTCTCGGGCCTGACCCAATTGGCCCTGACGGTGGTCGGCGGTGCAGGGCTAATCGGTCTAGCCGTCGGTATTGCTTTCCGGGACATCACCGAGAATTTCCTGGCCAGCATCTTTCTCAGCATGCAGCGGCCCTTCGAGACGGGCGACCTGATCGAGGTCACCGGTGTAACGGGGTATGTGCAGCAGTTGAACGTACGCACGACGATCTTGATGATTCTCGACGGCAACCTGGTGCAGATTCCGAACGCCACCGTTTACAAAAGCAACCTCCGTAACTTCACAACCAACGCGAATCGGCGCGAAGACTTTGTCGTCGGCATCGGCTATGACGACTCGATCAACGAGGCCCAGGAGATCGCCCGGAAAGTATTGGCAGACCACCCCGCCGTTTTGAACGACCCCGAGCCGGCGGTGCTGGCAGACAGCTTGGGGACATCGACGGTGAATCTGCGCGTCTACTTCTGGCTCAACGTCCGCGAGCACAGCTGGCTGAAAGTGCGGTCGTCGGTGATCCGGCTGGTGAAACTCGCCTTTCAGCAACACGGTATTTCGATGCCGGACGAGGCCCGAGAAGTTGTCTTTCCCCAAGGCATCCCTGTCACCATGATCAACGGTAAACCGGGGGAGACGCACGATGTCGGTCCGGTCAAGCGACTTTCTGCTCAACCGCCGCGCGACGAACTCGATGCGGCGTCTACGAAAGCAGAAGGCGGGTTATCCAGCGAAGCCGGTGTCATCGGAGATCAGGCACGGCACGTCGAGCCGTTGAACGATGGGGAGAATTTGTTAAAGGCTGTTCGAGGCCCTGCCTCTACTCGTGAACGGGTAATGAAGCAAAATCATAATGGCAAAGAACCCGGCATATGATCACGAAACTGGTCCCTGGCGGCGAGAGATGCTACCCAGCTTTTTCTTCGATCCCGTCGTCACAGTCTTCTGATTTCCTTTCGATCGCCTGGCGCGATTGAATGCAACGATTGACGACGGCAATCAGCGAGCGTGGGCCTGTCAGGAAATTACGATGCACGAAGGAAACGAACACAGATTGGACGCTGACGATGGAATGCTGTGGCTCGCAAAGCGGGCTGCGACCGTGTGCGCGGTGGCCGCCTTGATGATCGTCATCTTGCTCGGTATCGCCAGTGCGATCGACGTGGTGCTCATCATCTTTATCGGGGTGCTGTTCGCGATCGTGTTGCATTCCCTGGCGAACCTGCTCGGACGGTACACGGGGATGGGAGAGACGTGGTCGCTCGTCGTCGTCGTTGTGTTACTATTGCTGCTGGCAGTGGCCGGCGGATCGCTGCTGGTCCCGACCATTGCCACGCAGGTTGAGCAGTTTCGGCAAGAATGGCCGGAATCGCTAGCGAATGTTCGTGAGCGGATGAACGCGACACCCTGGGGCAACTGGCTCCTTGAGCGAGTGGTTGATGGCGGTCAATTCTTACCACAGCCGCAGGCCATATTGTCGCGCACCGCTGGTGCTGCGACGTCTGCCTTCGGTCTGGTCGGGGTGTTGCTGATGGTGTGCTTCGTTGGGCTTTTTCTGGCGGCCCAACCGCAAGTGTATCAGCAGGATTGCTTCGCCTTCTCCCGCCTTCGCAACGTGCGCGAGGCAGAACAATCCTCAGAGAAAGTGGTTCCTCGCTCAAGTCGTTTCTATCTGCCCAAGCAGTCGCCATGGTGGTGGTCGGCGTATTAACCTGGTTGGGGCTGAGTTTCTTAGGGATCGAACTGGCGGCAACATTGGCCATCGTCGCCGCACTGCTGACGTTCATCCCTAACTTCGGGCCCATCATTTCCGCCGTGCCCGCCGTGCTGTTAGGGCTGATGCAAAGCCCGATGACCGCGCTATGGGTAGTGTTGCTTTACATTGTCGTCCAACTCATCGAGAGTAACCTGGTCACGCCGCTACTTCAGTATCGCGCCTTGTCACTACCGCCAGTGCTCGTAATTACAGCGCAGCTTGCCGCTAGCGTCTGGATGGGTGTCTTGGGCCTAGTCGTGTCGACACCGTTGTTAATTGTGGCGACTGTGCTGGTTCGAAATCTGACCTGCAGGGTATGTTGGGGGAGGAGGCGTCAGCAAGTGAGGAGAACTCTCCGTGATCTCGTTAACCAATTCGATGCCGAAGGGAGACGTTCCCCAAGTGCGGCTGAAATCGACCAAAATCGATGAAAAAGCTAGGCTTGCCGCGCCGCGCTGGCCAGATCTTCATCTTTGCCGGCGACGAGCAGCGAATCCGACTCCTTCAACCGGGAGTCGGGGTCCGGGGCGGAGGCGATGTCGTCGGTTAGCATGTCGTGTAGCGCGATCACAGAGATCGAATAGTGCCGTCTCAGCTCGAGTTCCCGCAACGATTTGCCAATCCATTCGTTACGCACCGCCATCTCCTGAATACTGAAACCCGTCCCGAGACGGACATAGTTCAGCACGGCGGAACCTGACAATCGGCTGGCGAGCGCCAAGGCGGAGTCGCGTTCGGGAAATACGGTTTCGGTGACGCCCATGTGTTCCATCACGCGCGCGTGGTCTCGCGAAATAACTTTCGCGTAGACATCTTGAACCCCCAGATCGCGCAGAGCCATGGTCGCCAAAATACTGGCGGTAATATCGTCGCCCGTGCTCACGATGCCGACGTCTGCCCCTTTCGCCCCGATCCGTTGCAACGCGTCGGTACTCTTGCCGTCCGCTAGGGCGGCGCGGGTGACGAAGGCAGCGACGCGGTCCACGGCGTCGGGCCGCGGATCGACGGCGATCACTTCATGTCCCTGACCAAAGAGAGCCTCGGCGATGCTGCTGCCAAAGTTCCCCAACCCCACGACGACGAAACGCTTCATGAATATCCTTTCGCGATCTGGACGCGAGGGCTCAGGCGGGAGGGGTGGCCTAAGCCTCGGAAAGAGATAGATTTCACCCCGGACCACAGCCCACGGAGTCCATTCCGTCGGAACGACGTCCGTGGAGCATTCATCAGCCGATTCACCCCACCATGACATCCTCATAAGAATATCGAAAATGCGATGATACTCGAATGGGACGTGCCAAGGTGGCGGCGATGCTCAGCGGACCCACACGACCGACAAACATGAGTGCAATGATGGCTAAACGGCCGGCTGATGACAGCTTAGTCGTAATTCCGGTAGATAACCCCACGGTGTTGAATCCGCTGACGACCTCGAACATTAGGTCCAGAAACCGGCCGGAACTTTGGCCGCGTTCCGTCACGGTCAATGCGAGAATTCCAATCGTTGCGATGCCGAACGCGATCACGAACAATCCAATCGCGCGGTCGATGGTGTCTTTCGGCAGCGAGCGGCCGAACAAGCTGGCCGATTCGTCGCCCTTCAGGCGCGACCACGCCAATAAGCCCAGCAGCGCGAACGTGGTCGTTTTGATTCCGCCCGCCGTTGAGCCTGGCGATCCACCGACCATCATCAACAGAATTGTCAAAAAGTTCGTGCTGTCGGCGGCCTGGCCATAATCGATGGAATTGAAACCTGCTGTGCGAGCCGTCACGCTCAGAAACAGCGAATTCGTTAGTCGATCAATGACGGGCAGTTGTCCCAGCAGCTGATTCCATTCCAGGCACGCAAACGCCATCCAGCCGCCGAGAATCAGCATGGCGGTTGTCCACAGAACAATTCGCGTATGCAGCGAGACCCGCAGTACGCGTCCTCCGTTCCTCGGGAAACACAGCGGGAAGATTTCTTCCAAGGTCAGAAAGCCGAGGCCGCCGAAGACAACCAGTCCGATGATGACCAGCAACGTGGACGGTGACTGCTGATGGCTGATCAGGCTGTCCGAAAAGTTGGAGAACCCCGCGTTGCAGAAGGCGCTGACCGAATGAAAGACGGCGGACCAGGCGGCTCCCTGCAAGCCGTAGCGTGGGATCCATAGCACATACAACAGAATCGCTCCGAAAGCCTCGATGGTGAACGTAAATCGGATAATATCGTACACCATCCGACGCGGATCGATGGCGGAGTTCTCGGCGGAACTCACGGCGAGCGACTCATGCCGCAAGGACAATCGCCCGCCCAAAGCGAGAATGATCCAGCTCGTGAAGACGATCATCCCAAGCCCGCCCAGTTGAATCAGCAGCAATACATACGCCTGTCCGAGGGGAGTGAATCGCGTCGCCATATCCACGACGATCAGTCCGGTCACGCAGACTGCGCTCGTCGCAGTGAATAGCGACTCTTCCCAAGTGAGGGGCGTCTCGGCGTACAACCCGGGAAGCGTTTGCATCCCGACCGTTCCCAGGACGATCAGAAGGGCGAACGAGCTGACGAAGAGTTGCGGAGGCGTTAGCCTACGCCACCAAGGGAGGCGGCCGACCGCAAAATCCCATCGCCGTACCGCAGACGGCCGCAAACCGTTCATAATGACTGAGTTCGTTGTGGATGGCGCAATTTAGAAGTGATGTTGGTTCTTGACAGGTCGGAATCATAGCGAGACGGCGTTCGGGAATCACGCGCAGATGGACGAAACCTTGCCAAAGGGATGGCACCGGCTTCGCTTGGGGAGGCGAAATCGCTTTCCACATCTCCCGGTACCGTGCCTTCACTGAGCAAAGTCATAACGCGTCGTACACTGGAGCGCGCATCCGGCGCCTTACGGGGTATCATGCCGAGCAAGATTGATATTCGACTCCCCGTTGCAACTTGGCCTGCCCCCGTTGGTTGTGCCAGTCGTTATGAGAGTGCCGGTTGGTTGGAGAACGTGTGTGGCTGGAATGGAGGCCGAGGCTCTGCGAAGGCCGGAATGGAAGCCACACACGTTCGCGCGAATTCCGCCGGGGTCCGATACCCCAACGAGCTATGGGGACGCTCTTCGTTGTCACAGCGCGATGCAGAGGTGTCGAGCCTGTCCTACGACAAGCCTGGTTTACATTTGCCCCGTTTTCGAGAAGTGCTTTGACTGCTGCTGGACTGCGAAATCGAACTGCATGGTGGAGGGCAGTGACACCATTCTTGTCTGTGGCCTGAAGGTCTACACCGGACTCAATCGCAACAAGAATTCGCCGTCGCTGATCGTCTGGATCAGGGGTTCTCTCACAACAGATCGAGAACAACGCGTTCTTCATATGCCTCTCCCCCCGCCGATTATCCAGGGCGTTCGCGGGATCGGCAATGTCAGCGTCAGCCGATGAGCGTCACTCGGCGCGAAGTCGGGCGCGGTGCCGGCATCGCTCACCGACGCCGTGGACCGGGCGCAGGCGGACATCTGGCGGGAATCGCAGCGGATTCAGGCGGACAAGAGGAAGTGGCAATGGGGATGAGAACGTGTCTTCAAATTGCTTGAAAAGTTGAAAATCGCTACGACTCCGCTTCTTGGATTCTCAGGTCAAGGAAGACGGAGCCGCAGCGATGTGTCAGCAGTATCCCAGCGATCTCACGGACCGACAATGGCAAATCATTCGCAAATTGTTGCCGCCCCGCTCGAAGGTCGGTCGAGCGCCGTTCGATCGTCGGCGGGTGGTCAATGCCGTGTTCTACGTGGTTCGTTCCGGCTGCCAGTGGCGGCTGTTGCCACACGATTTTCCCAAGTGGAAGAGCGTTTACACGATCTTCTGGCGTTGGCGACGGGATGGAATCTGGCAGCAAATTCACGATGCTCAGCGAGGCCAAGTGCGTCGGTCTGTCGGCAAACACAGCCAGCCGTCGGCCGGGATTGTCGACAGCCAATCCATTCGAACGGCCGAAGGAGGAGACGAACGAGGCTACGAC
>CAZDGB010000049.1:0-28673 GCA_964504645.1 uncultured Planctomycetaceae bacterium | reverse complement strand
TTAGCCACTTGGCTACGGAGCCGACTCACCGATTTATCGGTAGAACCGGCAGAACCGGATGAATGTTCCGCCCGGAGTTCGCGAAGAATTCAGACGAGCGGCTGGGAAGAAATCGTAACTTGCAGCAACTTTTCGGTCAACGAACCGGCCAATTCCGCCGGTCAAGTGGGTGTGATCACGCTAGATTGCCTTCCCCTTCTCCCCTGGAGGGAGAAGGTGGCCGAAGGCCGGATAAGGGGGAGATCACAGTCGAACTTTGTTCCTTGCACACGTTCGACGTCAGGGACATCCCGCTCACCCCCGGCCCCTCTCCCTCCAGGGGAGAGGGGAGAAAGACACTCGGTCAACTCTTCCGTCCTTTCCGCACTTCCATCCGCGCCGCATCAGTCTTCGTCCGGTTTTCGTCCTGCAGCGGCAGCAGTTCGGCCCGATAGCTCCGCAACGGTCGCAGCAGGACCCGCTCGACGACGTCGCGGCGGGCCGGCCACTCCGCGGCGTCGACCTGGCCGGAGGCGGCCAGCCGGTCGAGCAGCGTGACGATCTTTTCCACCGTGAGCAGGCTTCGTTCCGTGTCCTGAATGGCGAGCTTGACCGATTTGAGTTGTGCGGCGGCGCGTCCATCCCAGCGGGTGCGAATCGTCTGCAAGAGCCCGTTGAGGGTATCGAATTGCATCTGCGGATCGGGGATGGCGTCCTCGAATTCCAGCATCAGGTCGGCGGCGGCGAGGACGTTTCGCAGCGAGCGGTCGTGCGACGGTGCGAATTGAATGACGTGCAGCCGCAACGCGAGTTCCAACGCCGGATCGGGATGGCCGTAGAGCTTGAGCAATTCGGCCATCTCCTGCCGGGCGAACAGGCTCAGCAGCGGATCGTGCGGCTCGAAGTAGCGGGCCAGATCGTAGACGGCTTCCAGGTTCCGCTGCTTCATATCGCTCGCGACACCCAGCGAGACGAAATACTCTTTCCGGCGCTCGTCTTCAGGATGGAGGACGCGCTCGGTTTCCGATGTGACCGCGACCTGGCGGATTTCCGTCCGCGGCCGCTGCTGCAATTCCTCGCGCAGCGCCCTCCGGTATTCCAGCCAGAAGGAATCGGGATTATCGTAGACGATCTTGGATTGCGCAGCGACTTCCGACAATCGCCGCAGCACGTCGTGCGAGACGACCGTCGCCCCCAGCCAGTCGAGATAACGGGCTCGACGCGACGGCGGGCCTTGCTCTTCAGACGCCTCCGCGACATCCACCACCGGGGAATACGTCGGATCGGTTTCCCGCGTCTTGGTCATCAACGTCTGCACGTCCTGCAGTTTCGGCCCCCAGCGGAAGACGTCGCACGGCGCGGCGAACGCCAGCCGGCAGTTGCCCGCCGTGTTCGCCTGCCGCGATCCGTCTTGAGCGATTTCCTGAAGCGCCGCGTGATCCCACGCCGGCAGCGTCAACAGCGTCGACCAATCCCAGCCGCAGCGGGCCAGCATTTGCCGCACGAGGGGCGTTTCCAATCGCTCCGGCAAATCGGACCGCACCAGGCCTTGCTCGGAGTTCGTCGCCAGGAAGAGCAACTCGCCGACGCCGATTTCCACCGCGACGACTTCGCGAAACGACGCCTGCAGGCTTTTGATCACCATCTGCACCGGCGCCGGGCCGTAGTCGATTCCTTCCCACCGCTGGCAGAAGACGCCGTGGTCGGACAGCTTGCGGGAAACGTGGCGGTAAAACTCTCGCGTGAATTGCGATGCGGCGGCGGCCGTCACCGACGACGGCGGGCACGAGGCGATCAGGTCGTAGTTTCCATCCGACATGGCGGCGGCGAGTTCAATGGGCCGGCGATCCCAGCTCGCGCGGTCTTCCGTGAAGGGATCGAAGCCGCGCTGCCGGGCGATCGGCCCGCGGATCAACGCGATGCGTTCGGCATCGGGTTCCACGCACGTCACGTGTTCCACCGGAAACGCCAGAAACGTCGCCAGCGGCGTACCGCCCGAAGCCCCCAGCAGCAACACGTTCCGCGTTGTTTCGCCGACGAGCAGCGGAAACACCGTTTGCAAAACTTCTGAGGCATTTTGCGGCGAAAGATCGGGCCGGCACGCAATCGCACAGCGCGGAATGCCGGCTTCGCGCAGCAAGAGATCGCAGCCGCGCGAAGACCACAGCGTCAACGCTCCCTGGCGCCCGGGCCGCTGGGCGATCAACCGGGCGTCGTCGAGATGCGGCAGGAGATCGGCTTTCCAGCCGGACCGATACGCCAGGAACGATTGCGTGGAGAACAGCACCTTCGCCGCGCGGGCCGATTCGACCGGCGGCGTGATCCAGGCGGCCGCGACGCCGCAGAGCAGTGCCGTTCCGACGGCGGCCGTCGGCCAGCGGAACGCGGGCCACGGTCGGGTCGCCGCGCAGGCCACGAGCGTCAGGACGCTCAATCCCAGGAGCAGCATGGTTGTGAGGGACGCAGCGGAATCCGTAAACGACAATTCGTGAAACAGCAAAAAGCCGCCGATCAGCGAAACGATGCTCGCAACCCGCCGCGGCGTCAGCAGCAAACCGGCTCCCGCAGAGAGTGGCAGCACGGCGACCGCAATCAGAGCGACCAGCGCCAGTTGATGCAGAAAGGATTGAATCACGAAGGAGGACGTCCACAGGCAATACGTCACGCCGAGATCGAACGCCCAGATGTTCGCCGTCAGCGCGACCAGGAGGACCGTGAGCCCGACGACCGCCGCGCGGTGGTGCGCCCAGCGCGAGAAGTAGCTTCCCAGCCCGATCCCCGCGACCACGATCGACCAGAACGCCAGTTGCAGATACAACGCGGGCGCCATCAACGACTGCGTCAGCTCGCGGCTGACCGACAACGCCGCACCGGCGGCGAACAAACCCACGAGGCATACTGCGTTGGACAGTCCGCGATCATGAACGAGATTTCCGAGCGGGGGGCGTAAGCCCCCTGATTCCTCGTCCACCAGGGAGCTTACGCCCCCCGCTCGGGACAGCCGGAGATAGCTGACGCCCAGCGCAAGCGCCGACGCGGCAATCGCCGTCATCTCGATTCCGAGCCACGGACCGAACATCAAACCGCAGGCCATCACGCCGCACGCGCCACCGCCGCAGACAGTCCACCACGGAGAGCTTTGATTCTCTTCCTCGGCCGCATCACACAGCGCACACACGCAGGCCATCCAGCAGGTGACGGGCACGGCCAGCGAAAGGAACGAGAGGGCCAAGCCAACCGCTTCGATTCCGTTGGGGTTTTGTGTGAGACTCAGCGGAAGCTGCGCGAGGCCCGTGCCGAGGAGATCGGTCCACCAGGAAAACACCGGCGCGATCGCCGCGGAGATCATCAGCCAGATCGGCCACCGCCATGCGGCACGTCGTTGCAGCACGCCGCCGGCGGCAATGCCGATCAGCAGCGTAAGCGACAAACCGCGATCCAGCGGAGCGGACGCGCCCCACGTCGCCAGTTGCTGGCTGAAGGCACAAGCCGCCAGGATTCCCAGGAGGCCCCCCGCCGCAAACCGTTCGACGCCGGCGCTTTGCAGGAAGGAGAGAAACTGAGGCCAAGGCAGCGCACGGGCGGCGCGGAGAAGGACGTCCATGTCGTCTCTCGTCTAGCAGAGGAACCGGATTTCTGTCGCGGCGGGCTTGTACCCCGAATCGCAAGTTCCGGCAAGAGAAGTTGTTGCGGCGTGATTCGGCCCGCGTGAGTCGGTCATACCGCGAAGCGCACGCTCTCAACCCTTGCCGTAGTTCGGCCCGCCTGCCCAGTTGAGTTTGCGGTGCAGCGTGTCGTAGTAACTGTGGCCGGGCAACCGCGCCAGTTGGAACGTCACCGGCGCCCGGCGGACTTCGATCCGGTCGCCCGGCGAGAGCGGCCGTTTGATCTGGCCGTCCACGACCAGCATCGCTCCCTCCGGCACTTCGGGCAGATGCAACTCGTAGACACAATCAGCCCGGTCGACCAGCGGGCGGTTCGTCAGCGTATGCGGACTGATCGGCGTGACGACGAAGGCCTGCAAGTCTTGCCGCAAAATCGGTCCGCCCGCCGCCAGACTGTGGGCCGTCGAGCCAACCGGCGTGCTGAGAATCAGGCCGTCGCAACTGTACGTGGTGACCGGTTCGCCGTCGATGTGCAGTTGAATCTTCAGCATCTTCAGCGCGGCCCCGGATTGCACCGACGTTTCGTTGAGGCCGAGATACCTCTCCGTTGTGCCGTCGCCTCGATGCAAGCGGCATTCGAACATCAGATGATGCACCACCTGAAATCGCCGCTGCGCCAACAGCGGGAATCGGTCCTGGAATTCGGCCGGCGACAGATCGGCGAGGAAGCCGAGCGTTCCCAGGTTGACGCCAATCATCGGTACTTGATGCTCGCCCAACTGGCGGCAGGTCCGCAGGATCGTCCCGTCGCCGCCGAGAACGACGACGAGATCGTGCGGCGGATCCACGGGCGTGAGGAGTTCGGTGGCGGCGAAGTCGGCAACGACGACTTGCGATTGACGACGCAGGAAGTCGCCGAGTTCTCGCCGCACGTGATACACACGCTCGGAGGCATCGCGGGAGACCATGGCCAGGCGCAACGGCGTCGGAGTCGACATCGGAATTCGCCGCAAAATCAGAAAAGGAAACGACGTTTCTGGATCATAAGTCGGACGTCTGACCCCGTCGATGCGTCTGCTCGGAAAAACTTGCAAGTGAAACGAAATATCTGTGAATTTCGATGTGTCGTGTGCATTGTTCTTACCGTTTTCCAGTGTTGATGTTGCGCCAATCCGTCACGCCGCGGACAAATTCGGCACGAGGTTGGCATCCGTGAGGTAGAATTGCCACAGCGGGTTGATTTTTCGCCACCTGCGAGTCGATTACCGATGCGCCGCCACACATCGTCGAATTCCGTGTCGCCGACCGATTGCGGACGCGGTGCGCAATCCCTTAATTGGAAATGGCTTGCATCGCTCGCTGCGTGGAGTTTCCTGACGCTGGCGGCGAACGCCCAGGAACTTTCCAGTCCTCGCGCGGCGGACGTTAGTACGGCTCCGCTCAATCTCCACTTCGTCGTCGCCGAAAGCCTGATCAATCAACTGGTTGCGCGCCAGGATGTGCAGTCCGGCGAAGTGCGGGACGTCTTCGAAGACACGCCGATTTCCGGGCAGCAACTCACGCTGACCAATACGCGAGTCGACTTGCTCCCCTCGAATACGCAGGGACGGATTCTGATTCTGCTCTACGGCGACAGCGCGTCGTCGACCGCGGGCTTCTCGCCGCAGGCCGTCGTCACGTCGGTCGGCCATCAGCAGTTTCTCGCGCAGAAAGAAATCCTGTTCGACGGTTATCAGCTCGCGACCCGGCGGGCGGAAGTCTCCGTATTGTGCACCGATCAGCACCACACCGGCGCCATGACGAAGTTCACCGGCAGCCCGATCGGTCCGCTCGCTGAGCAGATCGCGCTCAGCGTCGCCCAAAAGAAGCAACCCGCGGCCGACGCCTTCGCGCGGCGGCGCATCGTCGAAAAGGTCTACCCGCGATTCAATGGCGAGCTCGATGAACAACTGGCGCGCGGCAACGTGTTCCTGAAAGAAACATTGCAGGCCCGGTTGGAAACGGTGCAACTGATGCCGCAGCGCGTGCGGATGCGCACGACCGATTCGCATCTGTACTTCTCCGCCGCGGTGGCCGCTCCGCTGGAAGTCGCGACGCTCCCGCCGTGCCCCGATGAACTCGTCGCGCCGCACGCGGCGTCGGTCTACATGCATGAATCGCTGATGCAGGGGGTCATCGAACGCTCCGGCCTCGCTGGGCGAAAAGTCGATCAACGCGATCTCTATCGTTTGATGCGCCTCGTCGGTCTCACCGTCGACGAGCCCTCGCTGCCCGGCATGGAACACCTGCGCGTCGAGATTCAGTTCGCCGACGTCGATCCGCTGGAGATCCGTCTCGGCACGGATGAAGCCCGCGTCACCATGCGGGCCGCCTTTCACGCGGCGGGACAGGAAGTGCTGCCGGCGTATGAAGTCACCGTGCCGTTTCGCATCGTCGAGCAAGGGGACAACTGGTTCGTGAAGAACGGCAACGTGGAAATCCGCGGACTCAACGGCAGCTCCGACGGCTCGTCGATCACCGAGCTCGCCGCGCGGAAAGTCATCGAAGCCAGCTTGCCGAAGATCACGTTTCCGAAGCAGTTGCCCGCCGACGCATGGCCCGCCGGCAAAACGCCGCCGCGCATCACGTCGTTCCGCTCCGGCAACGGCTGGGTGGTCGTCGGCGTCGACTAAAAAGGCGAGCGGCGCGGCAAAAGCCCGCCGTGTTCTGCGCGGCGGTCCCTGCTCGGAATATTGCGAGTTGACTGCACACTGTGCGGGTTGAAGGATCATGCCGAGAGTTCTTCCGCGCGGCATGCTCTCTAGCCGACCACTGTTCCGGTCGGCTCCAAATTTTCCCGTTCGTTGACGCGATACCCTTTGGCTGACGGGAATTTTCGCGAATTCGCTCATCCCGCTGCGCGCGTCGTTTGCCAATCTTGGCCGGGGCGCAATTCTTGCAGAGGACGCCGTCGAAGGATCGTCATGGTTGGCGATCAGGCTTCTTTGCAGTGGGAAAGGGGTGAGATTCATGACTCGCATTCAGTTCAGACGTCCTGGCACCTGGGCGGCCATCGGCTTGGCGGTGTGTGCGCTGCCGGCACTGGCCCAGTCGAATCACTTTTCGGTGATTCGACTGCCGGGGGTCGATCAATCGGGGAATCCGTCGCAATCGCTGGGGGGGCGAGGGCTGGCACGCACTTATATCGATGGAGACACGGGAGTCGTCGTCGAGGTCGCCTCGGCGCTGGTCAAGAATCGCAGCGGTCAAGCCGCGGAATTTGACGATCTCGGTTTCCCCATCACCGATCCGAGCGACAACTCGACGCATACCTCGACGGCCGACAATTTGACGGTGACCCGGCCGATCCTGCGATTCAGCGCCATCGCGATCGCGCGGCTGGTCGCCATCTTCGATCCTGAGGTTGGCGGTACTGACACAGGCACTGACACCGGGACTGGGACGGGAACAGGAACAGGCACGGGCACTGGAACCGGGACAGGAACTGGCACCGGTACCGGAACTGATACTGGTACTGGTACTGGAACGGGGACTGGCACTGGAACAGGGACGGGCACTGGGACCGGGACGGGAACCGGAACCGACACTGGAACTGGAACCGGTACGGGAACTGGAACCGGCACAGGAACGGACACCAGCACCAGCACCTTCAGAGGATTCTTCAACTGGTGGGGACGCCGCGGCGGTTGATTCACCTTGCCCGGCAAAGTGAGGTTTCGATGGTTGCGCCGGTTCGCCAGTCGCGCGGGTTCACGTTGATCGAGCTGCTGGCAGTCATCGCCATCATCGGAATTCTGATGTCTCTGTTACTGCCGGCTGTGCAGCGGGCCCGGGAGGCGGCGCGTCGAGTGCAATGCCTGAACCATCTGCGTCAGTTGGGTGTGGCCCTGCACAATTACCATGAGGTTCACCAAATTCTGCCTCCCGGCGCGCTGGTCATCGGCCCGATGTCGCCCGTCACGTTCTCCGGGTGGGGATGGGGCGCCTTTCTGTTGCCCATGACCGATCAATCCCCGCTCTTCGCTCAACTGGATTTTCATCTCGGCACGGCGGTAGACGGCAACGAATCCGCCCTGCGGCAGGTCGTGCCTTTATGGTTGTGCCCCAGCGATTCCGGGGAAAGCACGGTCCTCATCCACGTAGGAAGTTACCCCGCGACGCGCGTCGCCGCCGGGAATTATTCCGCCTCCGCAGACCTGATCGGCCCGCTTTCAGCCGTCCGTTTCCGCGACGTGGCCGACGGTCTGTCCCAGACGCTCATGGTGGGTGAGCGGGTCAACCAGCCGCCCTCGCCGACCAACCCGCCGTTCACCTCGTCGTGGATCGGATTGGTCGCCAAGCGGGACGCCTACGTATTCAACGCTTTGCCGTACACCGCCGCAGCGGCCGATTTCCCCATCAACAGCCACCTCGGCGGGACGCTCAACTTTTCCAGCCGTCATCCCCAGGGAGCGCATTTCGCGTTCGGAGACGGCGCCGCACGGTTTCTCAGCGAGACGATGGATGCCAACGTCTTTGAAGCCCTCGCCACGCCCGCAGCCGGCGACGACGCCCAGTTCTGATCGCGGCGTGCCGCTCCGAACGATCGTGCTGGCGACAGCGGCGCTCGCGGCGATCGGGCTGCTCGTCGGCCTCCTGTGGCCGCGGACCGACTATCGCGCGGGGTTCGACTCCCAGGTCGAAGAACAGTGGATCAGCGGACGTGAGTTGGTGCGCGCCGCCGAGTTTTTCGCCGGCGGCGGCATCTACGAGAGCGCGGATGCCAGCCGTTCGATCGATCAGCAACTGCTCGTTCCGTTGATCGAACGGCTGGAGCAGGAGCATCGTCTCGAATTCGAGGTGATTGTGGAACCGTCCCAGCCGCAACTGGCCAGCGCGCTGATCGCACAGATTCCGACGGAGCGCGATTCCCGGAATGCGATTCGCAGCGCTATCCTGCAGGCATCGGAACAATTTCCCGGGTTTTTGCATCAGTACTGGGGACATCACTGGCTCTCGCTGGACTACTTTGACGAGCAGGAGCTTCCCGCGCTGGAACGAGCCGGGGTCTTGCGGAGGCTCAAGGCGAGCCAGCGGCGGATGGAATGAGCGCATCGGCGGGTTCGTCTTCGCCGAGGACTCCGGCCGCGGGGGGAGCGTCCTTTTTCATTTCCGTCAGGCGGGAAATGCGCAGTTTGCGTTCGGCCGTGATTTGATGTTCTTGGACAAGTTCCAGCGGGAACGTTGTGGGAAGACGATGCTCCTCAATCGGCTGTTCGGTGTCGTACTCCACCTCCTGGAAGACGATGACTTCGTCAAACAGCCGGCGCTGGTGTTCGAGCGCGATCTCGTCCGCCGTTCTGCGCGCCGTCGGAAAATCGACCGCTCCCAGCCCTAACGCGACGCATTGGCCCGGCCGATCGGAAATGGTGAGTAGGCGACGATGCGGGAATTGTGAGAGGTATTCCTGGGCGAGACGGGTGGACCGATGCAGGGTCAGCGTGTGCATGAAACGGCACTCGCCCGCTACGGGAAGGTACAGCGCGCAGAGCACCGCCGCAGAGGCCAGCAACGTGGTCGACGAGAACCATTGCGGCTGGAGCCGGCGGACCCACAGCGGAATTCCCGCCAACGCGAGGCAGATCGGAATGAAAAAGCGGGCCGCCGTCGGATGCGTGGTCCGCCCCAGATAATGCGCGAGAAAGATTCCCAGCCCTGCGCCTACCAGTAAAACCGAGGCGAAAAACAGATCCCGCTGTGCGAGACTCCACTGCTCGAATCGGCGCCGCATGCCCGCGGCGAGCAGCGCGGCGAACAGTAAAGCGGCTGCGATATTCAAGAGGTTGTCGTAGGGGTAATAAAAGCCGAAATCGAGGTGCGTGTCGCAGAATTCGGCCACATGCTCGAAAAAATGGTGGGCGCTGAACGGCGGCACGCCCGGCGGATTGTCGTAGTGGTCGGGCTGCAAACGGCGCTGCATGACCCAGGGGAAAAGGAACAGCGGCGCGCTCAGATAATACGCGGCACGGGACGTCAGCATGTCGAGCGTGACGTATCCGCGCAAGGCCAGAAACCCCATCACCAGCGGCAAGGCGAAAATCGACTCGTACCGCACCTGCGAGTACACCAGCAGCGTCATCCAGACCAGGGTTAGCGAATCCGCCGTGCGGCTCTTCAGATGCAGCCGGACGGCCAGCAGCACACCCAACATGAGCGTCGCCGAGAGCAGATCGAACCCGCCGGATGCCGCGGTGATCGCGATGATGGGCTGCGACAGCACCAGCAAAACAGCCGCCAGCGCATCGCGAAATCCCAAGGCCTTCCAGACGACGGCGGAGACCATGAAGAGCAACGAAAATAGAACCGCGGCATTGAGGACGAAGGCGTTGGCCGCCCGATACCCCGTCAGCGTATGCAGCAGGCTGAGCAAAAAGGGAAAAACCAACGGCCGCGTGGGTGCGCCAGCGCTCTTCGGGTGAAAGTTGCCGTAATAGAAGTGCCCCATGACGGGATGGAGGGCCGTTTTGTCCTGATACATGGACAGCGAGACGTTCAGCAGGTTGGTCTCGTCGCTGAGGACCTTGAAATCGAGCGGCACCGCCGACACGCACACCGCGACGCCGAGCGCGGCGAGCAGACACGGCCCACGCCATTCCCGCCAAGGCTGAGGCGGGAGGACAGCCCACCACGCCGCGAACCAGGTTCCGCACAGCGCGAAGACGATCCAATAGCCGGTCCCGGCGAAGACGCTCAAGCCCCGGTCGCGCGATTGCAGAACCGCGCCGATCAGGACGACTACGCCCGCCAGGGCCAGCACTCCCCACAGAAATTGCCGCTGCTTGCCGTTCATTCCTTTTTCCCGCTCCGAACGCAAGCAAACCGCGCGCCAGACTGCTCGCGGAAGCGGTGCGAATCCGAGCCGGACTCGGCAATCAGGAAGGGAATGATGAAGCCGTTTTTATCGTCGCTTCACGGCCGCTACAGGTCTCGCTCCTAGGATGTCTCCAGAACAGATCGTTGTTCTTGAGTTTGCATCGCCAAGTGGAGGGGAACCTGATGTCGCTCTCAACCAGAACCGTCTCTCATTCCTGGAGCGAGTTGTTCCAAGCGCTGCAAGTGTGGACGAAAACGTTCGAAAAGATCCTGCGGGACGCCGAGGCCTCCGCGATCTCGCAACCCGGCTGCAATGGGCGGTTGTTCGGATACCGGCCGGCGCCGAAACATCACCCGCCGTGCTCGGATGATGTGCCGCGAGACTGATCAAGTCACGTCAACTCGACCGGAAACACCTTCCGCGTCCGTTTCGTGTGCGGCAGTTGGCGGAAGTCGTGGGTGTGGATGGCCTGGGCGTCGACGTTCAGAATCGTGCCGGCGAATTTTTCGAAGCTGGCGCGGAAGTGGGCGGCGGATTTCACGGCGATGTATTTCATGTTCGCACAGTCGAGACCGAGTGTTTTGGCGAACGCCGGGCCGAGCGGTTGCTCGCGGGCCGTGACGACGACGACGTTGACGCCGTCCTGTTTCAGCCACGCGGAGCAGCCCATGTTGCCGGTGAGGCCGGCATACATCGGGCCGTCGTAGGTGAAGTCGCCGTCGGAGACGGCCATGACTTCGGCATCCATCTCGACGGGCCGGCCCTGGATCGGACTCGACTTGCCGCCGACGGCGACTTTCAATTTCTTCCCGACGCCGGCGGCGTGCGCGGCTTTCGCGACATCGGGATCGACCATGTAGAGAATCAGCGCGTCGGTCAGCTTAAGATCGAGAAACGTTTGCAGGATTTCGGTCGAGTCGCCGGGCGAGCCGCCGCCGGTGTTGTCGGCGTGATCGGCCAGCACGATGGGAAATTTCCCCGCCGCTTCGCCTTCGCGAATCGCCTCCTTCACGGCCTTCGGCGCGCGATACCAGCGTTGCCGGTTCTCCCAGATCCAGTCGGCGAGTTCCTTGGCCGATTTCCTCGCGAGCGCGGCGTCGCCGTCCGCGACGGCGATCACACTGGGACCAACATCGGGCACGTCAGCCCACGTGAAGCCGGTGGCGATCGACATCGACAGCATGCCGGGTCGGCGTTCAATTTCATGCACGCGGTCGAGGACTTCATTCATCGGCGGATGGGCTGTCACCTGCGTCGGCGTGCTCCAGAAGAGGGGAATCTGCTCGAAGGCCATCACCGGGCGGACTTCGCCCCGCAGGGTGCGGGCCATCACATCGGCGGCTTCGCGGCCGCGCTCGGCCATGTCGATGTGCGGGTAGGTGTCGAAGCCGAAAATCGCCGTCGCGGCGTCGACGCGGCGCTGCGTGTGGTTGCCGTGCAGATCGAACGTGACCATGACGGGCCGATTCGGGCCGAGAACGCCGCGGACTGCTTCGATGAAGTCGCCGTCGGCGTCGTCGATTCCTTCGACGACCATCGCGCCGTGGAGGTCGAGGAGGGCGCCGTCGAGGGGTCGCTCGGCATCCGCGGAGCGCAAGCGGTCGAGGAACTCGTTCTTGAGTTGTTCGTAGTCGGCGCGGACGATTAGCCCGCTGGGATAAGCAAAGGTCCACAAAATGGGGACGACTTCGAACCCGTGCGTTTTCGCGCCGTCGAGGAACCCGCCGGTGCAGATGTTCGCGTTCGTGAAGCGGTCGATCACCTCCGGACCGCGGAACAAGCCGAAGCCCTCAGCGAAATCGGCCAGGGTCGTCCGCGTGACGGCGAACGAGCTCGTTTCATGAGAGATGCCGCCGACGGCAATGCGCATGGTAGTGCTCTTCAAAAGAATCAATACGCTGCCAGACGAAAACGGAACGCGGGGCTGCGCCGCACGGACGACGCGGATTTTCGCGGGCAGGGCAAAAAGGGATTTTCAGAGACTGAATTTGGTCCGCGTCATTCCGCGGGCTTCCGGCCGGCGTCCTTCCGCGTTCCGCTTTTTTTACTTCACTGTCGCCAGCAGTTTCAGGAAGGCCCGCATCAGGGACGGGTTGTCGGCCCACACGCGGGAGCTGATGAGGTTGGCATCGATGACCACTGGCTGATCGACGTACTTGCCGCCGACTTGCGTGATGTCGAGCTCGCACTTGCGCACGGTGGTGGCGGTGCGGCCGGAGAGGCAGCCAGCGGCGGCAGCGATCTCGACGCCGTGGCAGACCATCGCCACGGGCTTCTTCTGCTCGAAGAAGTGGCGGGTGATGTTCAAGAGATGCGGATCGTAGCGGAGATACTCCGGCGCGCGGCCGCCGGAGAGGAACAGGCCGGTGTAGTCTTCCGGCCTCACATCGCGGAAGGCGACCGACGCCTTGATGTGATAGGCCGGCTGCTCGCGGGTGATGTCCCAGGGGATGTTCTCGTTCGGCGGGATTTCGTGCATCACACCGTGATAATGGCGGGCTTCCGGCCCGGCGACGGCGACGTCGTAGCCCTCTTCCTGCAAGCGAAAGATGGGGTACAGAGTGTCCATGACCTCGGTGGCGTCGCCGATGGGGATGAGGATTTTCTGGGGCATGAGCGTCTCCGGAAGCCCAGGGATAGCAATCCCTGGGCTTCTTTTCTGTGAGGGGATCAGTTCAACAGTTCGGCCAATTCTACCGCCCGGTGTTCCTTTGCTGAACGATAACACGCATCGACCAGCGCCATCGTTTGCAGATTGTCGTCGCCGCTGAGGTTCGGCGGCGTGCCGGTTTCGAGGGCGCAGAGGAGTTCGGCCATCGGGCCGGCGAAGGCGTCGGGGAACCAGACTTCGGGCCAGCGTGGCTGATGCCAGCGACCGGCGTCGTGGATCGTGGTGCAATCGAGCGTGCTCGGCGTCGGTTTCGGATACTCGGGCCAGCCGATCGTGCCGCGGGCCAAGCCGTCCGTTCCTTCGATCCGCCAGCGGATGCCGATATCCGCCGCGGCGCCTTCGCGGGCCGGTCCGGCCCAGACGTCGTCCCAACTCGAGGCGCGGGCGCCGTTCGCGAATTCGAGAATGTAGAGGCAGATGCCGTCGTCGTGGGCGAACTTTTGCGCCGTGCGCGGATCGGGCCGCACGCTGGCGAAGACACGGACCGGGTCGCCGAGCCAAAAGCGGAACGTATCGAGATGATGGATGCTCATGATCCGCAGCGTGACCCAGCCTTGGCGTTCTTGCCACGGCATCCAGTGGGGGATGGCCCGCATATCGATCGTGGCGAGAACCGGTTCGCCGAGGATGTTGCGCGCCAGCAGCGACTTCGCCGCGCGGACCGATTGGTCGTAGCGCATATTCTGATTGACGACGAGCGTCACGCCGGCGTCGCGGCAAAGTTGGACGATCTCTTTCGCCTGTAGGTAGTCGATGCCTAGCGGTTTCTGGGCCAAGATGCCGCGAATTTGCGGGCCGTGCTGCAAGACGTCTCGAATTACGGACAGTTGTACGTCCGGCGGCACGGCGACGTCGACGACTTGCACTTCAGGATCGGCGGCGAGCGAACGGATGTCGTCATGCACGCGGGGAATCTGATGCCGCTCGGCGACCGCGGCGGCATGATCGCGATTGCGCGACGTGATCGCCACGGGGCGAAACCCGGCCTGCCGATACGCGACGAGGTGGCAATCCACCATGATGAACCCGCTGCCGATGCAGCCGATCCCCGGCGAACGGTCCCGCGGTAGTCGCGGCAAATAATCGTCCGGCACAATTTCGGGCACGACACTCATCGGAGCGATCCTCAGCGGGGTGAGTGTCTTGTAGAATAGCCAGACCCAAAGCAGACATCATCCGCAGATTTCGCAGATTTCCGCAGATAAAGACAGGAAAGCAGTTCTCGCACAGGTCACAGAGGTCACCGAGAAAAATTCTTTGACGGAATCCCTCTCTTGTTTTCACACCCTACTCCGCATTCTGCTTTAATCTCTGTGACCTCTGTGTCTCTGTGCGAACCCCGTCTTTCTGCTTTAATCTGCGTTCCTCTGCGAAATCTGCGGATAGTCTTTTAGCAAAGGGCCCCATCCATGCCGTCGCCTCCCGTGCATGATCCGACGGCGTTGGCGCGGTTCGGGAATCTCGAAGTCGTCGCCAAGCTGATCGTCGAAGGGTACCTCATCGGGCAGCACAAGAGCCCGTTCAAAGGGTCGAGCGTCGAGTTCGTCGAGCATCGGCAGTATTACCCCGGCGACGAAATCCGGCACATCGACTGGCGGGCCTACGCGAAGACCGGCCGTTTCTACGTCAAAGAGTACGAAGAGGAAACGAACCTCCGCTGCCAACTGCTCGTCGATTGTTCCGGCAGCATGGCGTATCACGGCCAGACGATCAGCAAGTACGACTACGCGCGGCAACTCGCCGCGGCGTTGGCGTACCTGCTCCTCGCCCAGCGCGACGCCTGCGGGTTGATCACGTTTCACACGTCGGTCGCCGACCGCTACGAGCCGTCGACGCAGCCGCACACGCTGCGGTACATCGCGCAACTTTTGGCCAACCGTCGGCCCGGCGCGGAGACGAGCCTGTCGCAGGTGTTCGAGCAGATTCATCCCACGATCAAACGCCGCAGCTTGATCATCCTGTTCAGCGATTGTTTCGATCAACTCGATCCGCTGGTGAAGGCGCTGCAGCAATTCCGCGCGGCCCGGCACGAAGTGATCCTGTTCCAGATCGTTGCGCCGGAGGAGGAAGAGTTCCCGTTTACGCGGCCGTCGCAGTTCTGGAACATCGAGCAGCCCAACCGCAGGCTGCTGATCGATCCGCACCGCTACCGCGAGCGGTATCTGGAACGCTATCGGAAGTTCTGCCAGGACTTGAAGTCGCGCTGCACGGCGGCGGGGATCGATTTTCTGAAGTTGAACACGGCGGAACCCTACGAGAAGGCGCTCGGGGCGTATCTGGCGGCGCGGAGCCGGGAGTAGTCGTTCTTTTTGAGGGCTGCGAACCCGCCAGCGTCCGGCGACGTTATTTGACGCTGGCGGGTTCGCAGCCTTCATCCATTTCAGTTGTTTGCTTATCATCTCCCGCATGGAACTCCTGGCGCAGATCGAACCTGAGCTGGACGTGTTCCCGGTGCGCGGGCCGGGGGCGTGGATTTCGTTGCCCTTCCTGATTTTCTCCGGCGCGTTCAGCTTCCTGGCGTTCGCCTATTTCGCGTTCTGGGTGTGGATGCTGATTCAATGCATCCGCTCGGAGCCGGACAAGTATTTCTGGCTGTGGCTGTTGATCGTCGTGCCGTTTCCGGGGGCGATCGTCTACGCCGCGCTGCGATATTTTCCGGCGACCGACTATCCGGCCCCGGCGTTCATACGCCGCTGGCTGCGCGGCACGGACCTCGCCCGGCTGGAGGCCGCGGCGGAGCAGATCGGCAATCCGCACCAGTTCATTCAATGGGGCGACGCGCTCCGCGACGTCGGCCGCTGGGACGACGCCGAGTACGCCTACGATTGTGCGCTCAAGAAAGACCCCGAGAATCTGCAGGCGTTGTGGGGCGCGGCGGTCGTCGCAGAGAAGCAGGGCCGCACCGCCGACGTCATCACGCTCACCCGCAAAGTCCTGGCGAAAGACCCGCAATACAAGTTCGGCGACGTCTCGCTGGCGCTCGGCAAGGCGCTCGCCGCACAGGGCGACGCCGCCGCCGCCCGCGAGCATCTCACGACGCACATCAAGCGCTGGCGGCATCCCGAAGGCCTGTACCTGCTCGCGACGCTGTGCAATAGCGCTGGCCAACCCGAGGAAGCCCGGCAACACCTGCGGGCCTTGTTGCAGGATTTGAACGCCAGCCCGACGGCCATCGCCCGCAAACACGGGCGGTGGAAAAGCCGGGCGAAGCAACTGCTGCGGAAAATGCCGAGCGATTGAACGACAAAGCCCGGCTTTCGCTTTGGAAAGCCGGGCTTTCAACAATCCATAAACCTGGAATGTGGGCAATGCCGTTGACAGACGAGTTTGTCCTTGCCGCCTATGTCGATGGTTCCGACCTGGAATCAGTCGCCGCTGCACTAAAAAAGGGGTTCAGCTGTTTCCTAGAGTCCGGCGCATGGCAATCAGATTCAGTCCTATTGGTCGACCAGAAGCAGCCGGATGAAGAAGCTGAATCCGGGTTTCTTCCACAGTGGGATCTAGGCGTTAATCTGGGACTGGACCATATGCGTAACGCTCCACGATGGTTCGATGGAGTCGAGGCGCTGGTGACGATGTTGCATGGGCTGTCCGCTGAAACTGGGCGAACCTTTGTAATGTTTCTTTGTTTTCAATCGGAACCGTGGAGGCAAGAGCACTTGGCTTTCATCGGGTCGGACGCGGACGATACACCTTACCTGCGAGAATTCATCGCCCGGCTCACTGGTCTATAACCTGTGAACCGGCGGAATCCCACGCTTGCAGGACGGCAGGGTACGTCTCTTCCGGCGAAAGGTCTCGGTCGTCGTAAAGCATAGCTTGCTTGATGCGCTGAAACACTTCGGCGCGTAAAACGACACATGACACACCGTCAATGCTCACGGGAACCAAGCCGTCTTGATCCAAAGCCAAGCGTTGTTCGTTCGTGAGAATCATTTCGCACCTCGACCTTCATCTTCCCCGTCTCGCGGCGGCGAATCAAGAGACGTTCGGCGATTGAACCTCGCGCCGGGATGCCGCATGATGTTGCTGCAAACCCGTTGCTCTATGGAAATCGCACTCATGATCCCTCATTTCTCTCGTCGCCAATTCCTCGCGGGAACCTCCGCGGCCGTCGCCGCATCATCCGCACTCCCGGCACTGGCCGATGACGCCAAAGCCAATCCCTTCCGCTATTGCCTGAACACCAGCACGATTCGCGGGCAGAACCTCGGCATCGTCGCGGAAGTCGACATTACGGCGAAGGCCGGGTACGACGGGATCGAACCTTGGATTCGCGAGATCGACGAGTACGTCCAGCAGGGCGGCTCACTTCCCGATCTGCGGAAGCGGATCGCCGATAGCGGGTTGAGGGTCGAGAGCGCCATCGGCTTCGCGGCATTTCTACACGAGGACGACGCCGAGCGGGCCAAGGGACTCGAAGAGGCCAAACGGTCGATGGATCTCGTGCGGTCGCTCGGCGGCACGCGGATCGCCGCGCCACCTGTCGGCGTGACCGACAAGACCGGACTCGATCTGTTGAAGCTCGCGGAGCGTTACCGGGCGCTGTGCGAACTCGGCCAGGAAATGGGCGTCGCGCCTCAGATCGAGTTGTGGGGTTTCTCCAAGACGCTGTCGCGGCTCGGCGAAGTGGCGTTCGTCGGCATCGAGGCGGCGCATCCGTCGGCGTGCTTTCTGCTCGACATCTATCACATCTACAAAGGCGGGTCGGATTTCGCGGGCCTCGGTTACTTCCCCGCCGGGCGGATGTTCTGCCTGCACGTGAACGATTACCCGGCGATGCCGCCGCGGGCGGAGATCGGCGACGCGCAGCGGGTGTATCCCGGCGACGGCGTCGCTCCGAACCGCGAGATTTACCGCATGCTGCGCGACATGGGCTTCCGCGGCGCGCTGTCGCTGGAACTCTTCAATCGCGACTACTGGCAGCAGGACGCCTTGGAAGTCGCCCGCACCGGCCTGCGGAAAACGAAGGAAACGGTGGCGACGGCGCTGGGTTGAAAGCCGCGGATGGCATCCGCGGTGTTTTCACTGACGTCGCTCCGAAGACCGCGGTTGCCAACCGCGGTTTTGCCAATCCGCACTCGCGGAATGTCGTGAAACGACTGCGCTACATTTTGGCCATCGGGCCAGATATGCTGAGGAAGTCCTCTCATTACCCCATCCGCGCGAAAGTTGACTCATGCACCAGCGATTCTCTCTGTTCGCCGCAGGCGTGATGTTTCTGCTCTCGTCGATCACACCCCTCCGCGCCGCGGACGACATCGAGATCGAACCGAACATCACCTACGGCATGGCGGGCGACGTCCAGTTGCAGTTGGATCTGGCGAAGCCGAAGGAGGGCGATGGGCCGTTTCCGGCGCTGGTGCTGATTCACGGCGGCGGGTGGGTCGGCGGGAACCGGCATAGTTTTCGTCCGTACATGGAGGAGGCCGCCCGACGCGGCTATGTCGCGGTGACGATCAGCTATCGCCTGACGCAGCCCGATCCCGAGACGAAGCTCGGCAAGGAGCCGTTTCCGGCGCAGATTCACGACTGCAAGTGCGCCATCCGCTGGCTGCGGTCGGCGGCGGACAAATATCACATCGATCCGGAACGCATCGGCGTCGCGGGGGGTTCGGCCGGCGGGCATCTCAGCCTGCTCGTGGGCTTAACGGACGAGAAAGCCGGACTGGAAGGGGACGGCGGCCATGTGGAGTTCTCCAGCCGCGTGCAGGCCGTGGTCAACATCTTCGGGCCGACCGAACTGGTCAAGGCCTACGACGACGTCCCGTTGGTGCGCGATCTCTTGATCGCGTTGTGCGGCGGAACTCCGGAGCAGGCGAAAGACGCCTACAAGGCCGCCAGCCCGGTGACGTACATCTCTAAAGAAGATCCGCCCATACTGACGCTGCATGGCGACAAGGACGAAATCGTGCTGGTCTCGCAGGCCACGCTGTTCGACGAGGCGATGAAGAAAGCCCAGGCCCGGCACGAACTGCTGATTCTGAAAGACCAGGGACACGGCTTCGCAGGAGAGGCGGCCGTCCAGGCGAACGAAGCCTTGTGGAAATTCCTCGAACGGGAACTCCAGCCGAAGAAGTGACCGCATGTCGCGCAGCCTGCGATGGTCGGCGTATGGGGCCGCGCTCGCCGCGGCGGTCGCCGTCTCGTTCGTGCTGCGGGTCCGTCCGCTGGATGAGGAAGAACTGCTCGGCGCTCCGCCCAAACGGCGGCCGGAATTGAAGAGCTACCATCAACAGATGGCGAAGCTCGCGCCCCATTTCGGGCCGGTGCCGAAACCCGGCGAAGACGACTGGCTGGCGAAGTATCCGGAAGGGGGCCAGACGTTCGATCAGTACGTCGCGTTTCGCCGGGAACCGCTTCGCAAGAAATATCCCGAAATTCACCTGCTGCCGCTCGGCGAGTTCACGCCGTCGCAACAGAAGCTGCTGGAATCGACCCGCGACTTCATGGAGCGGTTTTTCGAAATGGACGTCCGCATCCTGGGCGGCATCGATCTGGACGACGTCCCGGCGGAAGCGCAGCGGCCGCGCGACGGCGGCCGGCGCCGGCAATTGCTGACGACGCATCTACTGTTTGACGTGCTGAAACCGCGCCGCGGGAAGAAAGCCGCCGCGTTGCTCGGGTTCGTCGCGGAGGACTTGTGGCCAGGCGAAGACTGGAACTATGTTTTTGGCCAGGCGTCGATCAACGACCGCGTCGGCGTCTGGTCGTTGTTCCGCAACGGGAACTCGGACGGCGACGAGGCCGAATATCGCCTCTGCCTGCTGCGGACGATCAAAACGGCCGTGCACGAGACGGGCCACATGCTCGGCATGCCGCACTGCGTCGCCTACGCCTGCTGCATGAACGGCTCGAATCACCGCGACGAAGCCGACCAGAAGCCGCTGGAGTTCTGCCCGGAATGCCAGGCGAAAATCTGGTGGACCTGCCAGACCGATCCGCTGCGGCGCTACCGCCATCTGCAGGAATTCGCGAAGGAAGCCGGCCTGTCGACAGAGGCCGAGTTCTGGCAAACGCTGGAAGCGGCACTGGCGAAGGAATAACTGCCTACTCAACGGTGATCCCAGAACCATGCCCACAACGAGCGAAAGCAGGGCGTGAAGTCGTCAGGGCGGTCGGCGACCCAGCGGGTGATGTGTTCCGGCGAATAGTAGGCGCCGTCGAGGATTTCCTCGGCGAGGAATGTCGGCGGCTCATCAGTCGTCGTCCGGTACAGGGCGCTATGTTCATAAGAGGTCTCCGGACCGGCCGGGAGTTTCGTCAGGAACTCCAGCGGGGCGTCCAGCGCGAGTTCCTCCATCAGTTCCCGCACTGCGGCGGTCTCATAATCTTCCCCGGCGTGCAGGTGGCCGGAGGCCGACGACGTGAACTTCAGCGGGCATTCGTCCTTGGTCGCCGACCGCTGATGGATCAACAGATCGCCGCGCGAGTTGAAGACAAAGATGTGCACGGCTCGATGCAGCCAGCGATGGGCATGCACCTCCGACCGCGGCGCCTGGCCGAGCACACAATCCTGATGATCGACGACATCGAACAGCTCTTCTGACATAGTGAACCCATTGCTTCCATGTGAGGCGTTTCCCTCCTTGATGCAAAATCTGCCGTTTTTTGTGACTTCCGCGCGTACAATAGTGTCCGGACGACGGTCGATTTCCACGCAGGTTGTCGCAAAATCATACGAAAAAAGTGACTTCTTGGCAGACAGGTAGTTCATCCGCTGGAAACGTACAACCGTAACTGATTGCCTTGTCGAATCTTACAAAAACGAGTTGATTTTACCAGTTTGGCGCAAAACGTGCTATCTCTGCAGCGGGGGACGCCAAACGCTAACGGAAGGAACCGAACTATGTTAGTGCTCACACGGAAGCTGAACGAACAGATCATCATCGGAAACCAAGCCATCACGATCAAAGTCGTGGATGTGCGCGGCGGGCGGGTGCGGCTCGGGATCGAAGCCCCCGCCGATGTCCGGATTGAACGCGGAGCGGCGGTCCCCTCCGAAGAGTCCCATTCGCGCAAGCCGGAAGCCGTCTGCTCGTGAGGCACGGCGGTGCCTTGGCTCGTCGCGGTAAAGCGGGTACAAGGATGCTCCGTGAGCGTTGCAAAGGGCGACGCTGTTGGCGGAGTGACTATCCCAGGCCTTGACGAGCAATGGGTTACCGCAGCCTGCGGGAATGCGTGAACGACTTGGCGCGAACCGGCCAACTCGTCCGCATCGATCGAGAGATCGATCCGCAACTGGAAGCCGCTGAAATCCAGCGGCGCGTGTATCAGGCGGGCGGGCCGGCCATCCTCTTTGAGCGCGTCAAGGGATGCCGCTTCCCGATGGTCTCGAATCTCTTCGGGACCATCGACCGGACTCGATTCCTGTTTCGCGACGCGCTTCAGGCCGTGCGGCGGCTGGTCGAATTGAAGGTCGACCCGTCGCAGGCGATGCGGAATCCCTGGCGCTACCGCGGCCTGCCGCGGACACTCTGGTCGATGTGGATTCGCCGGTGCCGCACGGGCCCGGTCTTACAGCACGAGACAGCTGTCGATCAGTTGCCGCAGCTCAAATCGTGGCCGCGCGACGGCGGGGCGTTCATCACCCTGCCGCAGGTCTACACTGAGCATCCCGACCATCCCGGATTCGCCCGCTCGAATCTCGGCATGTACCGCGTGCAACTAAGCGGTAACGAATACGTTCCCAATCGCGAGATCGGCCTGCACTACCAGATCCACCGCACGATCGGCGTGCATCACGCGGCGGCGGTGGGGCGCGGCGAGCGATTGAAGGTCAACGTGTTCGTCGGCGGCCCGCCCGCCATGACACTGGCCGCCGTGATGCCGCTTCCCGAAAACCTGTCGGAACTGTTGTTCGCCGCCGCGCTCGGCCGCCGGCCGATCCGCATGATCGCGCGGCCGGGGGAATTGCCGATCTGGGCCGACGCCGATTTCTGTATTACCGGCTCCATCGACCCGCACGCGACGAAACCGGAAGGCCCGTTCGGCGATCACCTCGGCTATTACAGCCTGCAACACGACTTCCCGGTGATGACGGTCGACAAGGTCTATCATCGCGCCGACGCCATCTGGCCGTTCACGGTCGTCGGGCGGCCGCCGCAGGAAGACACGTCGTTCGGCGAGATCATCCATGAAATCACAGGCCCGATCATCCCCACCGTGATTGCCGGCGTGAAAGCCGTGCATGCGGTCGATGCGGCCGGTGTCCACCCGTTGCTGCTCGCCATCGGCAGCGAACGGTACGTTCCTTACGCCCGCATCCGTCGCCCGCAGGAACTCCTCACGCAAGCCAACGCGATCCTGGGGCAGGGGCAGTTGTCGCTGGCGAAGTATTTGATGATCGTCGCCCACGAAGACGCTCCGCAGCTCGACATTCACAATTTGCCGGCGTTCTTTCAGCACGTGTTGTCGCGCGTCGACTGGCGGACCGATTTGCACTTTCAAACCCGCACGACAATCGACACGCTCGACTATTCCGGCGAGGGATTGAATTCCGGCTCCAAGCTGGTGATCGCCGCCGCCGGCCCGGTTCGCCGCGAGTTGCCGCTCGAGTTGCCGTCGGATTTCACGCTGCCAACAGGTTTTCGCGCTCCACGGCTCGTGCTGCCGGGGATTCTGGCGATCGAACGAGATCCATCACAACCGCTGACAAAATCTGTAGCACAAGAGTTCTGCGACCACATTCCGCCCGAGCATCCCCTCAACCGTTTCCCGCTCGTGGTGCTGGTCGACGACAGCGGCTTCGCGGCAAGATCGCTCGGCAACTTCCTGTGGGTCGCCTGCACGCGGTCGAATCCCGCCGTCGATGTCGACGGCGTCGGCGCATTCACCGAACACAAGCACTGGGGCTGCACCGGCGCGATGGTGATCGATGCCCTCATCAAACCGCACCACGCCCCGCCGCTGATCGAAGACCCCGAAATCACCCGCCGCGTGAATCGCCTGGCCGAACCGGGCGGCCCGCTGCACGGGATTCTCTAATTTCGGTTTCCGAAGGCAACTTCTCTCGCACGACGCGAACCTTCAGAACGGCTGGGATTTGTCAATCGTCGATTCCGCTCTCGTCGTCCTTCAGTTCGTTGATCTCCATCTCTCGCGCGCCCAGCACGCGATCCAATTCCGCGTAACGTTTCTGAATCGCCGCCAGATTCGGCGGGTCGACCAATCGCGGATCTTCAGCCATGAGTTCATCGCGATGGGTCAGAAGGTCTTCGAGGTCGAGAAACTCCTCCTCTTTGGTTTCGCAATGCTGGGCCGTGTAGTTCGCGAACGCATCCAGCAGAGCGTCAACATCGTCACTCATGGTCCTGTCCTTCCTTGAAAACGAGCCGACCAGCCACAGCGACCGGCCGGGCTCGATTGCGTCAGTCTACCGAACACGATTGCCCGGTATCTCAGTCAACCCTCCGGCGGGCCCTTCCGCCCAATGAGCGATAACGTCAGTAAGACCACGCCCGCCGCGGCAAATCACATCCTAGCTGCGAACTCTGCGTCTCTGTGAGAGAATTCTCTCCGTTTTTCCACCGGCAGCGAACCTTGCTGCGGTCTTGCGTTTCCACATGTTGGCAACCCCCGTGCGCGGCGAGTATGATGCCCACGCCGACACTCCGGAGAGGTGGCAGAGCGGCCGATTGCACCGGTCTTGAAATAGGCTCAGAAAAAGACTGGAATTTGCAGAAAAGGCCTTTTTTGTAGGGTTTCGCGACACTTCGGTGAGCCGGTGTCAAAAAGCGAGAAACAGCCGAAAACGCCCCTAAAATTCTCAGCAGAGGTGTCAGTGACACCTGCAATCACCGGTCAAAGTTGAGGCGACCAGTGGGCTGGAATTGGCAGACACGCAGGATTTAGGAAGCAGAGACGGGTTTCGCGAAAATCGCTTGAAACCCCTGTAATTACAGGCTGGAATGCACTTAGGGCGGTTGCTGAAATCCGCTCTAAAACGCCCAAAACTACCGCCATTGCTGTAGACTACAGCGAACCTCGAAGGGCCGTCCATTATCATAAATGGATGCCAATCGAACTCGAAATCGCCGTCGTCGATGAAGAGCGGCAGCGCTGTTTGTATTGCGGACGTCAAACGCCAAAGGGCAGAAAGGGCGAACACATTCTCCCCGCAGCGATTGGCGGCGCACTTACGCTGAACGCAGTGAAGCGAAATCGGGTCTGCCAGCCGTGCAACAACACGGCATTGTCTCGTATTGATGAAGAGCTTTGCGCTCGTTCGTTCTTATCTGCAATTGCATCTCGGGTGCTCGATAAACCGCTCTGGCAAGCATGGGACGTCGATGAGCCCGGACGTCATCAACTTGTTGAGGCTAACGCAATCTGGCGCCCCGATGGGTCTCTGTCCGCCCTGAAGACCTACCCTCAAGTCACCTTCGAACTAGACGGTCCCGAGGTTCGTGGCGACGCTCCCGATTTTCGTGAGTTCGGGTTAGAACATTCCTCGAAATCGCTCATCCAGGCCGTGAGGAACTGCTACGCCCGGCATCGGAATGGCAAAAAAGCAATCCACTTTCAACGGGTCCGGTCGGACATTGTTCCAGAAACCTGCCGGCTATCCCCACGGGTATTCACCCGAAATACCATTCGAGATGTCGCGCGAAACGTCCGCGACGAATCGTTCATTCTTCGGTACGCGACCCAGCGAGATAAGCTATTCGCCTTGCAGTCGCTTCACGATTTGAGTCGGCTTCAGCTTCGCAGTTGGTCGAATCTCCCCGGTAGTCGCGAACCTCCGATTGCGTTTTTTTTCGATGCCGGCGACACGATGAGAGCATTGATGAAGATCGGGTTGAATCTGCTGGCGGCGTTCTGCGATGATACGCCCGTAACCTTTGATTCATTTAGAGATGCCATTCGCGTTATCCGTGATGAACACGGACCGGTCCACCCAAGGGTTCTCAGGGCAAACGGATTTATCGCAGCGAACGATATACATAATGCAACGGGAAACGAGAGCGAGCATTCCTTTCAGATCTATCATCAAGGTGGCGTCTGGTTTGTCCACGCGTCATTCTTTGGAGGCCTCTGCGGCTCCCTAGTTCGCGTTCCAGGACCGAATCGTGAGAAATGGCAATGCCTCAACATAATCGCACCAATTCATTCGACGGAATGGATAGTTGAGAAATCGCCGATTTTCCCGGCAGTCAAATTGCCGATTGTCAGATGGGCAGACGGTGGCAACGTAGTTCCATCGCTCCAGCTTGAAAATAAAGGGTCTCAGCTAATCATCGAATACTCAATTAGGCGAAAGCAGGCTTGAGCGGCACACTTTCCGCTGGAAAATGCTTCGCTCGCCGTGGCCGCGTATTGTGGGCACTGGATTATCCTTCTTCATGAGGGGCATGAGGCGCGAGCGACGCTTCTGACAGGTCGTTCTGCAAGTTCAAGGCTTCGGAGATCACGTGATATATCAACAGACCAACTCCGGCGGAGCGACTGCAGGCATAATGAACGAAATCACGCGTGGGCAAGAAAAGCGTTTTCCCCGTCAATACACTCGTGGTAATGTGCCGCCGAAGCAACTCTTGAAAGCACTTCGGAAAACGCCTTAGCTCAGAGTCTTCCATCTCAAAGCAGTTGTGCACGATCCGGTGCCGACAAAACGCAATTGCCCGAAGAAATTCCGGAATGTTCATCATGATGGAATTATTCAGGAGACGGTCACCAAGAATGGGAAACGCCGTCGCCAGTTCGTTTATCAGATCGTTGCAGTTGCTCTTACTTCTCCACTCGGCGTACGCCAAAAAATACTCCGGTGTCCCACGTGCGTGTCGGGCGATCTCTCGCTCCGACAAGCTACGGTTGAATTCGTGCGTCCTTCGAATCAGGCGATTTTCACTGTTATTTCGTGTCATGAAACAGATTTCGGCGAACAATCGGCGAATGACGCGTTCAAACTGCTCGAAGGCGATCATCACGATGTGGCCCTGCGCGCGCCGGCCAAGCTCCCCAAGCGTCTGCACATAATGTTCGTTGACTTTGCCGATGCCGCGAGTGAATGCGTCTCTCTCAGAGCCTGAATGGAAAACTGGGACATCAAGACAGGTGCCGTAGCCGATGCCCGGATCATATCCATGCTCACGCAGCTCTTGGATGTTCGCTTCAATCCGTTCGACCGACGATGTCGAAATTCCCTGCTCAATCCACGACACCAGCGAAAGCTCCGTCATCTGGTCGAAGAATTCGTGCATAAGAGGAGTAAGCGGATTTGCCTTGAGTGCCATGACGTGCCTCAGAGAAACGAGAAACGCCCCGCCGCCGCAGTGACGGCGGGGCTGTAATCGTACCATCACGTCCTCATCCGCAGGGGCCGGGCCTTCCCGACTGCCTGACACCGCTGCCGCACCATCCGGTGCCCGCTTCGCCGCTTTGAGTCCAACGTTCCGCTGGTCGAGATACGCAGCGGCACCGCCAGAGTCTCGGTGCGGAATTCGAGTTCGCCGTCACGGCCGAACGCTGCGTAGACATCGATCGTGCGGGGTCCGGTCGTTTGGGCTTGCGCTTCATGCGACGACGGGTAGAAGAAGAAGAAGAAGAAGAAGAAGCGACGCTGCTGTTTTCTTCATATACTGCGTTCATGATTCATTGGGAACGCCACTGTCCCTACCGTTGGGGCATGACAACCAATTTTCTGCTCCCTCCAGCGCGTCGCAAACCAGTTCTCTCTCGGCTGATTCGGCCCTGGCGTTGGTCGCCGATTGCATGGGCCGCGGTAAGTGCCATCATGCTTTCGCTGGCGATCGGGGCTTGGCTCTTGTTGGCGTTCGGATAGGGCTGTCTGATCGCCCTCAGTTCCGATCCCCGCGTCTCCCAGCTTCTGTCTCTATCCGCAGGTACCTCGCCCGCGGGTTTTGTGCCTTGACCTCGCTTTCGAGGTCATGCCCACCGCCAACGATGCAGACGACTACCGGCCCAGCTACCAAGAGCCGCTTAACCCATGCCCGCTCCCTCTTGGCATTTCCCTCACCCCCGAACCTGAAGCCGTTCTCTTCCGGGTCTGCGTTCTGCAGCATGCGGGCATCGTCCAACGGGGCGATGTCTATCGGCTCGTTGGCCAGCATCAACTGTCCGACCGCCCCAAGTTCCAACCGGCGACAGCGAAGGGTATTGATCGATTCCTGCAACGCGGCGCGGGCGTCGGAATCGAAGGACTCATTTTTCACGTGCTGATGCACCTGGTCGAAGTCGACTTGCCGGAGATCATCCACGGATTGCCGGAACGCCGCGACTTTCTCGGCCGTCAGTAGCTCAATGAAGACTTGGCGGACGCCATGCTCCTGCATCAATCTGCGTAGGATAGCAGCCTGCTCAACCTGGACGCTTTCCACGGTGTCGAGGAACTCGGCGTACTGGCGGTCGATTTCACCATCTTTGATTTGATGGAACGTCTGGTCGCGGAGGTTGGCAGTGAAGTCGTCGCGGGGGACGAAGTGATAATCGACGACGTGGATGATGGTCGGCACCGGCTGCCGCGAACAGCCGGCAAGGAGCAATATCGCCACGGCTGCGGATTTCATCGGTTGCCCTTCCGCCAACGCCAAGCCGCACCCCGCCGATAGTCCGGCAGTCCCAAGACTCGGCTTCGCGCATACACTGCGCCGAGCGTGCGGCCGGTCATCTTCGCCGCGACGGCCGGCGGATTCTTCCGCACTATCTCGTCTTCTCTGGCCGTCCAGAGCGTCACGGTCGGCGGATGCACGCCGTTGCGTTTCAACGCGGCGCTGATTTTTTGACGTTGCTCCGGCGTGATCGTCTTGCCGCGGTGGACTCGGCTCAGCATGGCGCTGATATGCGGCGGCTTCTTACGGCCCTTGAGTGCCTTGGAGATTTTCCGGCCACGCTCCGCGGTGTAAGGGATTCGGGCGCGCATGGCGTCACCGCGGGGTTCCAACGCTTCGCGTCGTCGCTGCGACGTTCCTTCAGTTGTGAAATCGACGCCGAGCGCCTTACGCCACTTCGTCACGGTTTGTCCGCTGACACCCCACCAATGGGCGATGACCAAGTTTGATTCCCGACGGACGGCTTTTTCCAAGTCTCCGTAGAGGATAATCGAACGGAATCGACCGCGCCTGCCGATCGGCCAAGGGATTGGTGCATCGGTCAGTCCAACGATGATGACTTCACCGTTGCAGGCGTCGAAGACGACATCGCGGAGCTTGAAACGCGGTGTGCGATACTTGCCAAGAAGTCGGAAGCGGGGATCGACCGCGATGATGCGCGGGACTGTGGGAAGTTCTGGCTTCGGGGATTTTCTAGACATGAGTCCTGGACTTCATTTGCGAAACTGCCGAATCTCGTCTGCGAGCGTCTCCCAGTCTCCGCGAAAGCGGACCGCCCGGTCATCCACATAAACGTGCGCCGGCGGTTTGTGCTCGCAGACTTCGTCCACCACGATTTCGTGCTTTTGCAGCCAGTGCTGTACGGCGCGAAGGCCGGCCTCGGTCGCGCAACGGGCCGAATGAACGACGATGCGGTACTGCTGTCGCAGCCGGGCCACGGCTTCCCGCGTGCCGTGGATCGGCGGGTCGGGAATCACTTCACTGCCGCACCAGCC
>CAZDGB010000048.1:2546-28866 GCA_964504645.1 uncultured Planctomycetaceae bacterium | reverse complement strand
CATCGATGTCGCCCTGTCCGACGCCGTCCTTGCGAAACGCAAAGCTGCGTTTCAAACCCCGCCGCTGAAGGCCACTCGCGGGACGTTGTACAAGTACATCAAGAACGTGAAGACGGCGAGCGAAGGGTGCGTGACGGATGAGTGAGGGACGGCTCGTGGACAACCTACTGAATCGCCGCGATGTACTGCGCGTGGGCGCGCTGTCGCTGACGTCTCACATCGTGCCGTCAAGTCCGTCTCGTGCGGCGTCCGCCGGTTCTGCTTCGGCGCAATCGGTGATTTTTCTCTGGATGTCGGGCGGAGTCACCCATCTCGATTCGTTCGATCCGAAGCCGCTCGCGCCGCAGGAAATTCGCGGCACCTTGGGGGCGATTTCAACCTCGATTCCCGGCATCCAGTTCAGCGAGACGTTGCCGCAACTGGCCCGTTGCGCGGATCAGTTGGCCGTCGTGCGGACGTTTTGCCACGACAGCAACGATCATTTCATCGGCCAGGCGCATTGCCTGTCGGGTCGTCGCGTGACGGCGCAACAGACGTTCAGCGAACCCAACATCGGTTCCATCGCCAGCAGAGAGTTCGGGCCGCGCCACGGTTTTCCGGGGTATCTGGCCGTGCCGGGTACGACGCGCGCCGGCGCGGAGATGCCCTTCACCGCCGGCTGGCTGGGCCGCGAGTACGATCCGTTTTGCACGGGCGGACTCGTGCCGCTGAAACTCGCCGAGGAAGACGCCAATTTCCAGGGATTGAAGTATGCCGACGGATTGACGGCCGCGCGGCTGACGGCGCGTCAGACATTGAGCGAACAACTGGAAGACGCCGCACGGCGGCTGGATCGGCGCGACCGGGCCGAGGTGTTGTCGCGGCAATACGGGGCGGCCTTCGAGCTGATGTTGTCGCCCGCCGTCCGCCGCGCCTTCGATCTGCGGCAAGAAGCGGACGGCATGCGCGACGACTACGGGCGCACCAAGATCGGCCAGCGCTGTCTGCTCGCACGTCGTCTGGTCGAGGCCGGGGCGGGCTTTGTGATGGTCGACTACGGAGTCGACGTCGATTCGGGCAACACCTGGGACAATCACAATGCTCCGGGGCAGAACCACCCGCCCATCTGCGAGATTGTCAAAGAGCCGTACCATCTCGCCGGCGCCGATCGGGCGTTTGCCGCTCTGCTCGCGGACCTGCGGCAGCGCGGTCTGCTGGAGCAGACGCTAGTGGTGTTTCTCACGGAATTCGGCCGCACGCCCCGCATCAATAAGGAGGGCGGACGCGACCACTGGTGTTACGCCGGATCGATCTTCTTCGCCGGCGGTGGCACGCAGGGTGGTCAAGTGATCGGCAAGACCGACGACTATGGCGGCTACTCGGTCGGCGAGAGCTACAGCCCTGGGGATGTCGCGGCTACGATCTACGATAGCCTGGGCATGGATTGGTCGACGATGCTGCACGATCCGCAGTCACGACCGATCCCTCTGCTGCCGGAAGGCGCTCCTATTCCAGGGATTCTCGGATAGCGCCGGACAGTGCCGCGAATCGGGACGCGAACAAGCAAACCCTCTGGCAAACGCCCCCGCTGCCTCCTTACGCTAACGTCAGGAATCCTTGACGGCACGGAGGGAGACCACACACAGCGCGGGCCGATGATATGCGGGGTTACGTTCCCACGCTCGATGGTTGGCGGGCGGTCGCCATCGGGATGGTGATCGCGCATCACGCCACGGCGACGGTGTTTTTCCCGGGCGAGAGCCCCGAGTTGTCCCCCGGGCTTTTCCCGCACGCGGTCGCTTACAAGCTGTCGGAACTCGGCATGCGGGGCGTGCATGTCTTCTTCGCGATCAGCGGGTTCCTCATCACCGCGCGTTTGTTACAAGAAGAACAGGAGCGGGGCCGCGTCAGCTTGCCGGCGTTTTATCTGCGGCGGGCGTGCCGGATTCTGCCGTTGTATGTGCTCTATCTCGGCACGCTGGCGGCGCTAGCCTCCGCGGACGTGGTGACGGTCGGCCCGTGGGAGTGGTGGGGCTGCCTCTTCTTCTTTCGCAATTATCTGCCCGACCCGGCGGCGACCGACGGCTGGTACACGCGGCACTTCTGGTCGCTCTCGCTGGAGGAACATTTCTATCTCACGTGGCCGTGGCTGTTCGTGCTCGCGAGCAACAGAAAGTGTGAAGGCGGAAGTGCGAAGGCGGAAGTTAGAATGCCCTCACCTTCCGCCTTCGCACTTCGCACTTCCGACTTCAATCGTCGAATCGCTCTCCTCATGATCTGTGCCCTGGCCGTATTCGGCTGGCGGACGTACGTCAACGAAGCGCAGCTTGTGTCCGAGTTCGGTTACTGGCCGCGGCGAACCGACACCCGCATCGACGGGCTGTTGTGGGGCTGTTTCGCGGCGATGCTCTACTGCGATCCGCAAGGCTACGCCTGGCTGCGCCGAGTCTTGAACCCGCTGGCGTGGCTCGGCGTGATCGGATTGTTGCTCGTCGTCGTGGGAGGCCGGTTTCCGGGAGCGGGATTCCTGTATCCATTTCTGATTCCCTGGATTCTTGTCGGGACCGCCGTGCATCCGGAGTGGCTCGTGAGCCGCGGGCTGGAATGGCCTGTCGTGCGTTGGATCGGACGTCTGTCGTACAGCCTCTACGTGTGGCAGCAACTGTTTCTGCTGGGCGATGTCAAAACCGCGCGGCCGTATCCGCTCGGCGACTGGCAGGAGTTGCCGTTGAATCTGGTCGCGACATTCGCTGTCGCGACAGCGTCGTACTATCTGATCGAACGGCCGATCACGCGGTTCGGGCAGCGCACGTCAGAGAATAGGACTCGCTCTTCGCTTCCTTCGGAAGGACCAATGTGACAGAATTTGTGCGTGCAGCGGGTATGCGGTTTGCTTGATGGCTGCCGCACCATGTTGATCACTGCCAGAGAGAGTGCCGCGTTGAACAGCCGTGCCGCCAAACGTCGGCCTGCGTCGTCCGGGTTTCTCGGCCCGGTGGTGTTTGAAGCGGAAACCATCCTCTATCTGCTGCTGAGCGTCGCCGACCTGTGGATCACGCATTTCCTCTTGCGGCAGAACGTCGAAAATTTGCAGTTCGTCGAATCGAACCCGGTAGCTCGCTATTTCCTCGACCACTGGGGCATCAAGGGGATGATCTATTTCAAGTTCGGCATGGTGGCGTTCATCGTCGTCCTCACGCAGGTCATCGCCCGCTACCGGCCGTTCACGGCGCGGCTGGTCCTGCTGTTCGCGATCGTGATGATGGTTTACGTGGTGGTTTACAGCGTGCGGTTGTACGCGGCCCACGCCGGCGGGGTCATGCCGGAACACGAGATGTCGTTTATCCCGACGATCCGTTTTTGAATTTTGAATGTCGCTGAGAACTCGCAAGCGACCATCTGAACAGCGCCTTTGGTGATTGATCTTGGAGAAATCGCGTTCGATGAATTCGTCCAATGAATTGCAGCAGCAGCTCGCCGCGGCGGGGCAGTCGCAGGTGTGGGAGGGTCTGGAACGGTTGTCGCCGGAGGAGCGCGGCGCATTCCTCGATCAGTTGAAGTGCATCGATTGGACGCTCGTCGACCGATTGATCGCCGAGGCGTCAGGCTCAACGTCCCACGAGGAGAAGTCCGCCCAAATCCAGCCGTTGTCGGCGGAACAACTCGTCCGGCAGCCGGCGTCCGACGCAGATCATGCCGCGTGGCGAAAAGCCGCTGACGCGGGCGAGAAACTGCTTGAGGCCGGCAAAGTCGCCGCAGTCGTCGTCGCCGGCGGACAGGGGACGCGGCTCGGCTTCGATTTGCCGAAGGGGATGTTTCCCATCGGTCCGGTGAGCGAACATTCGCTGTTCCAGATTTTCTGCGAGCAGATTATCGCCCGCAGCCGGCAGTATGGCCCAACGATCCCGTACTGCATCATGACGAGCGACGCGACACATGAGGCGACGGTCGAATTCTTCTTCAAGCACCAACGCTTCGGACTCTTGGCTCACGACGTCCATTTCTTTCGGCAGGGAAGTTTGCCCGCAGTCGATGCCGCGACGGGCCGCGTCTTGTTCAGCGCTCCCGATCAGCTCGCGCTCAGTCCCGACGGCCACGGCGGCATGCTGCGGGCGCTCGTCACGGGCGGATTGCTCGACGAATTCGCCGAGCGCGGCATCGAGACGCTGTTCTATCATCAGGTCGACAACCCCACGACGCAGGTCTGCGATCCCGCGTTTCTCGGCTGGCATGCGCTGAGAGGCGCCGAGGTCTCCACGAAAGTCGTCGCGAAGGTCAACGCGGCGGAGAAAATGGGCGTCGCCGTCTCCGCCGGCGGAAAAACGAAAATCATCGAATACAGCGATCTGTCGCCGGAGATGGCCGCCCAGACCGATTCACAAGGCCGGCTGCAGTTCTGGGCCGGAAACACGGCGATTCACGTCTTCCAGGTCGATTTCCTGCGGCGCATGGCGTCCGACGCCGCGGCGTTCCCGTTCCACATCGCGCGGAAAGCCGTGCCGTATCTCGACGAATCGGATCAGCTCGTCACGCCGGAAAAGCCGAATGCGTTCAAGTTCGAGCAATTCATCTTCGATCTCTTGCCCGCGGCGAATCGGTCGCTGATCGTCGAGGCCGACCGCGCGGCGGAATTCAACCCGGTGAAAAACAAGGACGGCGCCGACAGCCCGGAAACATGCCGCGCCGGCCTGCAGGCGCTGCACCGCAAATGGCTGCGCTCCGCCGGCGCCACGATCGGCGACGCCGTGCCGGTTGAAATTAGTCCGCTCTACGCGCTGAGCGAACGCGACGTCAAACGCAGGCTCCACGCCAACGAGAAATTCACGTCGCCGACATTCCTGACGACTAACGACTAACGGCTCGGCTCGCGATACAATCCGCCGCATGAATACCTACGACGTCATTGTCCTCGGTCTCGGAGGGTTTGGTAGTTCCGCGGCGTGTCATGCGGCGCAGCGCGGAGCGAAGGTGCTGGGGCTGGAGCAGTTCACGCCGGCGCACGATCGCGGCAGTTCGCACGGCGAGACGCGGATCATTCGCCAGGCGTATCTGGAACATCCCGATTACGTGCCGCTCGCCGTCCGCGCTTATGACGAATGGCAGCGGCTCGAAGAGGAAACGGGCCGCACGCTCTTCACAAAACAGGGGCTGCTGATTGCCGGCACGCCCGACGGCGAAGCCGTCCCCGGCACGATGCTCGCCGCGGAAACGCACTCGTTGCCGCTCGAGCGGTTTTCGCACCGTGAAGCCCAGCAGGAATTCGCCGCGTTCCGCTTTCCAGAGACTCACGAAGCCGTGTTCGAAGCGAACGCGGGGTACCTCGCCGTCGAGGAGTGCGTGCGGGCGCATCTCGAAATCGCCGAGCGGAACGAAGCCGATCTGCGATTCGAGACGCCGGTCACAAGTTGGACATCGAATGGCCGCACCGTCACCGTGCGGACGGACCGCGAAGAATTCACGGCGAACAAGCTGATCCTCACCGCCGGCGCCTGGGCCTCGCGGTCACTGGCGGAGTTGCAGATCCCGCTCAACGTCGTGCGGAAGTTCGTCGGCTGGTTTCGCGTTCGGCCGGAGTTCGCCGAAACGGCGCGAAACATTCCGTGCTTCTGCTTTGAGATCGGCCCGCGGTTTTTCTACGGGTTTCCGTCGCTGGACGGAGAGACGATGAAAGTCGCTGAGCATCTGAGCGGAGACCCGGTCGCCGATCCCGCTCAGGTGGACCGCCGCGCGCACGCCGCCGATGTCGCGCTGCTGGCGGAATTTCTGGACGATTGCCTGCCCATCGTCGAACCGACGCTCGTGCGGCATTCGGTCTGCCTCTACACGCTGACGCCCGACCGGCATTTCATCGTCGACCGCCACCCGCAATTCGAGAACGTCATCCTGGCCTGCGGCTTTTCGGGCCACGGATTCAAGTTCACATCGGCACTGGGCGACATCCTCGCCGAGTTGGCGCTGACCGGCGAGACGGATGCGCCGATTGGGTTTTTGAAGCTGGATCGGCCGGGGCTAAAGTCGTAGTGGCGCAGCAATATCACTTCGGCCAGGGAATAGTGACGACGATGTCATTGTGCGGATGGAGATGGAGCTTCCCGTCATCGTCTACTCCGTTCCGCCCCACGCTCCAGATCACCAGACCGGTTTCCTCGATTCGATATCGAATAGGCCGTGGCAACGTGTCCCAGGGATCGAGGGGCCAATCGAACTGGGCCAGCCATGCCTCGGCAGTTTTCGGCGTCAAGCCGCGATTCTGACGAAACGCGATCTGCACGCGCAATTCCGTTTCCAGGAGGAACTGCCAGGCGGCTTCGCGACGTTGTACGTTCTCGAGACTCTCCTGCGGAAAAAAATCTCGGATCAGCGTCTTTGTCATGCGCCGATTCAACTTCTCCGCAGTCAATCCGGCGGTCAGATCCGGGGAGTCGAACACGCGGATTTTTCCCGCAAGGTGAGGCGGCTGCTCCGAAAGTGGCAGATCGCAATAGCGAAGTTCCTGCACCAGCCACAATTTGGCGGCCCGACAGGAGAGTTCCGGTTCGGCCATCACCCACATCACCGGTCGGTGCCAGCCTGGTACGTACTGGGATAAGTTGGACACTAGGCCGTAAGCTCTGGCCTGATCGTTCAATAACTTGGTCAAGAAATTCGCCGCCAAGTCATCCACAGCGCCAGGATAATGATTTATCGGCCGTCGAGACTCGTTCAGCAGGATCACGACCTCGGCCCGACATTGGTCGGACAAGGCTGGCGTCCTTGACCAATCGGACCGCAGCCGATCCAGCGCCGTTTGAAGCTCGTCGACCGTGACGTGCGGATGCCGGCACCACTGATGCCAGGCGGGAAGCAATTGAAGGTGTTGCGCGCTGCCCAAGGCCCGTTCAGCCAAACTCCCCCGCCGTCCCAAGTGGCGCGTCGCGCGGTAAGCATCGTGCAGCAATTCGACCGCACCGGGCGTGTCATTTTCATCCAAACGACGCAGCACATCCAGGACGACGAGCGATTGAACGTTGCGCAACTGCTGGATGATCGGCAACAGTGTGGAGACAGAGTAGTTTTCCACGGGGATGAAGCAGGAATCCGCACACCGTCCCGCAGCGCGGAATAACTCGATCTGACTCTGCGCCTGCGTCATACCCAAACGAACTTCTTCCGGCAATTCGGTCCAGACGAATCGCGAACCGCTGCGCGCCGATGCGTAATACTTGCCTGTAAAGCCGTCGTACCACGGTTCCGATGGAACTCTTGGCGCCTGAATTTGCCCGAAAAAGTAATAGGCATTGTCCTCCACCGGCAGATCGCTCAATCCGAACTCGTCCACATCAAACGGCAGCGGCACGTCCGGCAAGAGCGACAGCCTGTACCAGCGGATGCAGAACGGCAACGCGATCAGGACGAGCAGCGCGATCGCCACGGTCCGCCGGCTTGGCACGCAGCGGCGGTACCACGGCACGTACGACCGGTCGCGTTTCCCGGCGAGCGACTCGTCGTTCATCGGCGGATTCGATTGGTCCGAAGTCGGTTTCGCAGTCATCGTCGATATTCTACAATCTTCCCGACACCGCGAGCATTCCTCTTTTGAAAGCTGCCTACCGATGCACACCGCCGTCTTGCTGACCACGCTGCTGTTCGCCGCCGAGGTCGACAAATCCCCCCTCCCCGTGCAGCCCGTCGTGGCGTTCGACAAGTTGACTTGGTCCGGCTGGCAGGCCGAATCGGACGACGGCAAGGTCAGCCCGCTGCGGCCGATTCTGTTGACGCACGCCGGCGACGGCACGAACCGCGTCTTCGTCCCGCAGCAGCAGGGAATCATTCACGTCTTCAAGAACACCGACGACGCCCAGGAAACGAAAGTCTTCCTCGACATCTCCGACCGCGTCTTCTACCAGGACAATGAAAACGAGAAGGGCCTGCTGGGCCTTGCGTTCCATCCGAAGTTCAAGACGACCGGCGAGTTCTTTGTCTACTACACCGTCACCGACGAGGAGCACACCAACGTCGTCTCGCGGTTCAAGGTCTCGAAGGACGACCCGAACGTCGCCGATCCCCAGTCGGAAGAAATCCTGCTGCGCAGCTCGCAGCCGTTCTGGAATCACGACGGCGGCACGATCGCCTTCGGGCCGGACGGTTATCTTTACGTCGCGTTCGGCGACGGCGGCGCGGGGACCGATCCCCACAACAACGCCCAAAACCTGCAAAAGATCCTCGGCAAGATCCTGCGGATCGACGTCAACACCACCACCGGCGATTTGAAGTACGGCATCCCGAAAGACAACCCGTTTGTCGGCGTCGATGCCCCCGGCCTGGCACAGGGCAAGAAGACCCCCATCACGCGGCCGGAAATCTGGGCGCTCGGGCTGCGGAACGTCTGGCGGATGTCGTTTGACCGCAAGACCGGCACGCTGTGGGCCGGCGACGTCGGCCAGAACATGTGGGAGGAAATCAACATCATCACCAAGGGGGGCAACTACGGCTGGAACATCCGCGAGGCGCTCCATCCGTTCGCTCCCAGCTTCAAGGACAAGCCGAAGGAATTGATCGACCCGATCTGGGAATACGACCACGACATCGGCAAGTCGATCACCGGCGGCAGCGTCTACCGCGGCAAGAAAGTCCCGGCGCTCGACGGCTACTATCTCTACGGCGACTACGTCAGCGGCAAGCTGTGGGGCCTGAAGTACGACGAGAAGAAGAAAGAAGTCGTCGCCAACCGGCCGATCGAAGTCTCCGGCGCGCCGATGCCGATCATCAGCTTCGGCGAAGACGAAGCGGGCGAAGTCTACTTCACCATCGTCACGCCGACGGGCAAAGGGATCTACAAGTTCGCGCCGAAGAAATAGCCAAAGCCGCGGTTGGCAACCGCGGTCTTCGTGCCGCGTCGCTGGTCCGCGAAGCGCAAGCGAACTCCGCTATAGTCCGTCCGCCGCGTCGCAGCAGAACTTGAAATAGATTTCCGCCGCCTGGCGGACTTGTTCGATGTCGACCCATTCGTCTTTCGTGTGGGCCTGGGCGATGTCGCCCGGGCCGAACACGAAGGCCGGGTAACCCGCCGCGGCGATGCGGGACGCATGCGTCCCATACGCCACGCCGACTTTTTTCTTCGGCCCGACGACGCCGGCGATCGACGTCAGCATCCGGTCGGACCACGGTCCGTTGAGATCGTCGTCGAGCGCCGGGCTGGCGATGAACGGCGGATCGAACGTCGTCTCGAAGTCGAGCTTCTGCTGGAGATACTGCCGCACGTCGTCGATCACCTGGTCGCGGCCTTCGCCCGGGATGATCCGGCGGTCGATGTCGATCACGCAGTGATCGGGGACGACGTTGACGCTCAGTCCGCCGGCAATCAATCCGACCGACAACGTTGCCGGTCCGCAGAGCCGGTGCGCCGGTTTGGAGCCGGGGAGCTTCGCCGCATACTGGTCCAGGAGTTCGACGACTTTCGCCATGCGATAGATGGCGTTGACGCCTTGATCGGGCCGCGAGCTGTGGCAGGCGCGGCCGGCGGTGTGAATCTGCCAGCGGACTGCGCCGCGATGCGCGACGACGATATCGAGCTCCGTCGGCTCCGCGACAACGGAAATATCGGGCGGTTTGGGCAGCAGACGATAGACCGATTTCCCGGACGCCGTCTCCGCCACGAGATGATTGATCCCCAGGCTGGTCGCTTCCTCGTCGACGGTGAGCGACAGCACCACGTTCGCCCGGCGTTTCGGCTGTTCCTTCGCGAGCCGCGTGAACGCCGCCAGCATCGCCGCGCCGCCCCCTTTAATGTCGCACGACCCGCGGCCGAAGAGCTTTCCGCCTTCGACGCGCGGCTCATACGGCGGGATCACCATGCCGTCGACCGGCACGGTGTCCTGATGGGCGTCCATCAACACGGTGATCTTCGCGCCGGGACTGTCGCACCGCGCGAGGATGTTTGTCCGCCCCGGCGCGACGGCGACTCGTTCGCACGCCATGTTCTCGCGGCGGAAATAGGCTTCGAGGTAATCCGAAAGCTTTGTTTCGAGATATTCTTCGCCGGCCAAATCGCGTCCCATCGGGTTGACGCTGGGGATGGCAACGAGGTCTTTCAGCAGCGGAATCGGGTCCATGTCGTCGTGGTCCGTACTATGGGGGTGGAAGAACAGCGGCCTCGATTCTGATGATTGACATTCCGCGGGACAATGCCAGCGGGAAAGGAAATCAAATCCCGGTTTCGCTTTGGTCCGCCCGCAGCAAATCAGACGTCGGCGTCGGGTTCGGCGTCCGTGGCGTGCAGCGGGTGCTCCGTGAACTCCGGAATGAACTCTTCGTTAATCGTACCGCCGGGCGCGCCCAACCGGGGCAGCACCTCCCGCAGCAAACCCAGGCCCCGCACGCGCTCGCTCAGAATGACATCCACTCCGCAGTACAGGATGGTGTCGCCCTCACCCAACTGCTGGCCGCCGCCGTTGACCCGACCCAACCGGGCCGCTCGGAGCGACTCGGCCAACGGCTCCTCGTACTTCTCGCCCCGCTCATCCGGAGACAGCGGTTCGGGAATGCGGATGTAGAAAAAGAATAGGCCGCGATCCCACGCGCGCTGAGCCATGGTCCGCATGTGCGCCACGCGGTGGACGATTTCCGGAGCAGGTTCCGACATTCGCTGCGCTCTTTCCTCGCCGAACGACCCGACTCACCTGCCGGCGAGACGTGCGAATCCCGCCGCACGCCGAGCCTAGCACCGCCGGGGGACTCCGTCCAGTTTTCCGCAGAGGGACCGTCAGGGGCGTCGAGTTCCCTACGCCCCCTTGCCTTTTCCGTCACCGGCGTGTGGAATTGAGGGGACGCTCGTTCCCAGTCGGCAAATGCATTTCCCGCGAGGCATCGTTCCAGGATGGGGTTGATCCGGCGGACATTGTTTGCGCTGTTTCCCCCGCCGCGCCGGCCGGTGACGTGGCAGATGGCCTGGCCGCTCGCCGCGTTTCTCGCCGGCTTCGCCCTGCTCTGCTTCGTGCTGGAATACCGGCACATCCTGATGTTCGCCCGGCCGTGGGCGCTGTCGGTCGCGCTGTTCGCGCCGTGGATCTGGTGGATGCACGCGGCGGGCTACGCCGGGCTGCCGAAAGTCCGCGGCCTCATGTCGCTATTCGTCCGGTTGTGCCTGCTGGGATTGTTCGCGATGGTCCTCGCCGAACCGCGGGCCGTGCGGTCGCGGGACGTCATCTCGGCGATGTTCGTGGTCGACGTTTCCGATTCCATCAAAGGCGAAAACTCCGAAGACGCGATCAAATACGTGCTGGCGATGGCTCAAAAGAAGCCGCAAACCGATGAAGCCGGACTGATCATCTTCGGCAAAACTCCCGCGGTGGAACTACCACCGCGGATGAGTTTCCCGCTCGAAGCTCTCAACTCTCAGTTGGAGCGAGGCTCGACGAACATCGAACAGGCGCTCTCGCTGGCCGCGGCGATGCTCCCCGACGACAACCAGGGCCGCATCGTCCTGATTAGCGACGGCTCGCAGACGGAAGGGAGCCTCGCGCGGCTGCTCGACGAACTCAAATCCCGCCAGATCGCCGTCGACGTCCTGCCGATCGACTATTCCTACACTCAGGAAGTGTGGCTGGAGCGGCTCGAATTGCCGCAGACGGTGAAACTCGGCGAGACCTACGAAGCGGGCATGATTCTATCAGCCCTGACGGACGGCAAAGGGACGCTGCGGCTGACCGAAAACGGCCAGACGATCGCCGAGCAGGAGGTCGAGTTCAAGGCCGGCAAGAACCGGTACTCCGTGCCGATCGCGCTGCGAACGCCCGGCTACTACGAATACACCGCGACCATCGAAGCGGCGTCGGACGACAGCCTGTCGCAGAACAACAGCGTCTTGAATTACATCTTTGTCGAAGGCGAAGGCCGGACGCTGCTGGTGACCGATCCGCAGGGCGACGTGCGCGACTGGCAGAAGCTGGAACAGTCGATCCGCGAAGCCGAGCGGTCGGTGGAGACGATCGTCGCCGACGACTTGCCGGCCGACGCCGCGCCGATGCGGGACTACGACTGCATCATTTTCGTGAACACGCCGCGGGATGCGTTCGATCCGCTGCAACTGCAGGCGGTGCGCGACGCCGTCTACAACTTCGGCGTCGGGTTCGTGATGATCGGCGGCAAAAACAGTTTCGGCCCCGGCGGCTGGAACCGGTCGATCATCGAGGAAGTTTTGCCGGTGACGATGGACGTCTCGCAACGGAAGGTTCTTCCCAAAGGGGCGCTCGCCATCATCCTGCACACCTGCGAATTCCCCGATGGCAATACCTGGGGTAAGCGGATCACCAAGGAAGCGATCAAGGTCCTCGGCGCGCAGGATGAAGTCGGCGTGTTGGCGTACACGCAGAACGGCGAGGAATGGGTCTTCAAGCTGACCCCCGCCGGCGAAAAGGACAAGATCTTCCCGCTGATCGAAGGGGCCGTGATCGGCGACATGCCGAGCTTCGTCCAGACGATGGAAATGGGTTTGAAAGACCTGCTGGCCAGCGATGCATCCGCCAAACACATGATCATCATTTCCGACGGCGATCCGCAGCCCGCGCCGCCGGCGACGATCCAGAAATTCATCGACAACAAAATCAGCGTCTCGACCGTCTCGATCTTTCCGCACGGCGGGATGGAAATCTCCAACATGAAGGGCGTCGCCGAGACGACCGGCGGAAAATACTACGCCGTGAACGACGACCCGAACCGGTTGCCGGCGATCTTCATCAAGGAATCGAAAACGCTGAAGCGGACGATGATCCGCAACGAGCAGATCACGCCGATGCAGAATTTCCCCTCGCCCATCATGAAAGGCCTGGAAGACGGCATCCCCGATCTCAAAGGCTACGTGCTGGCGACGGCCCGCGACCGGGCCATGACGATCCTGCAATCGCCGCCGGACAAGGAAGACCCGTCGCAGGTCGACCCGCTCCTCGCCGTGTGGCAATACGGCCTCGGCAAGACGGCGGCGTTCACTTCAGATTTGTCCCCGAACTGGGGCGCCTTCTGGTACGACTGGGACAAGTACCAGGCGTTCGTCAAGCAGTTGCTCACCGACATCTCCCGCGTCCGCAAGGAAGGCTCGCTGCGGATGTCGACCTACACCAACGGCGGCGACGGCGTGATCATCGTCGAGGACTTCCATCCCGACGAAGAGTTCCTCGAAATCTCCGCCCGCGTGATGGGCCCGAACGGCAAAACGGAATCCGTGCCCCTCAAACAGGTGGCCCCGCGGCGCTACCAGGCGACGCTGCCGCTGTGGGGCCACGGCCGCTATCACGTCGCCGTCTCGGGCGCGGCCGGCGAACGATCCGACCAGGCGTTCGGCGGTTTCGTCGTGCCGTATTCGCCAGAGTATCTGCGGTTTCGGTCCAATCGCCAGGTGTTGAACGAGATCGTCGAACGGACCGGCGGCGAGCTGCTGTCGGGCGATATCAAAAAGGACGAGATTTTCGAGCGCGGCCGGTCGGTGAAGCGCAGTACGAAGCCGATCTTCGACTGGTTCCTGATCGCGCTGGCGATCCTGGTGCCGCTCGACGTCGGCCTGCGCCGCGTGCAGATCGACTGGTCGGCGATCCGCTCGTTGTTCGTCTTCGACCGCAAGAAAGGCCCCGCCACCGCGACGATGGGGGCGCTGCTCGCGCGCAAGCAGGAAGTGTCGTCGGAATTGCAGTCGCGCCGCGTCGAGACGAAGCCCGGCTTCGGCATCGATAAGCCGGGCTTTCCGTCGCAGTCTGCCGGCGCTGCGAAACCACAAGCGACTGCGCCGCCCGTCGTCAGTCCGAAACCGCCGGCCGCGGCGCCGCCGTCGGACGACAAGCCGACATCGACCACCGAACGGTTGTTGCAACTCAAACGCAAACGCGACGAAGACAAGCAGTGATCTGTCAATTTGAGATTTGGAATGTGAGATACGACTGCATTTGTCCTTCTCCCCTGGAGGGAGAAGGTGGCCGAAGGCCGGATGAGGGGGAGATCACGGACGTGGAATTTAGAAACTGGCGCTTCGAGCGTTCTCCCATGCCGCGTCGATGACATCCCCCTCACCCCCGGCCCCTCTCCCTCCAGGGGAGAGGGGAGAAAAACCAAAGGAAATCGCATGGACTCCCCCGAATTGCTCCAGGAAGAAGCTCGCAAGTTTCAACACGATTTCGACCTCGCCCGCTCGACGATCGGCAAGGTCATCGTCGGCCAGCAGCGCGTCGTCGAGGCCGCCCTCGTCGCCGTCTTCTCCGGCGGCAACGTGCTGCTCGAAGGGGTGCCGGGACTCGGCAAGACGGAGCTCGTCAAGGCGCTGGCCCGCGTCCTCGATTTAGACTTCCGCCGCATCCAGTTTACGCCCGACCTGATGCCCGCCGACATCATCGGTACGAACATCATGTCGAGCGACGAGCACGGCCGGTACCGCTTCGAGTTCCGCCAGGGGCCGATCTTCACGCAGCTCTTGCTCGCGGACGAAATCAACCGCGCGTCGCCGAAGACGCAGTCGGCCCTGCTCGAAACGATGCAGGAGCATTCGGTGACGACGGCAGGAACGATCTACAAACTCAAAGAGCCGTTCTTCGTGCTGGCGACGCAGAACCCGATCGAGCAGGAGGGGACGTACCCGCTGCCGGAAGCACAGCTCGACCGGTTCATGTTCAAGGTGGTGGTGCCGTTCTTGAACCGCACGGAGCTGAACGAAGTCGTCAGCCGGACGATCCTGAAGACGCCGACCGACCTGCCAAAGCTGCTCGATTCCGACAAAATCATGCATTTGCGGACGATTCTGGAGAAAGTCGTCGTCACCGATGCGCTTCGCGACTACGCCTGCCGCTGCGTCCTGGCGACGCATCCGACGTCCGAGTTCGCCCCCCCGCGCGTGCAGCAGTTCGTCCGCTGGGGCGCGAGCCCGCGCGCGGCCCAGGCGCTGATCCGTGCCGCCCGCGTCCGCGCCCTCGCCGAAGGCCGTGCGCACGTCGCCTTCGAAGACATCCGCCACTTCGCCGTCGAAGTCCTGCAACACCGCCTGCTGCTCAACTACGACGGCCAGGCGGAAAACATCTCGGTGTCCGATCTCGTCGCCGATTGCCTGAGCGCGCTGACGGAGACGTAAAGGCATGTAGCCTCGCGCAGAGACGCAGAGGCCGCAGAGAGGAAAAGTGAGAATGCATGAGAATGAAATCACTGGGCAGATTATCGATGCAGCGATCAAAGTGCATAAAACTCTCGGACCGGGACTTTTGGAATCCGTCTACCAAAGGGTGCTGACCTACGAGTTGGAACAACGCGGAATGAAAGTCGATCAGCAGCGTCCGATAAATGTCGTTTACGGGGATTTGCTCATTGAGAATGCATTCTTCGCTGATCAAGTCGTGAACGAGAAAGTGATTGTCGAACTGAAGTCGGTAGAAGACGTATCGATTGTTCACCGGAAGAAACTGCAGACTTATCTTCGCCTATTGAATTTGAAAGTCGGCTTGATCATCAACTTCAACGTCGCCTTCTTGAAGGATGGCATCACACGAATCGTCAACGGACTCGACGAGCCTGCCCTCTGATTTTCTCTGCGAACTCTGCGTCTCTGCGCGAGGCCCTCCTGCATGACCACCGCCGCCAGATTCACCGACCTTATGGACAACGCCACGCTCTCGCGGGTGGAGCGGATGCGGTTGTTGCCGCTGCGCAGGCTGACCAATCGCAGCCGGGGGGAGCATTTGGCGGGGAAAGGGGGGACGAGCACCGAGTTCAACGACTACCGGGACTACTCCGCGGGCGATGACATGCGGTACGTCGACTGGAACATCTTCTCGCGGCTCAACCGGCCGTATGTGAAGCTCTACCGGCACGAAGAGGAGATGCACGTCGTGATTCTGCTCGACGCGTCGCGGTCGATGCAGTTCGACGACAAGTTCACGCGGGCCCGGCAACTCGCCGCGGCGTTCGCGATCATGGGGCTGATGAACTCCGAAAAGGTGAGCCTCTACGCCTGCCAGCATCTCGGCCAGACGCCGGTCTTGTTGCCCCCCTGCACCGGCCGGACGAGCTTCCGCCGCGTGTTCGATTTTCTCGAAGGGATCCCCGTCGGCGGCGAATACCCGGTGGAACTCGCGGTGGATGAAGTCCTCAAGCTCCATCGCGGCCGCGGCGTCGCCGTGCTGCTGTCCGATTTTCTGACGTTCGGCAACCTGGAGCGGCCGCTGAATCGGCTGTTCAGCGCCGGGCTGGAAGTCTTCGCCGTGCAGTTGCTCGGGCCGGTCGAGTTGAACCCCGAAGTGGCCGGCGACCTGCGGTTCGTCGATTCCGAAGACGGCCGGACGCTCGACATCTCCTCCGCCGGAGATTTGCTGGGCCTCTACCACGAACACCTCGCCGGCCTGCAAGCCGGCCTCTCGCAAGCCTGCCGCCAGCGCAGCGGGCGCTATTTGTGCGTGAACTCGCAAACGCCGTTTGAATCCGTCCTGTTCGATACCCTCCGCCGCGCGGGCTGGGCGCGGTGACAGCAGTAGAGGTGATCCGCAGATTTCGCAGATTCACGCAGATTGGGAGGAAGGCGGAAAAGATGAGTGAAATGAATGAACCAGCAGATCCTCAAACCTATGCCATCATCGGAGCGGCGATGGCGGTCCATACGGAATTGGGACCGGGGTTCCTGGAGCCGGTTTATCAGGAAGCGATGAAGATCGAGTTGGAAGAGAGAATTATTCCGGCCAGAGACGAAGTCCAGTTGCGCATCAAGTATCGAGATCGAACTCTGGAGACTCACTATTTTGCGGATTTTCTGTGTTACGAAGCAGTCGTCGTGGAACTGAAAGCTCTGCCGGACGTCACCGGCCGGGAAGAGGCGCAATTGCTGAACTATCTCAAAGCCACCGGATATGAGCGTGGCCTGCTCATCAACTTTGGAAGATCAAGCCTGCAATACAGACGAATGGTCCTTTCCGCAAAAGCTTCCGTGCCAAAGCCTGTTTCCTGAAAAGGATTGAGATTGCTTTTACCCCAAGCGCTTCGGTCTTAATCTGCGTCCCTCTGCGAAATCTGCGGATAGCCTCTTATGTCTTTCCTCGGTTTCTCCTCCCTGATCAACGCGTGGCTCTTCGCTTTATTGGCGCCGTTGATCATTTTTTATTTCCTCAAGTTGCGGCGGCCGCGGATGGAGATTCCTTCGCTGGCGCTGTGGCGGCAGGTGATCAACGATCAGCGCGTCAATTCGCCGTTTCAGCGGTTCAAGCGGAACCTGCTGCTCTTGTTCCAGATTCTGTTGCTGACGTCGCTGGCTCTCGCGGCGATGCAGCCCTTCTGGGCGAGCGGTGCGAAATCGGCGGACTACCTGCCGATTCTCATCGACTGCTCGGCGAGCATGGCGGCCCTCGATTCCGCCGGCGGGCAGTCGCGGCTCGACGAGGCGAAGCAGAAAGTCCGCGGGCTGATCGACAACTTGCTCCCCAGCCAGCGGATCGCGCTCATCGCCGTGCATTCCTCGGCCCGGCGGCTCACCGACTTCACCGACAACAAGCGCCTGCTGCACGAGGCGCTCGACCAATTGGCGGTGTCGCAGGTGCCAAGCCGGCTGGAAGACGGCTTGCGGATGGCCCAGGCGATGGCCCGCACGGTGCGGATCGAATCGGTCCTGTTCCTGTCGGACGGCAACGTCCCCGCGCAGATCGACTTCGAGTTGCCGTTCAAGCTCAACTACCAGCGGCTGCGCGAGCCGGGCACGAACGTCGGCATCACCGATTTCAACGCCCGCCGCACCTCCACCGGCTGGGAAGTCTTCGCGCGGCTCGAAGGATCGGAACGGGCCAAAGGCTCCGTCGAAGTCGACCTGCTGCAGGACGGCCAGGTCGTCGGGCATGAGACCGCCGTTGTCGCGGCGGGCAAAGCGGAGCGACTTGTTTTCCGCCTCAACACCGCGCAGGCCGTGTCGCTGGAATTGAAGATCAAATCGGACGAGTTCGATTCGCTCGCCGTCGACAACACGGCGTATCTCGATCTGCCGGAGCCGCGGCCGCTGACGGTGTTCTGCCCGCCCGAGCTGAAAGCCTATCGGCATGCGTTGCGGGCGCTCGAGGACATCGACCTGTTTCCGGGCGACGCGGGGAACACGCCGGCGAAAGTCGATCTGCGGTTCACCGATCAAGTTGAGCCGGCTGGACCGGAGGCCGCGGTGACGGTGCACGTCGGCGTCATTCCCGACGATCTCGCCGCGCTCGTTACGGTGGAAACCGGTCTGGCGGAAGTCGTCGACTGGACGCGGACGGCCCCGCTGTTGCAGCACGTGCAGTTGTTCGACGTGCAGATCGCCGACAATCCCCTGTCGCAGCCCGACGTCGGCGAACGGGACTATGAACTGGCCGGATACGAAATCCTGGCGCAAGGCCGCACCGGCCCACTGATTCTCGAAAAGCCGGGCGACGGCAAGCTCGATTACTTTCTGCTGTTTCACACGGACCGTTCGAGCCTGCCGTACCGCGTCGGGTTTCCGATTCTGATCAGCAACGCCGTGCAGATCGCGCTGCAGTCGTCGGCGCTGTCGGAATCGCGCGGCTTGCCAACCGGGGTGCTGCCGCCGCTGCGGGGCGAGCCGGAGTCGAGCTATCACATTACGGGACCGCAAACGTCGGAGTCGATGGTCAGCGACAAGCTCGGAGTGCTGTCCGGCGTGCCGGCCCCCGTCGTGGGACGCTACACCGTGACGCACGGCGGCACGACGGTCGGCTCGTTCGGCGTCAGCCTGCTCTCCGCGAGCGAAACGACGCTGGCGTCGGTCGAGAAATTGCAGTTCCCGGAAGTCGCCGTTTCGGCCGAAGCGCCGATGGTGAAAAGCGACACGCCGCTCTGGAGCTGGCTGGCGCTCGCGGGCCTGGTGCTCCTCTTGGTGGAGTGGTGGTACTTCCAACGCCGCCCGTCAGGAGTGCCGATATGAACGATTGGCCTGTGTCCGGTCCCCTCGCCCCCGCCCCGGGGGAGAGGGCTAGGGAGAGGGGGCGAACTGTCGCGCGGCTCGGTTCATCAAATCGTTGCTTTCACGGGGTGGCCGGGGCTGGAGCCGCTGCGGCGAAGCCCCGGTCTTTGACACTGATCACCGGGGCTTCCCTCCCGTTGGTCGGTCCAGCCCCGGCCACCCGCTGCCATGATTCCCAAGATGAAGGCGCCCTGAAGCGCTCGCCCCCTCTCCCCTGCCCCTCTCCCCCGGGGCGAGGGCGAGGGGACTTTTGTGCGGGGGGCTGGGGACAACATGCCGTTCTCTTGATCTGCCTGTTGCTCCTGTTCCCGCCGACGCTCCCCGCGCAAACCAGCCGCCTGTCCTTCGACCCCGCGCCGACGATGCCGGCGATGGTCAGCGACCGGCCGACGATGACCGAATGGGTCGCGTCGGTGTACGGAACCGGCCTGGTGGAAGGCCGGCTGCAACTGATCGTCACCGGTTTCGGACAATATTTGGGCAGCGTTCTCACGGACGAACTCGTGTTCTCCGGCGCGGATCAGAAAGTCCGTATCGTCTTGCCGCCGATGACCTGGAACGACAGCGTCGACGAAATCCTGGTCGATCTGCGGCTGCACACCAAACAGGGGATCGTCCCGTTGCCGCAACAGCGTTTGCGAACCTCGCTGCGCCGCGCCCAGAAGTTTCCGCTGCTCCTCGCCCAGACCAATCTCACGCGGCGCAAGGCCTCGCGGCGCGATGAGCTCGTCGATCGGCTGCGGTTCGAATCGTTGCTGCCGGAAGAGGTCAAAGACCACGCGATCACGGTGATCAGCTACTTGCGGGCCGAGGAGTTGCCGCAAGACTCGCTGTCGTACTGCCAGTTCGAAGTCGTCGTCATCCCCGGCGAAGCGTTCCCGCTTTTGCGGCCGGCGCAATGCGAGGCGCTGGAGAAATGGGCGCGGGCCGGCGGCAGCCTGTTTCTCGAACCGGCCGGCCAGTTGGAACCGTCGCACGTCGATTTTCTGAATCGCCTCGCCGCCGAGGACCCGCGGAAGCTGGTCTTTTCGCTCGACACCGGCCGGCGACTGCCGCTGGACCTCTACTTCGGCGAACGGATCGGCCTGCATTTTCAAGCCGGCCTGGGGACGGTAATCCTTCACCGCGACCAGGCGGATTTCGATCAGCATCCCGAAGAGTGGCGCGCATCGGTCGACCGGTTGTGGAAGCTGCGTCCGTTCTATCAAGGGGCCGCAAGCGAGGCGCGCCTCGCACAGGCGGTCGCCTCGGGGGCGCTGCGGAATTTCGACTATCAGGATGGTATGGCGGCGCTGAACGCGCCGTTCGTCGAATTGATGGACCTCTTGAAACCCCCCGAGATGCAGCTCGTGCCGCTGTGGGTGATCACGCTCGTGATGGCGAGCCTCGTGCTGATGATCGGCCCGGCCGATTATTTTCTGCTCGGCTGGCTCAAGCGGCGGAAATGGACCTGGATCACGTTTCCCTGCACGATCGTCGCGATGACCGGCCTGACGATGCTGATCACCAACGCATATCTTTCTACGTCCGAATCGCGGCGAGCGATGGTGATCCACGACGTCGGCCCCGACGGGAAAATCGTCCGCACGAACCGCTTCGAGCTGATCTTTGCCTCGGCGACGCGGCAAGTCGTCAGCGACGTGCAAGGGGCTCTGTTCCAACCGCTGCTGACGGGGGGCGTCGTCGACCCGTACAACTTCAATCCCCGGCAATCGCTGGGGGCCACGTCGGAAGCCGGTTCCGTCGAAGGCCGCGTGCCGATGCGCTACAAGGTGCATCAGGATGTCCGGCAATGGCGGCCGCAACTCAACCGCAAGTTCTCCATCGGTCCTCCGGCGGATGCCAAGCCGATCGACTGGGACGCGCTCGGCATTCCCGCCACGCTAACGCAATCGACGCTCATCGGCGCCGAAGCCCAGAACCTGTTGCCGAAGGTCCGCGCCGTCTTCGGGCCGCGCGCTAATCTGCTGGTGCTGCCCATCGTGGGCGGCACGTGGACGTCGGAACCGGCGCCGGCGTATTCACCCCAGCGGTTTCACCGGCCCGACTACCGCGCGCTTCAGCAGCAACAACTCCAGTTGCAGTGGCAGCAGATGCAGCAGCAAGGCATTCCGATCTCCGCGCAGCATCGCCATCTGCCGCAAACGAATATCCTGGAACGGCTGTCGGCGACCTATCCCCGCGGGGCGGCGCCGGTCGTGTCGTCGAACTCGCCGCGCGGCGGACGGACGCTGGATGACCTGCCGGTCACCGTCCTCGGCGACTACGACCGCTGGTGGCTGGTGATCATGGTCCCCGACGGCGACAACGTCGTCGTCTACCGCAAGCCGTACGACTACGCGGCGGGAGCACGCGACGACGCGGCGCTGCAGCGCGCCTTGGATCAAACGTTCCCGCAACTCGAACGCCAGCCGCCGACGCCGTCGCTCCGCGTGAAACAACTCGCCGCGCCGGGAGGGAGAACGCCGTAGCACAGGCGGCTCGCCTGTGCATTTGCTTGGGAAAATTCGCAGGCGAGCCGCCTGCTCTACGATGGACGAAAGCCGCCTCTATGTTCGAAAGCATCCCCGATCCCGCCGCGGAGCCGCCCGAGGCGTCGCTGTTCCACGCGGAGGATTCGCCGCTCCGCGTGCGGCCATCGGTCGCCAATCTCGCGGTCTCGGTCAATAATCTCTGGATTCGCTACGGCAAGTTCACCGCCGTGCGCGGCATCCATCTGGAAATTCCCCCCGGCGAAGTCTTCGGCTTCATCGGCCCGAACGGCGCCGGCAAATCGTCGACGATCCGCGTCCTTGCCACGCTGCAGCCGCAGTTCGACGGGTACGTCCACGTCTCCGGACTCAGTGTTCGTCGGCATCCGCAGGAAGTCCGCGAGAAGATCGGCTACGTCCCCGACTTCTTCGGCGTCTACGACGACCTTACCGCCCGCGAGTATCTCCACTTCTTCGCCGCGGCGTACAAGCTCCCCTACTCGCGGCGCAAAGCCGTCGTCGACGACGTGCTGCAACTGACCGACCTGACGCACAAGATCGATTCGCCGGTCGATTCCCTGTCGCGCGGCATGAAACAACGGCTGTCGCTGGCCCGCGTCCTGCTACATGATCCCGCCGTGCTGTTGCTCGACGAGCCGGCGTCGGGCCTCGATCCCCGGGCGCGAATCGAAATGCGCGAATTGCTGAAAGCCCTCAAGGAAATGGGCAAGACGATCGTCATTTCCAGCCACATCCTGCACGAACTGGCGCAGCTTTGCACCCGGATCGGCATCATCGAAGCCGGCCGCATGGTCGCGCAGGGCTCGGTCGCCGAAATCTACAAGCACCTCGGCATTCTGAAGATCGTCCACGTCCAGGTCTCGGAACAGACCGAGCAACTCGTGGAGAGCCTGCGGGCGTTCCCCGGCGTGACGAACGTCGAGCCGCATCCCGACCGGCTGTCGATCCGCATCGACGAAAGCCAGTTGGAGGTGGAAGACCTGCACGATTTCATCCACGCCGCCGGCGTCCGCATCCGCATGTTCCAACCGGAAGTGATGGACATGGAGACGGCGTTCATGAAACTGACCGAGGGGCAGACGCAGTAAAAGAAAGCCGTCTCTCGCCAAGGCGCGAAGACTCCAAGGGGCGCAGAGAAGAGAATTCAGTAGATTTTCGCACAGAGACACAGAGGGCACAGAGGATAGAAAAGCATTCAGGTCTTCTCTCTGTGCCCTCTGTGTCTCTGTGCGAAACCCGTTTTCTGCTTTGCGACTCTTGGCGTCTTCGCGGCTTTGCGAGAGACGGCTTTTAAGGCGGCGCCGATCCCGAGGACTCCAGCCGCCACGTCGCGATGCCCAGCAGTGATTTTAGGCTGGCGATTTTCTCGCGCGCTGCGGACCGGGCGGAGTCCTCCGCTTCCGTGCGCCGCACGGCGCGAATCAAAATATTCTTCGGAGTGTGTTCCAGGTCGATGAACTCCAGCACCTGGGTCTTGTAGCCGGCGGCTTCCAGAAACTGGGCCCGCAGCGCGTCGGTGGCGAGCGCAGCGAACCGCTCGCGGATCAGGCCGAAATCGGTCAACCCGGGAATCGACGCCGGCTTCAACCGCTGATGGATCTCGTGCTGGCAGCACGGCACGGCGAAAATCACGCGGCAGTTCCAGGCGATCGCGGCGGCGAGGGCGTCATCCGTCGCCGTGTCGCAGGCGTGCAGCGAAATCGCCAGATCGACCGGTCCGTCGGCCTGATACGAGGCGATATCGCCGGCGCGGAATTCGAGCCCCTCGCAATTCAGGCGCTGCGAAATCGCAGCGCAGTCGGCGATGACGTCCTGCTTCAAGTCCAACCCGGTGATGCGCGCGCTGCGGCCGTGCACGACGGTCAGAAAGTGATGCAGCGCGAACGTGAGGTAACTCTTCCCGCAGCCGAAATCGACGACGCGGATCGGCCGGTCGCTCGGCAGATGCGGCAGGATATCGGCCACGAATTCCAGATAGCGGTTGATCTGCCGGAACTTCGCCGACATTGTGGCCCGCACCTGGCCGGACGGCGTCATCACACCGATCTCCGCCAGAAACGCGCACGGCTTGCCGGCCGGCAGCAGGTACTCCTTCTCGCGATTGTGGGCGGCGACTTTCGTGTCGGCCTTCGTCGGCGGCTTCGTCTTCCACTTCACTTTGCCGCCGCTCGTGCGGGCCGTGAGGTCGGCGTGCTTGGTGTAGAGATGCGCATCACCGAACGCCGTGCCGAACGCCTGGCCCGTCCGTTCGAGGAAGGCGTCGACCGTCAGATTTTCGTGCCGTTCCTGGCTGCCGGCCCGCGTGATCCACTGATAGCGGCGGCCTTCCTTCAAATCGACGGGCCGCGCGGTGACTTTGTGCGACGCCGCCGACGGCGACAGCGCGCGGCTCAACACGAGCAGAATAAATTCGTTCCGCTCCAGCGCTTCAGCCAATCGTGCGGTAAGGGTCATGCAGGGAGGGTAGGTAGGAGTTTGAAAGGCATAGAGATAGGATCCGCAGATTTCGCAGCTGGCCGCAGATTTGAAGACCGATCTCTTTTAGCAAAATCCAGATTGTTTGAGCCTATTGCGACTCTTTGCGGCCAACCCTTTTCTTGCCTTAAATCTGCGGCCATCTGCGAAATCTGCGGATAGCGTCTTTGCTAAACTGAACTTCATCGTGCGGCGAGAGTCAGACGAACGCTTCGCCTTCGGCGATGGCGTCGGGCACCGGCTCGGTTTTCGATTCGTGGAACAGCGCCAGGAAGAGCACGCCGACGGCGCCGGCGATGGCGGCGGGGACCAGCCACAGCGTCCGCCAGTCGATCGTTTTGATCGTCTCGCCGGCGGAATTCACCGTTTCCGTCGTCACCCAGTTCGTGACGTAGCCGTTCAGAATGTTGCCGATCGTCATCCCCAGGCCGAGCGTGACCAGCGCGATGAAGCCCTGGGCGTTCGCGCGGACTTCGCGCGGAGCCCGCTGATCGACGTAAATCTGCCCGGCGAGGAAGAAGAAGTCGTAGCACATGCCGTGCAGCAGGATGCCGATGTAGAACAGCCAATATTCCTGCACGTCGTGCACGAGATGGCTCGTCACGGCGGCAAAGTCGGCGATGGCTTGGGTCGCTCCGTCCGCGCGCGGCGCAACGTCCGGATGCGACGCCCCGATGGCAAACAGAATGTAGCGGACCACCCACGCGCCGAGTCCCGTCAGGATGATCCCCTTGATGCCCAGCCGCCGCAGGCAGAACGGCATGATCGCCAGAAACACCACGTCGGAGACTTGCGCCAGCACCATCTTGCTGGCGACTTGCTCCATCCCCTTCTGCGTAAAGAACAGCGCCGCCGACTGGAAATAGAACGACGTCGGAATGCACAACAAAAGCGAGCAGACGACGAACACGGCAAACGACGGGTCCTTCATCAGCGACAACGTCTTCAGCCCGGCGATGTCGGCGAACGTCACCTTCTGGCCGAGCGATTTCGGCGGCGTGTGCGGCAGCGTGAACGCATACAACCCCATCAGCGCGGAGAACAACGCCGAGAGCTTGAACGGAATGGCCGTCGCTTCGATGTCGGTCAGCCCGCCGAACCACGACGGCACCTGCGACGGCAAGCTCCCGACGACGAGGCCCGCGACGATCCAGCCCATCGGCGAAAACGTGCGGATGAACGGAAAGTCGTACTGCGGATTTTTCACGTGCTCGAATCCGATGGAGTTGGCGAGGGCCAGCGTCGGCATGTAGCACAGCATCGCGCCGAGCAGCACGAGGAAGAACTGGATCGGATCCGTGACGCCCGTCAGCGTCCACAACAGGGCCGCCGTCATCAAATGCAGCAGGCCCAGCATGACTTGCGCGGGGCAGAAGCGGTCGGCGATCATGCCGACGAGAAACGGCGCCGCGATGGCTCCCCAACCGGTGGTGGAGTACGCCAGCCCGATCTTGTCCCCTTCGAACTTCAGCCCGGTGCTGAGGTACTTCCCCATCGTCGTCAGCCAGAAGCTCCACACGCCATACTGAATGAACATCATCACGCACAAACGGGCAAGAATCAGCGGCGAGGTTTTGGCGGCGGCGGTGCTCATCGAGAGGCTTTCCCGTGCGGTCAACTTGCTCCGTATTCGACAGGCACGTATCGTAGCCAGCAATGTAAGGTTTGCCGAGTCATTGAGGAGAGGCGGAAGTTCGAAGTCGGAAGGCGGAAGTGAAAAATGGGATACCTGTCTTACTTCCGCCTTCTCACTTCCGACTTCCGCCTTCTGAAAGCCAGTGGATGGAACCGACCAACGAGTCCCCCTTCATCGAAATTCGCCCGGCGGCGCGGGGCGATCTGGACGATTTGACGCGGTTCATCGAGCCGTTCGTCGGCGCGGGGAAGCTGCTGCCGCGCACCCAGGATGAACTGGCCGAGCTTGTCAACACCGGCTTCATCGCGACGGCGGACGGAAAGATCGTCGGCTTCGCCGCGCTGGAGATCTATTCGGCGAAGCTCGCCGAGCTGCGGAGCCTCGCCGTCACGACGGAGTTCCAAGGCCGGGGCATCGGCCGGCAACTGGTCGACGCCTGCATGAACCTGGCCCGCGCCCGCCGCGTATTTGAGGTGATGGTGATCACTTCGAGCGAAGACTTCTTCCGCCGCTGCGGCTTCGACTTCACTCTGCCGGGCGAAAAGAAAGCCCTGTTCCACCAGACGCGGCAGGATTATTGATTTCTTTTCTTATGATCGCAGCAGGCGAGCACGCGGGGCTGCGCCACACGGACGACGCGGAAGCGCGCGGATCAGCAGGGAAAGACGGCTCAACGGTTTTGTCGGCGTCTTTCCGCGGGCTTCCGGCCAGCGTCGTTCCGCGTTCCGATTTCACCTTTGAAAAGACTCCGTTCGGCGCGGGTCTCCTGACGTCAGGAGACCCGCGCCGAACCGGAGTGCTCGCGAC
>CAZDGB010000048.1:0-2536 GCA_964504645.1 uncultured Planctomycetaceae bacterium | reverse complement strand
AAACGCGCCTGTGGGGGGGGGTCCCCCTTCGCCATGCCCCCCCCCGCCGAACCGGATTTCTCGCGACTGATTACTGATTCTTCGATTCCGCGCCATCGGTTTTTTCCGCCGCTTCGCCGCCCTTGGTTTCCTGCGCCGGTTCGGCTTCGGTCTTTTCGTCTTTCGATTCAACCTTCGCAGCCGGCTTGTCGCTCGGATCGACAATCGTGGCTTTGATGATGTGGTCGAGATTCGGGAAGCGTTCGTCGAGGAACACGTTTCCAACCTGGGCAATCGTTCCCTGTAGTTCGGTGATCTCGTCGCCGTATTCGTCGTTCAGTTTGCCGATCACTTCTTCCATGCCTTCGACGACTTTGGCGAACGGCGCGAAGTTCTGGGCATCGAGGCTCGCATTGTCCTTCATGTTGACGAACAGTTGCGACGTGCGGGAATCCGGGCCGGAGGTGGCGAAGACAAGGGTGCCGCGCGTGTTCGCCACGGCCCGTTTATCGTCCGGGATCTTGTTGTGCTGATACTTGGCGTTGACGGCCGGGTCGCCGTTCATGCCCCATTGCACGACGAAGTTGGGCAGCACGCGAAAGAATTTGCAGCCGTCATAGAAGCCTTCTTCGACAAGCTGCTTGAAGCGATCCGCCCCGTTCGGCGCCCATTCGCGGTGGACTTCGACGACAAAGTCTCCCTTCGTCGTTTCAAACTTCACGCGGAAATGCCCCGGCCCCGAATGCGGCCGCGGCGACAATTTGGGATCCACTGCCACCTGGGGGCTCACCGGCGGAGCCGTGCGCATCTTCGGCGGCGGCGGCGGGGGCAAGATATCGCAGCCGACGAACAACACCACCAACCAACCACAGAAACTCCGCCGACAGCCCGACATAGTGACTCAACTCCCGTGGATTCGATGAGGGATCAAGAACAAGAAACTCTATGATGGCTTCGCACCGGACGATCGGCAACTATGCCGCAGGCAAAGTGTCAGGTTTGCCGAGGGCTTTGACGAGGCGAACCATTTTTGAAGGCTGAAGTCGGAAGCGGGAAGGCGGAAGTAAAGACTGGAACGCACGCCTGATACTTCCGCCTTCCGACTTCGCCCTTCCGCCTTCTCGAACCGGTTCGCCTCGCAGACTCGGCAAACCCGACCTCCGAATTCACTTCTCCGCGGCGACCGTCTCCGCCCATTGCGTCAACTGCTGGAACTGGTACGCGAACGCCGGTTCGTCGCATTCCATCGGGCTTTTGAAGAACGACGCCAGATGGCTCATCACGCCCGACTTGCCGCGGCGGGCTTCGCGTTCGGTCAAACGGATCAGGTCGATCACCAGCGGCGCGGCGAGCAGCGAATCGCAGCCTTGCCAGATGAACTGCAGCACCATCGGCGTGCCGAGGAAGCCCTGAAAGTGAATGTGGTCCCATGCCGTCTTCCAGTCGCCCATCGATTCGATGTATTCGATGGAGACGAGCGTCTGCGGCTTGTAACCGAGGATTTCCGTGAGGAGATGATCCTTCGAGCGGACCTTGTTCGCCTTGTTAACCGGGTCGTCGAGGACCTTGCCGTCGAGGTTGCCGAAGATGTTGTGCCCGACCCAACTCATCACATTCAAGTTGCGGGCGGCGAACATCGGGGCCAGGACGGCCTTCATCAGCGTCTCGCCCGTCTTGCCGTCGCGGCCGACGTGCACCACGCCCTGCTGTTTCGCGTATTCCTTGAGCGACGGACAATCGGTCCCGACCGAGGGCGTGAAATTCACGAACGGCGACTTCGTCCGCAGCGCGGCGATCGCGTAGAGCGAACTCGCCGGCAGAATTCCCGGTCCCGGCTGATCCAGTTTCTGCGACAGTTCCGCCCACGACAGTTTGTGGACGATCTCGTCCGGCGGCGGCTCGGTGGAGGAAACATTGACGACGATCACACGGTCGAGTTTTTCCCGCTGCTGGAAGTCGGCGATGTCGGCAGCCAGCCGCGCGATTGCCGCGGAAGCCGATTCGTTTTGGAACTTAAGGGCCTGCGGACCCGCCAGAGAGGTGATCGTCGGGCCGACGTTGATCAGCGTTCCCGGTCGCACGTTCTTGTCGAACGCCGCGAGGTCCGCTTCGAGCTGCGCGAGCAGATGCGGCTGGAAGACATGCGATTTTTCCAGCAGTTGTTTCGCTTCGACGAGCGCTGTCGTCTCGCGGATTTCATGCCCGCCGAGGACGATTTCATCCCAGCCGACGAGGTCGAGCTTGTCGAACGGCGGCAGCGAACTCACCAGCGCTGTGGTTCCGGTCAACCCCCGCTTCAACGCCATCAACCCGACGACGGCGGTCGTCGCCACGCCGCCCCACGCCCCGATCAACCACACGCCAATTCGCCGCTTCGCCATGCTGATGTTCCGAATCTCAAAGCTGAACGTTGGGAAAAATGCAGAAGAGTTATCCGCAGATTTCGCAGATTGACGCAGATAAAAACGCAGAGATCAAAGGACTGGGTGTCGTCGCCTTTGGTTGTTTTCCCTTCTCCCCTGGAGGGAGAAGGTGGCCGAAGGCCGGATGAGGGGGA
>CAZDGB010000047.1:0-28976 GCA_964504645.1 uncultured Planctomycetaceae bacterium | reverse complement strand
ATGTACGATCTCAAGCCGGAGGCTCCCCCCGAAATTCGCGGCGAGTTCCAACCGATTGCCACGAATGTCTCCGGCATCGAAATCTGCGAATTGATGCCGCGGCTCGCCAAACTCGCGGACAAGTTGACGTTTCTCCGCTCGCTCGTCGGCTTCCACGACGATCACAATACGCACTGGTGTTCGACCGGGTGGGAATCGCATCCGGAGATGGAATCGTCGCCGCTCGTCCCTGGCTTCCCGCCGGGCGATTGGCCGTCGCTTGGTGCGATTCTCTCGAAACAGTTCGGCCCGCGCGTTTCCGGCGTGCCGCCGTGTGTCGATCTGACGCCGATCGACGTCGACGCCCGCTTCATCTTGCGGACGCCGCCCGGCCAACCGGGATTCCTCGGCTCGGCCCACGCAGGATTCGAAGTCGCCGCCGTCGATCGCCGCAACATCACGCTGAACGGCGTTGATCTGTCGCAGCTCGGCAACCGCCGGGCGCTGCTCGATAGTTTCGACCGTTTCCGTGTCCACGCCGACCGCATCGGCCTGCGCGACGGTTTGACCGAATTCCAGAGCCAGGCGTTCGACGTGCTAACCTCGAATCGTCTCGCCGCGGCCCTCGATCTCAGCCAGGAAGATTCCACGATCTATCGCCGCTACGGTCTCGACCACGCCTTTCCGCAGGAACGCGAAGGAAAGACGCTCCTCGATCAATTCCTGCTCGCCCGGCGGCTCATCGAAGCCGGCGCCCGCTGCGTTACGCTGGCGTTCACCCGCTGGCCGTTCGGCCGCATGCTTAAGGGCGATTTCAACTGGGACTGGCATCGCGACAATTTTTCGCTGGCCCGCGGCACGTTGCCGCTGCTCGATCTCGGTTTGTCGGCGCTGATTCAAGATTTGGACGAACGCGGCCTGCTCGACGACGTCGCCGTCGTGACTTGGGGAGAATTCGGCCGCACGCCGCGGATCAACGGCAACGCCGGCCGCGATCACTGGCCGCGCGTCGGTGGCGGCTTGCTCGCCGGCGGCGGTCTGAAGTGCGGACAGGTCATCGGCTCGACGACGCGCTGGGCCGAAGAGCCGCAGACGCGCCCCGTCCACTTCCGCGAAGTCTTTGCGACGTTGTACGAGCGCCTCGGCATCGACGTCGCCACGACGCAATTCAGCGACCTCGCCGGCCGCCCGCAATACCTCGTCGGCGATCACCGCCCGATGGCGGAACTGGTCTGATCTTTCTGATCCGAAAACGGAACGCGGAAGGACGCTGGCCCGAAGCCCGCGGAAGTACGCGGAGAAAACCAGAAATCAGACTTCGGCTTTCTAGTCCGCGCGCCTCCGCGTCGTCCGCGCGGCGCAGCCCAGCGTTCCCATCGCTTTCATCTTTGAATTTTGCCCTCGCAGCGCCCCTACGTCTTCACCGCCAACACAACGACCCCCGCCGCGATCAGCGCAATCCCCATCCATTCCCTCGGCGACGGCCGTTCGCCCAACAGCGCGAACGCCAGCAACGCCACAAGAACGACGCTGAACTTGTCCACCGGCGCGACCTTCGACGCGTCCCCCAATTGCAGCGCGCGGAAATAGCAGACCCACGACGCCCCCGTCGCCAGCGCTGAGAGTCCCAGAAACACCCACGTCTGCCGCGGCAACAAGAATGGATTGTTCCATTTGCCGGTCGCGCCGACGAACGCTCCCAGCACAACGAAAATGAACGCCGTGCGAATCAGCGTCGCCAGATCCGCATCGACGCCGCGCACGCCGATCTTCGCGAAGATCGCCGTCAACGCCGCGAACACCGCGGACAACAACGCCCAGAAAAGCCAATTCGCCGTCGCCATCTCGATCCTCGCGATAGGAACCGCTCAACGCTTTTGTTGAAAGGCAGTTTATCCGCAGATTTCGCAGAGGGACGCAGATTTTCCAGTTGTTTTTGTCTGGAGTTTGACCTCTTGCCTTCTCCGTGTTTATCCGTGTTGATCCGTGGCAAACCTGCTGGATTCTTCTGCGTTCGTCACGCTCCTGGAATTTGATTACAATCCACTCCCCAGCGCGACTTGCAACCGAAAGGCCTCCGGCGAATGGATCACGGCAGTCCGGCCCCCATTGAAATTCTCCACCCGTTCCCCCCGCGGCCCGACATCGAGCACGTCCTGTTCGATTTCGACGGCACGTTGTCGCTCGTCCGCGAAGGCTGGCCGGTCGTCATGACGGCCCTCTTCGAGGAAGTCCTGCCGAAACAAAAGGGCGAATCGCTCGAAGACCTGCGGCGGATGATCGTCGACGACATCATGCGGCTCAACGGCAAGCAGACGATCTACCAGATGATCCAGCTCGCCGAACGCATTCAGGACCGCGGCGGCCAGCCCGAAGAACCGCTGTGGTACAAGCACGAATATCTCCGCCGGCTCGACGAGCGGATTCAATACCGCCTCGACGGACTCCGCGACGGCGCGATTCCCCCCGACGATCTCATCGTCTTTGGCGGCCGGCATCTGCTGGAGTCGCTCGAAGCCCGCGGACTGAAGCTGCATCTCGCCAGCGGCACCGACGAGCAGTTCGTGAAACGCGAAGCCGACTTGCTCGACGTCTCGCGCTACTTCCACGGCCGGATTTACGGCGCCGTCGACAACTACCAGTCGTTCTCCAAGAAGATGGTCATCGACCGCATTCTCGCCGAGAACAAGATCCAGGGCGCGCATCTCCTGGCGTTCGGCGACGGGTACGTGGAGATCCAGAACACGAAGGAAGTCGGCGGCCTCGCCGTCGCCGTCGCCAGCGACGAAGCCCACAACGGCTCCGGCCGCGTCGACCAATGGAAACGCGACCGCCTGGCCGGCGTCGGCGCGGATATCGTCATCCCGGATTACCACCAAGCCGATGATCTGCTGCGCATGATCTTCGGCGCGTAGGGTGGGCTGTGTCCACCACCTTTTAATCCGAGGCCCAATTGGTGGGCACAGCCCACCCTACAAAACTCGCTACCGGTCCCTTCGCTCCCGCCACGTTCATCTTCCCTTAAGGTGGCCGCGCGTAGACTGCCTGCAGAGTGAAGCCCGGGAACTCTTCGGCCGCAATTGGCCGGGACCGGGCTTCCGAACGCAGGAGCCTTTGATCATGAACACCGCAAAATGGACGAAACGCAGTTTGGCCGCGGCTTTGGGATTGGCCGGTTTATTGGGGGCGTTTTCGCTGGTGACGGGACAGGACTTGCCGGGCGTGCGTGAAATCTTACGGCCGACGTCCAAGCTGTCGGGCCGCGTGAAGGAGTGGACGAAGAATCGCCACGACGACGTCGACGGGCTGCAATTGGAAGATGGATCCGAAGTCCATTTTCCGCCGCATCAAAGTGCCGACGTCGTCCGCCTCGTGCAGCCCGGCGATGACATCGAAGTCACCGGCCGGAAGGAAACGCGGCCGCGCGGCGAAACGGTGTTCGAGGCGACGCAAATTACCCGCGGAGGTGAAACGATCAAGATCGACGCGCCGCCGCCGCGCCCGCGCGGTCCGCTGGCTCGATTCGGCCGTGAAGAACCGATGACGGCGAACGGCGTGATCGTGGAATTCGTCGCTAATCCGCACGGCGACGTCGACGGGTTCCTGCTGAAAGACGGCACCGAAGTCAAATTGCCGCCGCATCAAGGGGACGCCTTGCAGAAATTCGCTCAGGCCGGCGAGGAGGTCCGCGTCGAGGGCCGCCGCCACGTGACGCCGCGCGGCGACGTCCATCTGCATGCGGACCGCATCGTCGCCGCATCGGGTCAAACGTTGGAGCGCGATGAACCGGCCGGCCCGCCGGTTCCGCCGCATCTCCGCCACGCCGCGCCGCCGCGGGGTCGCGAAGCCGGCCCGCTGCCGTACGAGGAAATCCTGAAAGAACTGAGAGAGTTGCGCCGCTTGATCGAAGCGCAAGCCGCCGCGAAGTAAAACGTCGGTGTAACGTCCTCATTGGCAAAGTTGATGATTGGGTGGCACGTCACAGAGGCTTTGCGAAGGGCGTGGCCTTTTGTCCCTGACCACGCCCTTCGAAGACTCAGGGCGTGCCACCCAACCGATGGATCTCTGAAACCGCGAGAACCTCCCATGCGTATCCTGGTGATCGAAGATCAAGCCGATCTGCGGCGGATTGTCGCGGCGATGCTGACGGAAGACGGCTACGCCGTCGATGCGGCGGCAGACGGCGAAGACGGGTTGCTGAAAGCCCAGATGACGCCCTACGACGCCATCGTGCTCGACTTGATGCTGCCCAAAATCGACGGCTGGGACTTGCTCGACGAGTTTCGCATGACGCACAAAACTCCCGTGCTAATTCTCTCCGCGCGGGACGCGTTGTCCGACCGCGTGTTGGGGCTGGATCTCGGCGCCGACGATTATCTCGTCAAGCCGTTCGAGCGCGCCGAACTCCTGGCGCGGCTGCGGTCGGTGATTCGCCGGTCGGCCGGCCAGGCCGTTTCGAAAATTCCGGTGGGAGACCTGGAAGTCGATTTGCGGTCTCGCACCGTCACTCGCGGAGACGAGCCGATTCCGCTGACGGCCCGCGAATTTTCCCTGCTGGAATTCTTGCTGCTGCATCGCGGCCGCGTCGTCAGCCGGTCGGAACTGTACGATCATCTGTTTGACGACCAGGACGCGACGTTGTCGAATCTGCTCGACGTCCACGTCTCGAACTTGCGGAAGAAACTCGGGCCGGAGGTGATCGAAACCCGGCGAGGCCAAGGTTATGTCATCCCCGCATGAGCCGCCGCCAAACGCCGTCGCGCGGCCGCCGTGGTCGCTGCGGAGCGAATTGATCGCATCGCACGTCGGGCTGGTGGCCGTCATCGTGCTGGCGTTCGGCGGCGCGCTCTACGGGCTGATGCGGTATGCCATGTACCGTCAGGCGGAAGCCGATCTGCTCGGCGCCGCCCAGGTGCTGATCCAAAATTGGCAGGCCCGCGGCGGCGAGTCGTCGTTGGAGATTGCCCAGGCGTACCGGCACCGTTTCGGGCCGGCGCCCCGCGATCACGCGTACTTCGCCGTCTGGGATGCCGCGGGCCGGCAATTGGCCGGCAGCGATCCGTTGCCGCCGCACGCGCTCCCCGCGTCAAAACCGCCGCCGACTTCCGGCCCGCGCCCGTTCGCCGCGCGAACGCACGGCCCCCATCTGGAAGTGATCCTCGCCACGCCGGACGGAGGCCAACTGCTGATCGGCCGGCCGCTGGCGAAGGAATTCGACGGTTTGCATCGCCTGCTGGCGTGGCTGGCGGCGTTCGCGGCGCTGAGCCTGCTCGGCGGATGGGCCGGCGCCTGGTGGCTGTCGCGGCGAATCGCGCAGCCGATCGAACGGCTGACCGCCACGGCGGAGCGGATTTCCAGCAAACGCCTCGACCAGCGGTTGGAACTCGATCGGGCCTCGCGAGAACTGGTGCAATTGGAAGGGGTCTTCAACCGCATGCTCGACGGCTTGCAGGACGCGTTCCACCGCCAGACGCGATTCACCGCGGATGCGTCGCACGAATTGCGGACGCCGGTCGCCGTGATCACCTCGCAGGCCGAGCACACGCTGTCGCGGCCGCGCTCGCCGGAGGAATATCAGCTCGCGTTGGAGACCTGCTTGTCGGCGGCGCAGCGGATGAAGCGGCTGATCGACGATCTCTTGCTCCTGGCCCGCGCCGATTCCGGCCGGCTCGAACTCCGCCAGGAATCGGTCGATCTCGCGGACGTCGTAAAGCCCGTCCTCAAGTGGCTGCAACCCCTCGCCGGAGAAAAACGGATCCGGCTGACATCCCAGTTGCAGCACACGCCGCTCGTCGGCGATGCGAGCCGCTTGTCGCAGGTCATCACGAATCTGGTGACGAACGCCCTGCAATACAACGTCTCGGACGGAGACGTGTTCGTCGCCGTCCATCCGCAGGACCACGAAGCGTGGCTGATCGTCTCGGACCGCGGGCCGGGCATTCCCGCCGCCGCTCAACCCCACTTGTTCGAACGCTTCTACCGCGTCGACCAGGCCCGCACGCACGACGCCGGCACGGGAACGGGGCTGGGCCTGAGCATCGTCTCCGAAATCGTCGCCGCCCACGGCGGCCAGGTGTCGATCGCCTCCAAACCCAATGCCGGCACCACCGTCACCGTCCGCTTGCCAAGCGGCGGAACATGATCCCCTCCGGATGCCTTCTGTCCGGTCCCCTCGCCCCCGACGCGGGGGAGAGGGTTAGGGTGAGGGGGCGAGCGTTTCACGACACTTTCATCCAAGGGAACGGCCTCTGTGCCGTTCCGTGAGAATTAACGCGGGCGAAACGTTCCCGGGACGCCACAGAGGGCGTTCCCTACACGGCGCCGCAACATTCCGGGCCTTTCGCAAAGCCTCCAGACCCGGCCACAGGACGAGAGTTGATAGGAGCTCATAGCATCGGCGAACCAGTGGTCGGAGTTGAAGGCGGTCTCTTGAGCTTGACGGTATAGGTCTGTCCGCGATCTCCGTTGACCACAAAGGTCCATTCTTTGTCTTCGGTGCTGAATTCTTTCGTTTGCGGGTTCCATTTCTTGGGACGGAGGCTCCGATCCAGTTCCTGGACCGGTCTGAAGAATCTTCGGACTTTGAGTTTCCAGGACGGGTGGAAATAGACCTCGCAGGAATACACCGGCGCCGCAAAGACAGTGACCCGCTGATTCTCCACGTTGCAGGAAAACTCTCTCTCCACGCAGATCACATACGCTGACAGGTAGAATAGCGCGCAGCAAACGGGCACCAACGGGAGAACGGCGCACCACGCCCACCAAGGCCAGCGCCACACGGCAAATACTGAACGGCGGGGAGCCAAGGGATCACCCATGCTCGGCAGTATAACACTGGGCACCACCAGACCTTGCCTTTCCCACAATCCGGCCTAAGATACCCCCAGTTAAGCGTGCCGGGACGACCCCACGTTTTCTGTTGGCTCCCGGTAGGGACGCCCCTGCCACAGACGCCATGGTGCGTTATGGCATGGGTCTATCTTTTCACGGCGTCCCTCTTGGAAATCGGCTGGGCCGTCGGTCTGAAATCGACGCACGGCTTCACCCGGTTCTGGCCGAGTGTCTTCACCATCGCCGCGATGGTCGCGAGTGTCACGCTCCTCGCGTTCGCCGTGCGGACGATCCCGATCGGCACCGGGTATGCCCTCTGGACCGGCATCGGCGCGCTCGGCACGGCGATCCTCGGCGTCGTCCTGTTCGCCGAGCCGCTGACCGCCGGCCGCGTCTTTTTCCTGCTGCTGATCCTGTCCGGCATCGTGGGGTTGAAGTTCACGGCGATGTCGTAGAGCTTCTCTTGGGATGGGGTGGCACGCCCTGAGTCTTCGAAGGGCGTGGGCGAATGACCAAAAAACCACGCTCTTCCCAAAGCCTCAGGGCGTGCCACCCGATATGTGCTACGACTGTCGATGACATGACGACCTGTTCACGCAGCGTTTTTTCCAATTCGGTGTAAGATGTTGCTGCGCCCGCGGTATGCCTCTGCAATTGTTGGTCACCCCGAATCTTGGAGATTGCCATGTCCAAAGTCGACGCCTGGGTCGTGCCCGCCGTCCATCAACCGTTGGTGAAGCAAACCGTCGATCTCGGCGAGCTGGGCGCTGAAGAAATTGAAGTCACGGTCGAGCACTGCGGGTTGTGCCATTCCGATTTTTCGATGCTGAAAGACGAATGGAATCTCTCACAGTTTCCCGCGATCCTGGGGCATGAAGTCATCGGCCGCGTCGCTGCCGTCGGTTCTGCGGCGAAAGGCGTAAGCGTCGGTCAGCGCGTCGGCGTCGGCTGGACCGCGGGCAGTTGCCAGTATTGCACGCAATGTCTTTCCGGCCGGCAGCATCTGTGCGCCCAGGCGGTGCCGACGATCGTCGGGCATCGCGGCGGGTTCGCCAGCCGCGTCCGCGCGCATTGGTCGTGGACGATTCCGCTGCCGGAGAATTTGAATCTTGCCGACTCCGGACCGCTCCTCTGCGGCGGCATCACGGTCTTCAATCCGCTGGTGATGTACGCCCAGCCGACGAGCCGCGTCGGCATCGTGGGGATCGGCGGCCTCGGCCACATGGGAGTGAAGTTCGCCAAAGCCTACGGCTGCGACGTCACCGCGTTCACGTCGAGCGAAAGCAAGTTCGAGGAGGCTCGCGGCTTCGGTGCGCAGCACGTCGTCTCCAGCCGCGACTCGGCGGCGATCGGGAAACTCGCCGGCACGTTCGACCTGTTGATCGTGACCGCGAACGTGCCCCTCGATTGGAACGCACTGATCGGCACGCTCGCGCCGAACGGGCGGATGCACGTCGTCGGCGCGGTGAAAGAGCCGCTGCCGATCGCCATCATTCCGATGATCTTCGGCCAGAAGAGCGTTTCGGGATCGCCGACCGGTTCGCCGGTCGCCATCGCCCAGATGCTCGACTTCGCCGCGCGGCACAACGTCATGCCGCAAACTGAACACTACCCGATGAGCCGCATCAACGACGCGTTCGCACGGTTGGAGTCTGGCAAAGCGCGGTACCGCATCGTGCTCGACGCGGATTTCTGATTGCGGTTAAGAGACGGCGTAGGGAACGCCCTCTGTGGCGTTCCAAGACTGTTCCACCCGCGTGAATCGAGGAACGGCACAGAGGCCGTTCCCTACAATTTCTGAGCAACTTGTTGCGCAACATCCCATGGTAGTAGGGAGCGAGTTTTTCGATTCACAAGCTGCTTTCTCAACACGATGTCTGGAAACCGAATCTGCGTGGAACTCCCCACATGCCCAAAGTTCGAGTCGGTTGCCTAAAGTGCCGGCTCAACCAAACACGCATCAGCGATCATGGATTTGACGTTCGCCAAGTCACGCCAAGCGACCGATAACCGACAGTGAAGCGACGCTAAGGCGACAATAAGCGACATCCAAGCGACAAGAAGCGACGCGCGGCGAACCTTGTCCGGACGCTTGTTTGCAAACACTTTGTCGCGCAACACCGACCGGGAGGTTGAGGGACGAGAACGGCGTTCCCACGCTCTTTGGCAACCCGGTCGCAACTTGTGCCGCGCGATTCCGACGCGCGGCGAAGAGGACCGTCCGGCCGGAAAATCCGGCGAATGAACTTTCGCTGAGTTGCTGCGTCTTTCACAATAGATATGCAGCGGAGTGGGCCGGGCGGTCGCTGGAGGGTGGCAACATCCTCTGGAGGAAAGTCCGGGCTCCACAGGGCGCGGTGGTGGATAACGTCCACCGTCCGTGAGGACCGGGAAAGTGCCACAGAAAACATACCGCCGATCGTCTTCGCCCGAAGACGAGGTAAGGGTGAAATGGTGCGGTAAGAGCGCACCGCGGTCTGGGTGACCAGACTGGCAGGGCAAACCCCACCGGGAGCAAGACCAAGCAGGAGGAAGGGGCGGCCCGTCCCGTTCGACCTCCGGGTCGGTCGCTGGAGCCGGCGCGCAAGCGCCGGCCAAGAGAAATGACCGCTCTCGACAGAACCCGGCTTACAGGCCCGCTCCGCTGCTTTTGTCTCGCTCGGTTTTCGGCTATTCTGGCGGGTTCTGATATCCCTGACATTGTGCCGGACTCCGCAGGATTTTATGCCCGAGATCACCAAGCTTCTGGTCGCGAATCGCAGCGAGATCGCGATCCGCATTTTCCGCAGCGCGACCGAACTCAAGATTCGCACCGTCGCGATTTACACCCACGAAGACCGCTACGCGCTCCACCGCTTCAAAGCCGACGAAGCCTACCTGATCGGCAAGCCGGGCGAGCCGATTCGGGCGTATCTCGACATCCCCGCGATCATTCGCATCGCGAAGAATTGCGGGGCCGACGCCATCCATCCGGGCTATGGGTTTCTCTCGGAAAACCCGGCGCTCGCGCAAGCCTGTGAGGCCGCCGGCATCACATTCGTCGGTCCGACGGTGAAGATCCTCGAGCAACTCGGCGATAAGATCACGGCCCGCGAAATCGCCAAGTCGGCGGGCGTGCCGGTCCTCGGCGGCAGCACGGCGCCGATCAGCAGCGTCGATGACGGCAAGCAACTCGCCGCCTCGTTGAAGTATCCCATCATCCTGAAAGCTGCCAAAGGGGGCGGCGGCCGTGGCATGCGGGTCGTCAACACGGCCGACGACTTCGCTTCGCAGTTCGAGCAGGCCCAGCGGGAATCGCTGAACGCCTTCGGCAGCCCCGACATCTTTGTCGAGAAGTTCATTCCGCAGCCGCGGCACATCGAAGTGCAGTTGCTCGGCGACGCGCACGGCAACTTGGTCCATCTGTGGGAACGCGATTGCTCGGTGCAGCGGCGGCATCAAAAAGTCGTCGAGATCGCTCCGGCTCCGTTCCTGGATGCCAAGATTCGCGAGAGCATCTGCGAGGCGGCTTTGAAAATCGGCAAGGCCGTCGGCTATCGCAACGCGGGAACCGTCGAGTTCCTGTACGACACCGACGGCAAGAAGTTCTACTTCATCGAGGTCAACCCGCGGATCCAGGTCGAGCACACCGTGACCGAGGAAGTCACGGGCATCGACCTCGTCAAATCGCAGATTCTCGTCGCGAGAGGCGTGCCGCTCGCCGATCCGGAGATCGCTCTCGGCAGCCAAGCCGAAATCAAGACCAACGGCTTCGCAATCCAGTGCCGCGTGACGACGGAAGACCCGGCCAACAATTTCATGCCCGATTACGGCCGCATCTCGCATTACCGGTCGTCGGGTGGCGCGGGGATTCGGCTCGACGGCGGCAGCGCGTTTTCCGGCGCGGTCGTCAACCCGTTCTACGATTCGCTCTTAGTGAAAGTGACCGTGCGCGGCCGCCGCTTCGCCGACGCCGCCGTCCGCATGGAACGCTGCCTGCAGGAATTTCGCATTCGCGGGGTGAAGACGAACATCCCGTTCCTGATCAAAGTGATGACGCATCCGAAGTTCATCGCCGGCAACTTCACGACGCGCTTCATCGACGAGACGCCGGAGCTCTTCCAATTTGCTCCGCGCAAAGACCGGGCGACGAAGGTCCTCACGTTCCTCGGCGAGACGATCGTCAACGGCTGCCCGGGCATCGAGAAGACGCTCGTCTCACAGGTGAATCGCCAGCCCGCGCCACTCCCCGATGTCGATCTTAAGTCGCCGATTCCCGAAGGAACGAAGAATCTCCTCACAAAGCTCGGCCCGAAGAAATTCGCCGAGTGGATCCTCGCTCAAAAGCATCTGTTGCTGACTGACACAACGTTCCGCGACGCCCATCAATCGCTGCTCGCCACGCGATTCCGTACTTACGATCTCCTGCAGATTGCCGACGCTTACGCCCGGCATTGTCCGCAGTTCTTCTCACTGGAGATGTGGGGTGGAGCGACGTTCGACACGGCGATGCGGTTCCTTAAGGAATCGTCGTGGGACCGGCTCTCGCAACTGCGGCAGCGGATTCCGAACATCCTCTTCCAGATGCTGCTGCGGGCGTCGAACGCCGTCGGCTACACGAACTATCCCGACAACGTCGTGCAAGAGTTCGTGAAGGAAGCGGCCGAGGCGGGGATCGACGTCTTCCGCATTTTTGATTCGCTCAATTGGGTGCCGAACATGCAGGTGGCGATGGACGCCGTCCTCGAAACCGGCGCGATTTGCGAAGCGGCCATCTGCTACACGGGCGACATCCTCAATCCGAACCGGCCGAAGTATGACCTGAAGTACTATGTCGAACTGGCCCAGCAACTGGAAAAGATGGGAGCCCACATTCTCGCCATCAAGGACATGGCAGGGTTGTGCAAGCCGGCCGCGGCCAAACTTCTGGTCAAAGAACTCAAGCAAGCCGTTGGCATCCCGATCCACTTCCACACGCATGATACGGCGGGCATTCAGGCCGGCTCGATCCTCGCCGCCAGCGAAGTCGGGCTCGATATCGCCGACGGCGCGATTGCCTCGATGTCGGGCGGCACGTCGCAACCGAATCTCAATGCGCTGGTCGAAGCCGTGCGGTTCTCCGAACGGCCGACCGATTTGAATTCCGACCGGCTCGATGAAATCTCGCGGTACTGGGAAACCGTCCGCGGCTACTACAAGCCGTTCGAAACGGTGATGCTGCCGGCCACGTCGGATTTGTATCGCCACGAGATGCCCGGCGGACAATACACGAACCTGTATCAGCAGGCGAAGTCGCTCGGCCTCGCCGATCGCTGGCCGGAGATTTGCCAGGTCTATGCCGACGTGAATCAACTCTTCGGCGACATCGTGAAAGTGACGCCGAGCTCGAAATCGGTCGGCGACATGGCGCTCTTCATGGTGGCGAACGCGCTGACGCCAGCCGACATCCTTGACGAGAACCGCGAGTTGTCGTTTCCGGAATCGGTGCTCGATCTCATCGGCGGCAAGATGGGTCAGCCGCCGGGCGGTTTTCCCGAAGCCGTGGTACGCCGAGTGATGCGCGACAAGCCAGTGTTGACGACGCGACCCGGCGCGGGGTTTCCGCCCGCCGATCTCGAGCAAGCGAAGGAAACCGTCCGCAATTTGCTGAAGCGCGAACCGACGCAGCAGGAAGTCATCACCTGGATTCTCTACCCGAAGGTTTTCGAGGACTTCGCCGCGCATCAATTGCAGTATTCGGACACCAGCGGTCTGCCGACGCCGGTGTTCTTCTATGGTCAGCAACCGGGCGAAGAAATTTTCATCGACATCGAGCCTGGCAAGCGGCTGATCATCAAGTTCCTCACCGTGGGCGACCCGCATCCGGACGGCAAGCGGACAGTCTTCTTCGAGCTCAACGGCCAGCCGCGCGACGTCACGGTGGTCGACAAGTCGCTGGAACCGGACCGGCCAACAAACGTTAAAGCGGAACCCGGCAATCCGAATCAGGTCGGCGCGAGCATGCCTGGGATGGTCGTCACCGTCGCCGTGCAACCGGGCAACGTTGTCAAGAAGGGCCAGAAGCTCCTCAGCCTGGAAGCGATGAAAATGGAGACGAACCTCTACGCCGAACGCAGCGGTAAGATTGCCCAGGTGCTCGTGCGGCCCGGCTTGCAGGTATCGACGGGCGATCTGCTCGTGACGTATGCGTGACCTTCATCGCATCGAACGCGAAACTTTCCTCCGCCGCGTCGAATGGCACGACGAGTTCGATTCCACGAACTCGCGAGCGATGGCGCTGGCTAATGAAGACGGCATCAAAGTGCCGCTCTTGATCGGCGCGACGCGGCAGACGGCAGGGCGGGGGCGCGGTCAGAATAGCTGGTGGTCGGCAGACGGCGCGCTGACGTTTTCCGTGCTGATCAATCCGGTCGAGTTCAATATTTCGCCGCAGCACCTTCCGCAAGTGGCGTTGATTACGGGGCTCGCCATCGCTGAGACGCTGGAAGCTCTCCTTCCAATGCCGGTCCAACTGAAATGGCCGAACGACGTCTACGTCGAGGGCCGAAAAATCTGCGGAATCTTGACGGAAGCACCGGCGGGGCGTCCCAATCGCTTGGTCGTTGGCATCGGGCTGAACGTGGGAAACTCGATGCAGGAGGCTCCGCCAGACATTCGCCAATCGGCAATTTCGCTGGTTGACGTCCTCGGCGAAGCGATGCCGACGCGGGACGACGTTCTCGTTTCGCTGCTTAAGCATTGGGAGCAATGGCTCCGGCGGTTGGGTTGCGACGACTTGGATTTCCCGAATGTCTGGCAGCCTCGTTGCTATCTCCACGGCGAGCGTGTGTCGGTGACCATCGGACCAGAGATTCATACAGGAGTTTGCCTCGGTCTCGACACGGATGGTGTGCTGTTGTTGCACACGGAAACGGGTGTGCGTCGCATCCTGGCGGGGACGGTGCGGAGGTTGTGAGCTATATGCACGCGCCCCGTTTCGCAAAGCCTGTGCATGTCGGCTTATCAAAATGGTGAACGCACGCACATGTTTTCAGTCAAATTTGAGCGGCTACAATACGTTGCAAGGAATGACGCTCGCACGACTTCGGGAAATTCCCGCCTGCCGATCCAACGTTCGAGATGATTTCGACGTAAGTGAGGCAGGAGACGCGAATGACACGCACCATGACGCTTCCCGACACCAATGTGTCGGCACTACCGGTGACGGGGCTCGGCAACGAAGCCCAATTGGTGGAAGAAGCGCGCCAGGGAAACCAGGCCGCCTTCGGCGATCTGGTTCTGCGCTACGAGCGCCGCGTGGTGCGCGTCATCGCGCAGTTCGTTCGCGATCTGGACTTGGCCCAGGACTTGGCCCAAGAGACTTTTCTGCGAGCGTATCAGCGTCTAGATCAGTTTGACCCCGCGCGGCGGTTCGGGCCGTGGCTGTTCCGTATCGGCGTGAATCTGACGCTCGATTATCTGCGGAAGCGGAAACGCCGGGGCTGGTTCTCGTTATTCACGGATGCTTCGGCAGATCGAACTCCAGATCCGGAGACGGTCGATCCGCGGCAGGCGCTCGATCTGCGTCAGGAAGTGGAGGCCGTGCTGGAACGGATTCCGGAGAAATACCGGACCGTGCTGGTGTTGCGAGAACTCGAGAATTTTTCGACGTCGGAAATCGCTGCGATCTTGAATCGCAAAGAGGCGACGGTCCGGTGGCGGCTGGCGGAAGCCCGGCAACGCTTTCACGATTTGTGGGTGCGCCGGCGAGATAGTGAAGGGCCGTTGCCGTTGTCTCCTCTCGCTGCGGACGACGGCACGGATGACAGTGATGGTTGAGGATGTTGCGGTTGGTTCCAGAGTTTGACGGGTGTGGATTGATTATGTTGCAGTCGAGCAAAACAACTTGGGATTGCCGCCAGGCTAAAGCAGAACTGGCGCTGCAGGCGGGAGACGATGCCGTGACGCCAGCGACGGCGCCGCTCCTGGAAACGCATCTGGATGAATGTGCGGAATGCCGGGATTATCTGGCCAATCTGTCGTCGAGCCTGGAAACCTTGAAGGCGTCTGCGGTTGATCCGGTCGTGCCGCAACGAATGGCGAGCCTGTGGCCGGGAATCGCGGCGCGGCTTCCCGCCACGCGCCAAGTGAAATTGGCGCCGTTCAACGTCTGGGTGCCGACGGCGGCCATGGCGGCTGCCTGTGCCGCAATGATCCTGGTCACCGTCGTGCAATTAGAACGCGTGGCGCCGTTCCAGCCACTGATCACTCCGCTCGTGCAGCCGGTAGTTGGACGAAATGTTCGAGACGACGGGTTTCGCTCTCCGGATTTTCAGCGGGACCGACGGCCGGACATTTGGGAGCGGCCAGCTCCGGGTCAGATGCCCGTGCGCTATCAGACGCCGAGCGAATACTGATTCGGCCGCTGCCCTATGCCGCTCGGAGAAAACTGGCCGTCTGGGAGAGACGCTGATACGCCGGGCACGTCCGCAGCAACGTTTCGTGCGGGCCGAACGCAACGAGCCGTCCCCGCTCCATCACCGCCACGGACGTGACCAACTCCAGCAGTTCCGGCGTCATGCGGTGCGTGATGACCAGCGTCGTCCGGCTGCTGGAGAACTCCCGGAGCGACTCAAAAATGAGTTGCTCGCTCTTCGCATCGATCGCCGACGTCGCCTCGTCGAGAATCACGATCGCCGGATTTCGCAGCATGGCGCGAGCCAATGCGACCCGCTGCCGCTGCCCGCCCGATAAGCGACTCCCTTTGTCGCCGACCTGCGTCTGCAGATCGAGCGGCAAGTGCCGGGCGAAATCGGCGACGTGCGCCAGGTCCGCAGCACGCTTCACGTCTTCAATCGATGCCGTCGGCCGTCCGTGGCGAATGTTTTCCGCGATCGTTCCGTCGAACAATTGCGTCTCCTGCGACACATAGCCGATCTGCGACCGCAAGTCCCGCAGGCCGGCTGTCCGCACGTCGACGCCGTCGAGCTTCACGCGGCCTTCCTGCGGATCGAAAAATCGCAGCAGCAGTTGCACGAGCGTCGATTTGCCTGAGCCATTCTCGCCGACGACGGCGACGACGCTGCCGAACGGAATCGTCAGCGAGACATTGTCGAGCGCCGGCGCACGCGTCGGCGTCTCTTCTGCGCCGGCGTAGTGAAAGCGAATACGCTCGAATTCGATCTGCCGGCGATGCGTCGGCAACGCCGCGGGCTGTGACGCGGAGATCACCAGCGAATCACGGTCCATCCAGGCGAACACCCGGTCGGCCGCCGCCGCGGCTTTCCGCAGCCGCGAATGCAACCCGGACAGTTTGCGGATCGGATCCAGCACGCCTGCCAACAGCGTGTAGAGCGTGAGCAAGTCGGCGACTTGAATCGGCGCTGCGGTTAATTGAATGCCGTAGAGCATCGTCTTCTGCCGCAGCACCAGATAGGCCCCGGGGGCGAGCGCCAGAAACACGGCGCACGTCGCGAGGAACTCCATCGTCGGGTTGCCCAGTGCATCGAGCTTCAGAATCTGATACGCCCGCCGGAAGTAGGCCTTGTTCGCTGCATGAAATCGCCGGCGGTGCAGCCGTTCGTTGCGGAAGGCCTGCACTACGCGGAACGACGAAAATGTTTCTTCGAGTACTTTGTAAATCTCGGCCATCGTCTCCATCTGCTTCTGGCTCGATTGCTTCAACCGCCGGCCGAACTTTTGCAAGAGCCACGCCGCCGGCGGGACGCAGAGAACCGACAGGAGCGTCAGCCGCCAGTTGACGTAAAACGCGGCGCAGATGCAGGCGGCGGCTTTGAGAGATTCCACGACTAGTTTGCTGCCGATCAGGTTCAAGCCGAACGACATCATTCCAAGATCGTAGGTGAACCGCGACATGAGCTGCGGCGTCCCCTCGAGCGCCAGCGTCTGGCAATCGAGTTGGAGCGTGCTGCGAAAGAGCCGCTCGCGGACCTGCATTAAGGCCCGCTCGATGACGCCGCCGACCAGCGTCTCCTGCACGTATTCGCAACCGCACTTCAGCAAGGCCATGCACGCCAGGCAGACGAGGATCAGCGCAAACTCGCGGAACGGATCGTGCGGCATCACCGGCATGATCCAGCGATCGGCCCACATCAGCCGCGACAACCGTCCGCTCGCCGCCGCCAAATCCTTTCGCAAGCGATCCTGCTCGCGAATGCGCTTCTGGTTCTCCGCCGTCGCCAGGCGACTGGCATCCTGGCGAGCCGCTTCAAGTTCTTGATCGAGTTGCGTCAAACGGGCGGTGAACGCCGCGGCATCCGCTTCACTTTTCGCGATCTCGCCGCTCACATAGGCCGGCAGATTTTGGCCTTCGAGCAGCACCTTGACGATGGGAAACGCCAGAGTGAACGTCAGCGCCCACAGCGCCGCCGCGGCCATCGCCGCGAAAATGGAGACCGCCAGCCGCTTCCGCTGCGGCCAGACAAAGCCCCCCAATCGCAGTAAAGACTCCACTGGCGACCTGCATCCTTGCCACACGCAGATTTTTTGTGGGGCTCCGCCCCGACAATGTTGGAGCGGAATTAGACACGGAACCGGCGGTTGGGTCTAGGGGAATTCGCCCAGAGCTGCGGTCCGAGACGAACCAAAGCGATAATCGGGAAATAGATAATCTTCGCCACGAAGATCAAACCGCTCGGATCATCAAGAATGCCAACCAATCCGCAAGTGACCAGGAACAAGACCGCATAGAGCGCCGCTCCTCCGGCGACGATCGAGGAAATCCGCATCCGACTCGAAGTCGCGGTGCGCTCCCAAGGAAATCGCTCGATCGCCCCTATCTCCCGAGTTTCTGGCGGGAGTGAGGCGTCCTCATCCTGGACTTCGGAATTTAGAACTAGCGTATCAGGGGCTTCGCAGAATGCGCCTCGCTCTGAATGCGAGAACTGGTAATCGTCTGTAATCCCTAGAATAGCCTTTAATACACCCCATTCCTCGCCCGATAAGTCGCGAAATCGAGGTTCAACCAGTTCTCCCTCGTTCCATCCTCGGATGTGAGTAGGCGAGAACTGAAAATTGGCGAGAGGTATTCCTTCCCGTTGTACCACGATCCAAAATAGGGTCGAAGGACACGCCTTCCAAGGAGTCTTCCATCCGGAATTCAGCCTGCCGACAAACGCGAGAAATTGATCGATCTCCGCTTCCGCTGTGATGCATTTGGAATGATTGCGGTCGTTGATGCAGAAATGAATCTCGAGGACATCAATCTTTGCTGCCTCGGCGAGAACGAATCGCGAGGCGGGCTGATCAACAAAGGGATTCCACGTCGCGAGAGAGAGAATGAGCGGCCACGCCTTTGAACCAACCTGAAACAGAAAACACAGTTCATTCGACATGATTGCATCCCTGCTTCTGCGTTGACTGGCGAAGCGGATTATCCATTCCATGCAGAGAACACGCAATCCCGTTCACCCACCGTTTACACGCCAGCTTTTCCGCGATTTGCTCGCGGAGTGCAGCGCATCCCTCATGACTTGAGGATTCCCACTCGATGCTCTACCGTCTGATACGCGTCGACCCAAACGACTCTCACGAAAAGGCCTCCGATGATGCTCGCTCGACGGATCCTCTTTTGCGCCGCGGTGATGGCGACCGCGTCTTTCGCCACGGCCCAGACCGACGACCCCGTCGTCACCGAATACGACGTCGACCCGAACTGGCCGCAGCGGCCGGACCATGTGAGCGGCAAAGGCTGGGTCTCGGGCCTCGCCGTCGACAAGCAGGACAACGTCTGGTTCTTCCGCAAGGGACCGGACCCGGTGCAATGCTACGCGGCCGACGGCAAGTTCATCCGCAGTTGGGGGAAAGACTCGTTCGTCAATCCGCATCATCTGCGGCTCGACGCGGAGGGGAACGTCTGGGTCGCCGACTTCGGCCAGCACATCGTGCAGAAATACACGCCGGAAGGAAAACTGCTGCTGACGCTCGGCATCAAAGGGGAAGCCGGCAAGGATGACAAGCACTTCAACATGCCGACCGACATGGCGTTCGCCGCGAACGGCGACATTTTCATCAGCGACGGCTACGGCAACCGCCGCATCGTACACCTGGACAAGACCGGCAAATTCCTCAAGGAGTTTGGCGAAGAAGGCCCGAAGCCGGGACAGTTCATTCTGCCGCACGCGATCGTGATCGACTCGAAAGGGACGATCTACATCGCCGACCGAAACAGCGGCCGCATTCAAATCTTCGATCAGTCGGGCAAACTGCTCGACGTCTGGTCGAACATCCTGATGCCGTGGGGCCTGTCGATCACGAAGGACGACCGGCTGTGGGTCTGCGGATCGTCGCCGCACTGGTGGTTTCGGCACGGGGTCTATCCGGAATACAAGGACCAGCTCTTCATGGAATTTTCGACCGCCGGCCGCCCGCTGCAAACGTGGACGCTGCCGCTCGGCGACATCGGCACGAACAAGGACATGCCCGACACCTCGAAGCTCAAGCCGGGCGAAACGGTCGGCGCCCACTGCATCGGCCAAGACTCGAAGGGCAACGTCTACATCGGCGACATCTACGGCGAACGATGCCAGAAATTCGTGCCGATTTCGAAGAGAAATTAGCACCTTCGCGACGCTTCGCAGAAGCGTGGTCCCGACATCAAGTTATTGCTGCGGTATGTATTTGTTATACATCTCCGCGTAGTCCTCGCGAACGGGACTGAAGACGTCGAGCACCACGACCTTGCCGCCGACGGCGACGGCCCGGTGCTTGACGTTCGGCGGGATGATGAACAGCGACCCGGCCTCGCAGATGCGGGTCTCGTCGCCGATCGTCAGTTGCATTCGGCCTTCGAGCAGGATGCCGCCTTGCTCGTGCGGATGCGAATGGAGCGGCACCTCGGCCCCGTCGTCCATCTCCAGGTACGACAGCATCAGGTTCTCGCCGTACGGAATCCGCGTCCGGCACCCCGGAATGATCTCCAGCTTCGGCAAGTCTTGGACGTTATAGAAGGGCATTTTTCGCCACGGATCACACGGATTTTACGGATAAAAAAATACAACCCCGTTTACTGGGGCACTTCTAATAAACTGCTTTTCTAATCACTCTTAATCCGTGTCGATCCGCGGCAAAACTGCTTCACACGAACGGCGTCACGCCCGGCCGGGCCATCGGCGGAGTTTTGAGTTCAGCGCTGAAGTCTTTCAAATCCGGGACGAGTTCTTCCTGCGAGTTCCAGGCCATGTCCCAGGTGACTTGCTGGCCGGTGTAGCCCGCCATGCGGCCCATGATGCCCATCAGCGTGCTCTTCACCATGCGGTCGCCGTCGTTGAGCGGCTTGCCGGACCGGATCGACGCGAAGAACTCGTCGTGCTCCGTCTGGTACATGTTGTTGCTGGGACCGGAGTATTTCCAGGCGTTGTCGCCCGTGATGAACACACCGCGGGCCGTGATGTTGCCCGTTCCCTTGGTGCCTTGAATGTAGAGATTATTCTCGTTGTGGCAGCCGGCGATCTGACGTTGGGCGAGGAAACCGCGCGGGCCGGATTCCCAGTGATAGTTGACTTCAATGTGATCGAAGATGTTGCCGCCGTGCGCGGGAATCTGCCGTCCGCCGACCGCGGTGCAGCTTTCCGGCATGACGTCGTTCATTGTCCACCCCAGCCAGTCGACGGTGTGAATCGCCTGTTCGACGAGGCCGTCGCCGGAAAGCCACGTGAAGTTGTACCAGTTGCGGATCATCCATTCGAGATCCGAAATGCCTTTGGGCCGCGTATCGGCGGCAGGCATCGGCTTCACGGGGCCGGTGAGATACGTCCCGTACACCGAAACGACATCGCCGATCTGGCCGTCGTGAATCCGCTGGAACAGTTCGCGGCGGGCGTAGTCGTAGCGCCAGCAGAACCCGGCGACGAGCGCCAGTTTCTTTTCCGCGGCCATCTTCACGGTGTCCATCACCGACCGGCAACCGGGCGCGTCGGTCGCCATCGGCTTTTCTGTGAAGATGTGCTTGCCCTGTTCCACAGCGTAGCGCAGATGATACGGCCGGAACCCCGGCGGCGACGCGAGAACCACGACGTCGACGGCGTCAATCACTTGCTTGTAGGCTTCAAGTCCCGTGAAGCGTTGATCGGAATCAACGACGACGCGATCGCTGATCTCTTTCACGCCTTTCAAGCCATTCAGACTCCCTTCGATCTGTTCCGGGAAGGCGTCGCCCATCGCGACCAATCGCGTCTGCGGATCGGCTTTCATCGCCTCGCGCGCCGCACCGGTGCCGCGACCGCCGCAACCAACGAGACCGACTTTGAGAATCTCGTTCCCCGCGGCGTAGACGCCGGCGGACATACTGAGATTGAGGCCCAGCGTTCCGGCCACAGTGGCAGTGGCGCCCGTTTTCAGAAAGTCGCGGCGATTCGACCCCGATTCCGATTGCACATCGTGAGGCATTGCGTTCATCTCCGACAGTCGATGGTTTCAGATGATTTCCTGCGGGCAAACCTCTATGCTATCCAGCGCCGAAACTAGATGCGAGCGGAGCGAAAGAAATTTCAGCAAGGAATCATCCATGACATTCACCATCGATCGACGCCAATTTCTCGCTGCCGCCACGACCGCGGTGGCGACGTCCGTTCTGCCGTCCACTTCCGTGCAGGCCGCGGACGAAAAGCTGAAGCTGCGGAAAGCCGTCAAGCTGAGCATGGTCGGCGGCGACGATCCGCTCCTCAAGAAATTCAAGATGCTGAAAGAGATCGGCTTCGAAGGGATCGACATCGATTCCCCGCAGAAGATCGACGAGGTGCTGAAGGCCCGCGACGAATCGGGGCTGATCGTGCACGGCGTCGTCGACTATGTCCACTGGCGGCAACCGCTCTCCGACGCCGACCCAAACGTTCGCGCTCAAGGCGTCGAAATCCTGAAAAAATGTCTGAAGGACACCAAGGAATACGGTGGGACGACGGTGCTGCTCGTGCCGGCCGTCGTCAACAAGACGGTCACCTACGGCGAGGCCTACGAACGGTCGCAAGCCGAGATCAAGAAGGCGTTGCCGCTGGCCGAAGACCTCGGCGTCAAGATTCTGTTCGAGAACGTGTGGAACAATTTCCTGCTCAGCCCGCTGGAGACGGCTCGCTACATCGACGAGTTCGACAGCCCGCTGGTGGGAAGCTACTTCGACGTCGGTAACGTGGTCCGCTACGGCTGGCCGGAGGACTGGATTCGCACGCTCGGCAAACGAATCGGCAAGCTCGACATCAAGGAATACGACCGCAAGATTGCTGGCGACCAAGGCGTTTACAAGGGTTTCAACGCGGAACTCGGCGACGCCGCCGACGGCTGCGACTGGCCGGCGGTGCTGGCGGCCCTCAAAGAGATCGGCTATTCCGGCTGGGGCACGGCGGAAGTCCGCGGCGGCGACAAAGCGCGGTTGACGGAAGTCTCGCAGCGGATGGACAAGATCTTTACCGGGTACGGGGCGTGATTTCGAATCCCGGTTCGTCTTCTAACCGGGATTCGCTTTCGTGGCCGATACGCATTGGCCCATCATGCAAGTTTCCAAAGCGACTCTATTTTCACTGATTGGATTCTGCGTCGTATTGGTGGCTTGCTTGCTAGGCCTACGGGCAAAACTCGCGATCCTGGGATTCACGAGTCTTTCGCACGAGAGCAAATCGGAATCTTTTACGATATGCGTGCGAAGGCTCGAACCGAAGACGTTGCAAACGCTTTGTCGTGCCTCTCGTATGTATGCCACTACTATCCGTCCGGGACCAAGCAAGTCGAAGGGTCGAGGTTGGATCAACTGGTGGAACAGGTTCGAGATGCGGTCGTTCAAGACATGCTCTTCGAGATCCGACAACGTGCGCCGGAAGACCTGGGCGATAACCTCGACGATTGGTTTTCAGCTTATCTCGATCAAAACGGCTCGCCCAAAATCAAAGCGAACTCGGACTGAACCCAAAGCGAAACCCGGTGATCAAAGCAAAGCCGGGCTTCGTCATTTCATCAACCCGCGCAGCACGTCGTCATCGAGCATTGTGCCCTTGGGCAACTGCTTGATGCGTTCCAGCACGTCGTTCACCTGGGACTCGGTGACTTTCAGACCAAGTTCTTCCAACCGATGGGCGACGGCTTTGCGGCCGCTGTGGCGGCCGAGGACCAGCCTCACGCCGCTCACGCCGACGCGGTCCGGGCGGAATGGCAAGTAGGTGTCGATGTTCTTGAGCAGCCCGTCCTGATGAATACCGGCTTCGGTGGCAAAGATCGTTTCGCCGCCGATCGGCTTATTCGGCGCCATACGGATGCCGGTCAGTTCCGCGACGAGTTTGCAGAGCGGGGCGAGCTTCGTCGTGTCGATCTTCGCCGTGCGGCCGTACTGGTCGTGATGCAGCGTGAGGGCCATGGCGACTTCTTCGAGCGAGGCGTTGCCGGCTCGTTCGCCGATGCCGTTCACCGTGCATTGCACGACGTTCGCCCCTTCCTCGATGCACGCCAGCGTGTTCGCCACGGCGAGGCCGAGATCGTTGTGGAAATGCACGGCAAGCAGCACGCGGTTGATGCTCGGCACGCCGGCTTGAATCCCGCGAATGAACTCGCGGGCTTTCTCTGGGGTGAGCAGACCGACCGTGTCAGGGAAGCCGATCGTCGTCGCACCGGCGGCGATGGCGGCTTGATAACAGCGGCACAAATACGGCAACTCGGTCCGACTGGCGTCTTCGGGGCTGAAGGCGACGATCTCGAATTTCGACGCCGCGTAGCCGACGGTTTCCGTGATGATGTCGAGGATTTGCGCTTCGGACTTCTGCAGCTTGTATTGGCGGTGCAGGGGACTGGTGCCGATGAACAAGCTGACGCCGCGTTTATGCGGCGGCAGACCCGTGAGCGCTTGATCCGCGGCGTCAACGTCGCCTTTCACCGTGCGACACAATGCCGTGAGGACCGGTTTTTTGACGACGCCGATCATCTTGCGAATGGCGAGGATGTCTTGCTCAGATGACGCGGGGAAACCGGCATCGAGCGAATGGACGCCCGCGGCTTCCAAGGCCAATGCGATCCGCAGCTTGTCGTCGGGTTCGAGCGTCGCGCCAGGCATCTGCTCGCCGTCGCGCAGCGTGGTGTCGCTGAACAATACCGCCCCGGATCGGCGATGCTGCTGAATAATCGCCGACTTAACGACGCCGCCGACGGTTTTGAGGAGGTTCATGAGAAGATTCGTGGCACAGGCGGCTCGCCTGTGCATTCCAGTGGGGAACGTAGAGCAGGCGAGCCGCCTGCACTACGGTTTACTTCCCTTTGAAAATCGCCGGCAACTGGTTTTTCAGTTCGGCGACCGTGATGTTGCGGGAGACTGCTTTGCCTTCCTTGTCGAGGAGGATCATCACCGGCGGCGAGAAGACGCCGTACTGAACCGCCAACGGGCTTTCCAATCCACCGGGCTGATAAATTTGCGGCCAGGTGACTTTGTGCTGCTTCAGATACTCTGGAATGGCATCGTTCGTCATATCGAGCGAAATGCCGATGATTTCAAAGCCCTGCGAAGCATACTGGTTGTAGAGTGCCCGCAGTTGCGGCAACTCTTCGGTGCATGGCTGGCACCACGTGGCCCAGTACATGACGAGCACGGCTTTGCCTTGATAGCTCGACGTGCTGACGGTTCCGCCATTCAGCCCGGGACCTTTGATCGAAACCGGCTTGCCTTTGATATTCAACCGCGTGATCGCGCCTTGCGCTTTAGGAGCCGCGGCCGATTTCGGTTTTTCCTTGACGATCCGCGTGTACCACGCCGTCGCTTCCTTTGCCTTCCCCATGAATTCATCATTCATGGCGAGATGCAGCATCGCGTCGGGGACATCCTCTGCCGACGGATACTCGCCGATGAAATCTTCCAGGCCCTTCAGCCAGGTCTTCATGACTTCGGAACGCTTATCCTCTTCCGCTTTCTGCAGGTCGATGGTGTATTCGGCAAAGATGCGCTGATACGTCACGTAGGGAACCAGAGGCGACTTGCTGCCCGTTTTGCGGACCTCTTTCTCGATCGCCTTGATGCGATCCAGGCCTTCAGGATACGCGCCGGTTTGCACCATCGCCGAAAGGCCGGAAATCAACTGCTTCATCCACTGCGTTTTTTCCTCGTCGCTCTCGGCGGCGTTGTAGATCCGCACCAGCAAGTCGGCTCGAGCGCTGTGGTACTTGGCCATGACGTCGCGGCCAGCCGTCGGCGGCGGCGATTTTTCGTCCAGCTTCTGCAATTCATCGAGCAGCTTCTGCAATTCGGGCGAGGGCGCTGCGGTATTCGCCGCGGCAACATCGGTGATGACGGGCTGCATCAATACGCCACTGGTCAGCACCTGAGTGGGCCCTTCGATCGGCGTCGGCGCCTGCGTCAGCTTCCAGACGTCGCCGACGCGAACCATTTCACCAATCTGCACCAGGCCGGATTCCTTGCCGTTCTCGACGATCGCCATCGCGTTCTCGTAAACGTGCAAGTCCTGGGTCGCCTTGCCGTCGTCGGAGGGGATCAAGCTCGGCGTCAGGGCGTCGAACTTCACCCACTTGCTGCCAGCCGTCAGCACCTTCGATTTGTCGAAGCCTTTCTTGACCTTTTGCAGCCCCTCGCTTGTGGACGCCAGAATCTTTGTCGCGAGTTGTTTCTCGACGCCAAGGGACTTGAGATCTTCGGCGGTGATCAGCAGCGGCTTGAGTAGAGCCTCATCCCCGGACACGGCGGCGCGAATCGCTTCGCGGCTCGCTTCCGGCGCGGAGAGCGACTTCCAGGTGTCGACCTTGCCGTCTTCGTTGGAGTCGATGCCCCACCGCGAACCGCCGAGATTCAGCCAGCGGTACTGATCGGGCTTGTTGTTCTTGTTGGTGTCGATGTCGCGGTAAACCTCGACGCCGTGATTGAAGTAGCGCCACTGGTCGACCTGGCCGTCGCCGTCGGAATCGACAAATCGCCGCAAGACCTGGCCTTCCGGTCCCAGGACGACCCAGCCGGAAGCATTGCCCCGCTTCTCCACTTCCACCTTGCATTTGGCGAGTTTGTCGGCGTCGGGCGTTTCGTACTCCAGGTCCTTCTGCTTGGGAGTGAACGCGAGTGTTTGCTTGACGGAGGGCGCATCGGCGGCCAGTCCGACAGACGTCATCATCAGCAAAGTCGCCGCCGCTTGCCCCCAAGGAAACCGCCGTGGCATTGCCATACCCTCCTCAATCGACAGGAACCGGAAATCGGCCCGCAGGCCATGCACAGGGGATTCTAAGGAAAACGTCCAAATGGGTTTAGACCAATTTCGGGCAAAAGTTGCCGCAGGTTCGATTTGCATTGCAGCAGCGTTCCGAGTATGCTTCCTGATTCGCAAAATCTGATCCGGAAGATCTAAGTCGTTTGAGGAGTTGACGGTCGTGTCTATCGACAAGAGCTTGAAGCGCAAAGGACGCCTCGCCCGCACCCGCAGCGTGATGACGCGGGATGAACGCATCAAGCAGATGAAGGCCGACGACCGCTGGACCGACGGACGAAGCCCTTTCGGCTTGCCCAAAATCCGCGTGGTGAGATTAGTGGTGGGCAAGAAGAAAAAGAAGAAGGCCGCGGAAGACGCCGATAAGACGGATACGGCCGCGAAGAAGAAGTAACGAGATTGTAATCTCGTATTTCTCGGCGACCGATACCCCCACCTTATCGCGCGCAGGCTGGCTTCTCGTTGACATCCGTGTAGAACGCCGGGGCATCGTCTCTGCGCGTATCTTCTAGGATCGTTCGGCGTGATCCCTCGGCAGGCGCCAGGGATGCCGCGCCTATGCTGCGACAGCTTCGGTCCATTGGCGGTCTGCCGATCCGCGCGAAATTGCGCCGGGCTCTCAATCGATTTCTGGCGTCGACCGAAAACTGCCGCGCGACGCAGACGGCGTCGTTGCAGCGCATTCTTGCGTTGAATGCGGAGAGCCAATTCTCGCGCGAGCGGGGACTCAAGCCGGGGCTGTCGATCGCCGAGTTTCGCCGCCGCATCCCTGTAGGCGACTTCGAAACCATTCGCCCGTATGTCGAGCGGATGAAGACCGGCGACACGCAGGCGTTGTTGGGGCCGAAGAATAAACTGCTGATGTATACCCTCAGCAGCGGCACCACGGCGGAAGCGAAATTCATCCCCGTGACGAATGAGTTTCTCAAAGACTACAAGCGCGGCTGGCAGATCTGGGGCATTCGCGCGTTCAGCGCGCATCCGAAGGTCTTCGTCAGCGACATCGTGCAGCTCATCAGCGATTACGACCGCTTCCGCACGCCGTCGAACATTCCCTGCGGCAACATCAGCGGCCTGGTCGGCGCGATGCAAAGCCCGCTCGTCAAGCTGATGTACGCCATCCCGCAGATCGTCAGCAAGATCGGCGACGCCGAAGCGAAAGCCTACGTCACGCTCCGCTGCGCGATCGCGAACGAACACATCGGCCTCGTCACGACGGCCAATCCGAGCACGTTGATTCACCTCGCCAAACTGGCCGATCGCGTGAAGGAAGAATTGATCCGCGACATCGCCGACGGCACGATCTCGCGCCGCTATCCGCTGCCGGCCGACGTCGCTGCCGCGCTCATTCGCCGGACGAAGCGAAATCGCCGCCGCGCGAAGGCGCTCGACGCCATCGTCGAAGCGACCGGCACGCTGCGGCCCACGGATTTCTGGCCGAATCTCGCGCTCGCGGCGGTCTGGACCGGCGGCAGCGCGGGGGCTTACCTGCAAACGATGCGGAAGCATTTCGGCGACGTGCCGATTCGCGATCACGGCCTCTCGGCGAGCGAAGGCCGCATGACGATTCCGCTCGAAGACGAACGGGCCGATGGCGTGCTCGACGTCGATTCGCATTTCTTCGAGTTCATCCCCGAAGACGAAGGGGAATCGCCCGATCCCACCGTGCTGTCGGCGCACGAGCTCGAACCGGGACGGAATTACTTCATTCTGCTGACGACGGTGTCGGGACTCTATCGCTACAACATTCGCGACGTCGTCCGTTGCACCGGTTTTCAAGGCACGACGCCGACGCTCGAATTCCTGCATAAGGGAGCGCACATCGCGAATCTCACCGGCGAGAAGATCACCGAATCGCAAGTGGTGAGCGCGGTGCGTCACGGCGTGCATCGCTTCCAGACCGACTTCAGCCACTTCAGTCTTTCGCCGATGTGGGGCGAACCGCCGAACTATCGCCTGCACGTCGAAGAGCCGGAACTCGCGGCCATCCGCCAGCCGCAAGCGCTGATCGAGTTCATCGATGCCACGCTGCAATCGTTGAACTGCGAGTACGAGGAGAAGCGGAAGACGGGCCGGCTTGCGGCGATGGAATGGGGACCGCTCACACCGGGAACGTGGCGGCGCTTCAGCCGGCAACGGCAATCGCGGATCGGCGGGAGCGTGGAGCAGTACAAGCATCCGTGCCTCGTCCCCGATCTGAATTTCAGCGAACGCTTGCGGACCGAATTCGCGTCGCCGGGCGTCGAAACGCGCGCGGCGTAATGACGTCGGCTGCGGTGTTTGCATAGCGAAATCTCCGCGGGAGGCTGGTCTTCCCGGCATTTCGTTCGCGACGACGTGGCCGGCTACCCTACCGTGCGGTGTTGCGCGACAAGCTGTTGAGTATTGCGCCGCAAAGGTTTCGCGCCTTTCGCGAACATAGAACGCGCCGCCAGGCATCGCGCGCCGAATTTTGTCGCGAACGTGTCGCTATCGTGTCGTTATCGCGTCTTCGTTGCGTGTTAGCGCGTGGTTATCGCGCAAAAATCGCTTTCTCAAACATGCCGTGCCGCGCCGTCGAAGAAATCCAGGCTGGTTGGTGAGCCAGAGGGCTTTGACCAGATCAGGGGAAGTTGAATCCAAACGATCTGCTTGGGAATGAAGGCGTCGAATTGACGACGCCTCTCACACGGCGGGCTGACGCCGCGCCGCTCGCCTTGGGACATGCGGACCTGGCGGGTTTGTCGGTCCCTACCGGTCGCACGGGATAGTTCGGCAGAAACTGCCGGTCGGCAAATGGTTGACAAAACTCTCGTAGCCGGCCGATGTCAACCAGCAATCGCCCTCGTGGAGCGGCGGGCCGATTGCTTTGCGCGAAAGCATCGGTGGGACTCGAAGACTCGACCCACCCTACGTGAAACAAGGCGGCGACGGGCATGCCCTCTCTACGGACGCTGGCGGTTTACGCCTGGAACGGTTTCGTGCTGACGGCCCTGGCGGGGGTCGGAGTGCTGGGGCACGAGACCGATTGGACGTTCA
>CAZDGB010000046.1:0-28986 GCA_964504645.1 uncultured Planctomycetaceae bacterium | reverse complement strand
GGCCATTGTGATCCAAAAATCGCGATCCATCTGCTCCCTCCGCTGCCGCACTCACGATCTGCGTTCACAGCATCGCGTAGGCGAACAACTGGAACAGCAGCGCCAGCCAGGCCCAGATGCGCAGGTCTTCATGCCACGCGCTGTTCGGGTGCGGCGTCGTCGCCGACTTCGGCAATTGCACGATCCACACCATCAACACGAAGAACACGGCGAGAAACAGGCCGCGCGCCACGGTGAGCGGGATCATCAGAAACAGATTGCGGAGCACGTCGCCGATCCAGTGCAGCATGTCAGACGGCTCCCTCGATCTTCCGCCGCGTCAGCACGTACTTCAGTTTCTCGTCCGGCTCCGGCCGCTGGCCCCAACTGAGGATCAGCGTCACCGCGACGGCGACGAAAAAGGCCCACATCGAGAAGTAGAGCGATTGCTCCGGCCGGCGGAAAATCGGCGTCGTGCCCAGTAACTCGGCGATTTGCGGGCGGCTCAACAGGAACAGCATCATGGTCGTCAACAAGCCCGATAGAAAGCCGAGAAACGCGCCGGTCGCCGTTGCGAAACGGGTCAACATGCCACACATCAGCACGGCGAACGCCGGACCTTGAATGAACGCCAGCAGCGTCTGGAAGATGCTGTAGATGCCGGTCTCGGTCCGCAACAAAAGTTGGGCGAACAACAGCGCCCAGACGCCAAGCATCAGTGTCACCGCGCGGCCCATGAAGAGGAGCCGGCGCTCATCGGCCTCGGGACGCCACAGCCGTTTGTAGAAGTCGACGGTGAACAGCGTCGTTGCGGAGTTGACGTAGGAATCGACGCTCGACATCAGCGCGGTGATGAACGCCGCCACGAATACGCCGCGCAAGCCGGGCGAAAACGTCCGGCTGATCAGCTTCGGCAACGCAAAATCGACTTCGGACGACTTCAGTTCCGGAAACCGCGCCAGCGCCAGCACGCCCGGCAGCACGATCACGATGGGAATCAGGTTCTTCAGCAGCGCGCCCCAGACGTAGGACGCTTTCGCCTCGTATTCGCTCCGCGCCGCGAGAGCCCGCTGCACGATGCATTGGTTGCCGATCCAGTACGACGGGCTGACGACGAGCGTCAGGCCGAACAAAATCGCCGTCCAAGGGTAGGGGGATTCCGTGTCGACCGGCAGCACGAGTTCGAAGTGGGTGTTGTCAGCGTTCGGCGGTGGGCGTTCGACGTCCGGAGAGGCTTCGGCGTGGCGAACTTCGAGTGAATGGTCGACGGCGTCTTGCAGATTTTCCCATCCGCCGAGATCCCACAGCCCGACCGCGGTGATTGTGAGGCAACAGCCGATCATCACGGTGCTTTGCAGCACGTCGGTGTAGACGACCGCCGCCAGGCCGCCGGAAAACGTGCAGAACGTCACCAGGGTGATCACCGTCAGCATCGTGAACCACGGGCTCCAGCTCGTCAGCCCTTCCATAAAACGGGCCGCGGCGACAAGCATCACCCCCAGGTTGCACGCCATGAACAGGAACCAGCACAGCGACACGGCGGTGCGGACGCGAACGTCGAACCGCCGTTCGAGGAGTTCGGGAATCGTCGTGATGCCGCACCGCCAGAAGTGCGGGATGAAGATGAACGCGCCGACGAGCATCGCCGGGATGCAGCCGATCCAGTCGAAGTTCGCCGCCGCCAACCCGTAGGCGTGCCCCATGCCGCCGAGTCCGACGAGATCGGTCCCGCCGATATCGGTCGCGACCAGCGAGAAGCCAACGGCCCACCACGGCAAACTGCGGCCGGCGAGAAAGAAATCGGTCCCGGAATGGATCCGTTTCGAGACCCAATAGCCAATCAACGACATCCCCGCAAGATAGACGGTGATGACGAGATAATCCCAAAACTGTAACGAAACCAACGGTTCCGACATAGCGCGTATTCACATCCCACGGAAGCCGACGGGCTGCGTCCCGTCGGTTGATTTCTCGTTCTGTTTCCAGCCAGTGCGGCGACATCTTAGCGGAGGTCACTCGTTCCTGTCTTCCGAGCGGGGGGCGTGAGCCCCTGAAAGCGACGTCAATGGGTGTAAGCACGCCCATACAGGGGGCTCACGCCCCCCGCTCGGAAGACATACAGATTCACGGCCACAGCGCCGCGTCTTCGCCATCGAGCCGCAGCGTCAGGCATTTCGCGCTGCCGCCGGCTTTGAGGAATTCGTCGAGCGGAGTGGGGTGGGTCTCGAAGCCGGCGGCTTGCAGGTCGGCTGCCAGTTGCGGGCAGCCGGAGTTCATCACGACATGCCGGCCGACGACGACGGCGTTGCACGCGAATCGCGCGGCTTCCTCGGCGACGACCGGGATCAGCTTCGGAATCGTCTGCAGCGCCGCGCGGCCGTAGTCGTCGAACGCGCCGGGATAATAGATCGCCGTGTCGGCGGCCACCGGGCAAAGGCAGGTATCGACGTGATAGAAATACGGGTCGACGAGTTCGAGCGGAATCACGCGGCAACCCATCCGCTGGCCGACCCATTGAATCGCCGCGGCGTTGCTGCGGATGAGGTAGCCGCCGTAGAGCGTGTCGCCGCAGAACAACGCGTCGCCGGCCCCTTCGAAGCTGAGATGCTCCGGCAGCTTTTCCGTGATGAAGCCGTGCGCTTGGAACCAGGCGTCATCGACTGGCGTTTCCCCTTGCCGCGGTCCGTGCCGGAAATTCGAGAGAAACACGATGTCCTTCCACACCAACCCCGCGTTCGCCGTAAAGACGAGATCGGGCAAGCCCTGGACCGGTTCCATCAGACGGATGTCGGCTCCCAGTTCCGTGAGAATTGACTTGAGCGCCGTCCATTGTTGAATCGCCAAGGCGCGGTCGCTCGGGACATCGCGCTTCATCCACGGATTGATCTCGTATTCGATCCCGTAGAAATCGGGCGGGCACATAAGGATGGAGGGCATGGTGGGTTGGGAGTTAAGAGTCGGTGATCAGCGAAGCGCAAGCGACGTGCAAATCGTCTTGTGACCTGCGCGTCCAAGAAGTATCGTATCGTATTGACGATTCTCAACCTACCGCCTTCAACCCGCCAAACACTATGCCCGCCGATCCCGCTCAGACGCATGTCGTCAAAACGTACGATCACACGGCCCCGCTGTTCGGCTGCAAAATCGACGCCGCCGGGAAATTTCTCTACGCCGGCGGGCAGGACAACAAGATCATCCGCTGGGATCTCGCGTCCGATGCGAAGATCGAACTCGCCGGGCACGACAGTTGGGTTCGCGGATTCGTCTGCCCGCCGAACGGGGCGGTGATGATCTCCTTCGGCTGGGACGGCCGGATGATCTGGTGGAACACGCAGGCCGATCCGCCGACGCCGATCCGCACCGTCGATGCCCATCTCGGTTGGATTCGCCAAGTCGTCTTGAGTCCCGACGGAACCACGCTCGCGAGTTGTGGCAACGATCTCAAAGTCAAACTCTGGAAACTCGACGACGGCACGCTGATCAAGGAATTCGCCGGCCATCAGCGGCACGTCTACAACGTCGCGTTCCATCCCGACGGCAAGCAGCTCGTCTCCGGCGATCTCACGGCCCGCTTCATTCAGTGGGACATGACGACCGGCCAGCCCGTGCGCGAATTCAAGATCGAAAGCCTGAGCAAATACGATCCGTCGTTCATGGCCGATTACGGCGGACCGTACACGCTGAGCTTCAACGCCGACGGCAAACGTCTGCTCGCCGGGGGCATCACGAACGTCTCCAACGCGTTCGCAGGGGTCGGCAATCCGATCCTCGTGCAGATCGACTGGGAGACCGGCAAAGAGGCGATCACGCATCTCCGCACTGGGAACTTGTCGGGGAAAATTCAGGGAGCCGCGTTCCATCCGGACGGCTTCGTGATCGGCGCGTTCGGCGGCAGCGCCGGCGGGTTCCTCATCTTCTGGAAACTCGACAGCAAAGACGAGTTCCACTCGTTGAACCTTGGCAGCCCGTGCCGCGAGTTGTCGCTGCACCCCGACGGCCTGCAACTCGCCACGGCCCACTACGACCAGAAAGTCCGCCTCTGCAAGATGGCTCCGAAGGCGTAGCCGATTCTCGAATCATTCGCTCCGCCGATCGCTTGCGATTCGCCGATCACTTGATGACGCACTCCTCTGAAACCTCTGCCGCCCCGCGCATCGCCGTCATCGGCGGCGGACTCACCGGGTTGGCGGCTGCACATCGTCTGAGCGAATTAGCCCGCGACTCCGGACGAAACTTCGACGTCCATCTCTTCGAGATGAACTCGCAACTCGGCGGGCTCGTCGGCACGGTGGAGCGGGACGGCTATCTCATCGACACTGGGGCCGATTCGTTCCTCACGAACAAACCCGGCGCGCTGGAATTGTGCCGTCGGCTCGGGTTGGAAGACCGGTTGCAGGCGACGGAGCCAAAATATCGCGGCGCGCTCGTGCTGCGCAACGGCAAACCGTACCCGGTGCCGGACGGATTTCAATTGCTCAGCCCGAGCGCGCTCTGGCCCGTGATGACGTCGCCGGTTTTGTCGTGGAGTGGCAAGCTCCGGCTGGCGGCGGAGTATTTCATACCGCGGCAAAGCGAGTCGGGCGATGAAAGCCTCGCGAGTTTCGTTCGCCGGCGGTTCGGCGGGGAAGCGCTCGATCGACTGGTGCAACCGCTCGTCGGCGGGATTTACACGTCCGATCCCGAAAAGCTGAGTCTCGCGGCAACGCTGCCGCGGTTTTTGGAACAGGAAAAACAATATGGGAGTTTGATTCGCGCGGCGCGGGCTGCGAAACCGCAAGCGAGCGGCGAGGATCGTGCGAGCGGCGGCGCACGCTATGGATTGTTCGCAGGGTTCCGCGGCGGGATGCGGGACCTGGTTGACGCGTTGACGAAACGAGTGCTTGAACATTGCACCGTGAGAAGCGGGGTCCGGCTCAAAAGCTGCTTTCCTACGTCCGCCGATCGCTGCGTCTGGACTCCCAACGGCTATGGATTGGAGTTCTCTGGCGGCACCTTCGAACGATTCGACGCCGTGATCCTCACCCCTGCCGCGTTTCGCACCGCCGACTTACTCGCTGCAATTGATGCGGAACTCGCGACTCAACTGCGAGCCATCGAGTACGCGTCGAGCGTTATCGTCGTCACCGGGCATCGCTTGAGCGACGTCGCTCATCCGTTGAATTCGTTCGGTCTCGTCATTCCGCACAAGGAGCGGCGGAAGATTCTCGCCGTGTCGTTCTCCAGCCGCAAATTTCCGAACCGCGCGCCGGACGGGCGTGTCTTGTTGCGCACGTTTGTCGGCGGCGCGTTGCAGCCGGAACTGTTCGACCTCGACGACCCGGCGCTCGTCCGCCTGGTGAAAGATGAATTGCAGGCGACCCTGGGCGTGCGCGGCGAACCCGATTTCGCGCTCGTCGTCCGCTACCCGCGGGCTATGCCGCAATACCACGTGGGCCATCTCGAGCGGGTCGCCGCGATCGAGCAGCGACTAGCGCAACACCGCGGCCTCGCACTCGCCGGCAACGCGTACCACGGCGTCGGAATCCCAGACGCGATTCACAGCGGCGAACGCGCGGCGGAAATGGTGGTTGGTGGGTTGTAGGTTGGGAATATCACCACCACCCCAACGCGCAAGCAAGGGCGATGGATCACCCGCTCCCGATTGTTGATACGACTATGCCCGCCACCCGAATCATGTACGTCGAATGCAAAGCCTCTGGCGACGACCGCGGTCGCGCCCGCATTTGCCTCGTGCGATACTCGAAATCCGGGCGGTCGATCTATGTGGGTGGTCTCGCCCTGCAATCGCAGCGCGGCGGGGGAATCCGGGGGAACTACATCAACATCCACACCGGCACGGAATACTGGGTTTCCGGCCCGAAGAAAAACGGCCAGGACCGACATTGGGCCGGCGGCGGCGAGGTTCGTATTGATCCCGACGTAGTCGACGAATATTGGCGCGACATCCGCGGCTGCGAACCGCCCAAGGATCCGTATGTGACATGAAATCTGTGGATGGTATGGACTGCCCTTCCCAAACCCCAACCCACCACATCCCACCCCCAATTTGTCAAAATTCCTCTTGTCATCTCGCCGCGCGAAGGGAACAATACCTGCATCGGGTCGCGTTCACGTGACGCGAGGGACTGGAAGCTCGCGAGGTACCCGGCCCTGGCGGACCGGGCGAAGCGAGGGGGCCTTAACTGAAAGGAGGTGGTCGAGTGGATTCTGACAGTAGTAAACGCCAGCGAGGTGGCGTCGTCTGACGACAAGTCGACGGGCTGTCGTCGACAGCCACAACAACTGTCTCGTCCCCGGATCACCTTTGATCCTGACGTAGACGCAAGTAGAAGCCCAGGGACTTCGGTCCCTGGGCTTCGTTTTTATCCACTGTCTGCGATCACACACGTCGGGCTGACGCCTCGACGCTCGCCTTTCAATCGACGTTGACGAACACCTTCAGCGCTTCCTTCTCTTCCACTAGCAAGCGCATCATCTCCGCATAGTTGTCCAGCCCGTTTACGGGGTGCGTCAGGATGCGTTCGGTTACGCCGGGATAGGCGAGTTCGGCTTGGGCGAGGGCGGTGATGCCGGCGGCGAAGTGGTGGCGGTTGCCGTTCACCGAACCGACCAGGAGCTTGTTGCCGAGCACCCACTCCAGGTTGATCTTGTCGGCGGGAATGGTCGCCGTGTGTTTGCCGCCGGTGATGCTCGTCCAGACGACGGCGCCGTTGAGGTTGAGGACTTCCATGGCCTGGAACGCGATCGTGCTGTTGCCGGTCGCTTCAATGATGAGGTCCGGCTTGCCGACCGATTTGGCGAGGTCGGCCATCGACTGCTCTTGCGTGCTGACGTACTTGGCTCCGTAGGCTTCGACGATTTCCGCTTTGCGATTCGGCGCTTTGCCGCGGGCGAGGGTGTAGACTTCCAACCCGCGCAGCCGGAGCATCATCGACGCGAGAATCCCGATTTGCCCGCTGCCGAGGACGAACGCCCGCTGCGGATGCCAGACCTGCAAACGGTGCTGCGCGAGAAACGCCTGTTCGATCGCCTTCGCGCAGACGCTCGCCGGTTCGGACAGCACGCCGAGATGCCGCAGCTTAGTCGGCACCTTGATCATGTATTCGATATCGTCGACGAAATACTCCGTCATGTATCCGTGCAGCAGATTGATGCCGCGTTCGAAGTATGTCTCTTCGCTGGTGATGTCGTTGCGGCCGATACGGTCGTAGATCGACGTGCCGGGCCGGCGGACGGTGCACGAGACGAGATCGCCCGGCTTCAGGTCTTTCACATTCGGGCCGACTTCGACGACTTCGCCGAAGCTCTCGTGGCCGATGATGAGATACTTGAACCCCGGCGGCGGATTGCCGTAGAGGGCCTCGTTGATCTCGCGATCGGTGGCGTCGACGCCGATCTGCACCGCCTTAACGAGCACGCCGCGGCCGTGCGGCACGTCGTCGACCTTCGGCTGCGGCGCATCGGTGAGATGAACGCTGTTCGGCGTTCCCGGAATGACAGCCACCGCTTTCATCAGCCCGCTCCTCGATCCAATCGAAACCTTCTCCGAAATCGCGTCATCAGGTTAGCCGCGACACGCGGGCTTTGCGAGCGGAGTGGTCCTACGAACTCGCAAGCGTTGAACGATGCGACAACTGGGATCGAGTGAGTTCTCCCCCTGACATGACGCCTTGTCTTCGGAGGCAACTCGATGCTATCCTTGAAGTTACACAGGACCGTCGGCGCTCGAACACTGCCAGAACGGAAGATTCTGATGCGATTGAGATTCGGCAGCGCTTTCCTCGCCGTGTTGACGTGCCACGCTGCGCTCGCGGCCGACGAGCCGACGCCCGAACAAGCGGCGTTTTTCGAGTCGAAAATCCGCCCGCTGCTGGTCGACCGCTGCGTCAGTTGCCACGGTTCTGAAAAGCAAAAATCGGGCCTCCGCGTCGACAGCCGTTCCGCCCTCCTGGCCGGCGGCGAAACCGGCCCGGCGGTGGATCTCGAAAAGCCCGATGCGAGCTTGCTGATCGACGCGATCAACTACCGCTCGCTGCAGATGCCGCCCGATCGCCGGCTCTCCGCCGAGGAAGTTGAACTCGTCACGCGCTGGGTGAACGACGGCGCGCCGTGGCCGAACAGCGGCAAGGATCCCGCCGGTCCGTCCGTTCGCAAACGGGGTCTGGAAATCACCGACGCCGATCGCCGGTTTTGGGCGTTTCAACCGATTCAACGTCCCAGCGTTCCGGTCGCTGCGAGCAACTCCGCCTCGCGAAATCCCATTGATGTCTATCTGCAAGCGAAGCTGGCGGAGCAGGGCTTGTCGTTCTCGCCGCCGGCCGATGCCCGCACTCGCTTGCGCCGGTTGGCGTTCGATCTGAACGGCCTGCCGCCGGAGTTCTCCGCCGCGGAAGACTTCACCCGCGATCCCGCGCCGGATGCGTACGAGCGGCTCGTCGATGCGTATCTCACCAGCCCGGCGTATGGCGAGCGCTGGGGTCGGCACTGGCTCGATCTTGTCCGTTTCGCACAGACGAACGGCTATGAACGCGACGACGAGAAGCCGCACGTGTGGCGGTATCGCGATTACGTGATTGCGTCCCTTAACGCCGACAAGCCGTACGACCAGTTCGTCCGCGAGCAACTCGCTGGCGATGAAGTCGATGCACCGACCGACGAGTCGATCATCGCCACCGGGTTTTACCGCCTCGGCGTCTGGGACGACGAACCCGACGACATGCGGCAGGCCGAGTTCGACGATCTCGACGACATGCTCGCCACGACCGGGAACGTGTTTCTCGGCCTTACGATCGGCTGCGCCCGCTGCCACGATCACAAGTTCGACCCGATCACGCAGGAAGATTATTACAGCCTCTTGTCATTCCTGCGGAACGTGAAACGCTACGTGAAGCCCGACCACAAAGAGGCCGTCGGCACGATTCTCGCCGAGCTGAAAAACGGCGGCCAGGCGTTGGCGATCTTCGAACAGGGCCTGACGCCGGCGCCGGTGCACGTCCTGGCGCGCGGCAATGCGGCGACGCCCGGCAAGGAAGTTTCGCCGCGATTCCCCGAGGTGTTCGGGGCCGATCTCACCGCGATCTCGCCGCCGTTGCCGACGCCGAAGGACGATGCGAAATCGGTGGGACGCCGCCGCGTGCTGGCCGACTGGCTCACCGAGGCCCGGCATCCGTTGACGGCCCGCGTGATCGTGAACCGGCTGTGGCATTATCACTTCGGCCGCGGACTCGTTCCCACGCCGAGCGACTTCGGCCACACCGGTTTGCCGTGCAGCCATCCGGAACTGCTCGATTATCTCGCGTCGGAGTTGATTGACTCCGGCTGGTCGCTGAAGCACATGCATCGGCTGATCGTCACCTCGGCGGCGTATCAGCAATCCTCGCGTAATGATCGGCCGGATGCGGTCGCCGTCGATCCCGGTAACACGCTGCTCTGGCGGCAGAACCTGCGGCGGCTCGAAGCCGAAGCGATCCGCGATGCGACGCTTGCCGTCTCCGGCGAGTTGAATCGCGAGCTCGGCGGGCGGGGTATCTTCCCGGAACTCTCCGCCGAGGTATTGTCGACGCAGTCGATGCCAGGCCGCGGCTGGGACAAGTCGCCGCTCGCCCAGCAGAATCGCCGCAGCGTCTACATTTTCGTGAAGCGGACGCTCGGCGTGCCGATCCTCGAATCGTTTGACGTCGCCAGCCCGGATACGTCGCAATCGTCCCGCAACACGACGACGATCGCCCCGCAGGCGCTGATTCTGCTCAACGGCTCGTTCTCCGATTCCCAAGCCGCCGCGTTCGCCCGGCGACTGATGAGCGACGGGCACGAGTCCGAGGAACACCGACTTCACCAGGCATTTCAAGTCGCATTTGCTCGCGTGCCGACGGACAACGAGCTTCGCTTCGCTCACGAATATCTCGCACGGCAGCGGCAATTCTGGCGGGAAAACGCCGAAGCGTTGCAGCAACTGGCGGCGAAAACGGCCATCGATCAGCCGTTGCGGCTGGCCGGCTGGACGATGTTCGGCGGCGAGTGGAGCCTGCCGGAACCGGGCGTTTGCTCGGTGGAACCGTCGCCCGGCGCGAAAGTCATTCGCGACGACGTCGAGTTCGGAGACGGCGTCGTCGAATGCCAGGTGCGGCTCGCCTCGGGGGGCGACGGCGGTCTGTTGATTCGCGTTACGGAACCGCAGGAAGGGACCGATGCCGTCAAAGCCTACAACATCAATTTCACGCCGACGCATCTGCGGCTCGGCAAGCATGTCAACAACTGGAAAGAGCTCGCCAGCGCGCCGGCGCAGTTCGCCCCTGAACAATGGACGACGTTGCGCGTGCAAGTCGAAGGCCCACGGCTGCGATTGTTCGTCAACGGCGCGGCGGAGCCGGCCATCGACTATGTCGACGCCGAGCCGCTCCCCGCCGGGAAACTCGGCCTGCGGACGTACCAGGCGAAGGTGTCGTACCGCGACCTGAAAGTCCGGCAAGGCGACAAGGAAGCCGCAATTCCGCTGGATCGCGCCGCCGAGTCTCCCGAAGTGGCTCGCAACAATATCGAATTCCGCGCGTGGTCGTCGCTGTGCAAGATTCTGCTGAATTTGAACGAGTTCGTGTACGTGGATTAACGAATTCATGTTGGCACTGCAAAGCCAGCGGCGAACACAACTGATGAGCGAGGCGATCGCGCTGATCGGCGGCTTCGTCGTGCTGGCCATCGCCGTGCCTTGCGGAGCGTTTTTGATCAGCCCGCTCCGCCACGAAACGAAAACACTCTGGCCATCGGTCGCCACGTTGTCGGAATTGAATGACCAGGGAACGCCGCAGCGATTTGCCGTTTTCGTTCCTTGCCGCAACGCGTGGACGCGGCTGCCCGATAGCTTCGCAGGGGACGTCTTTCTGCGTCGAGTTCCCGAGACCGGCGAAATCGTCGCATTGGACGCTCGTCATTGGCCGATGGGGATGGAAGTCGACTACATTGCGGACCGTCAATGTTTCCGGTGCCGATGTTGGAGATTGGATTTCGATCTAAACGGCGCACCGCTGCAGGACATGGGATCGAAATACTCGATGCCATCGGTCGCTGTGCGAGTGATCGATGATGTCATCTCCGTCCAATTCCTCGACGAGCGTTAATTCTGGAAGTGAAAGTTGACTGATGTCGGATCTTCGCCATTCACTTTGCACCGGCACTCGCCGTGAATTCCTGTGGGACGCCGGAGCGGGCTTCGCCGGTCTCGCGCTGATCGATCAACTCAGCCAAGACGGTTTTTTCTCGCGACGGGCGTTCTGCGAAACCGCAAGCGTTCGGTCGGCCACGGAGCCGCTCGCGCCGCTCGAGCCCCATTTTCCGGCGAAGGCCAAGCGGTGCATTTTCCTGTTTCTGTACGGCGGGCCGTCGCAGATGGACTTGTTCGATTACAAGCCCGAATTGCAGAAGCGCGACGGCGAGACGATCGACATCGAAATCCGCCGCCGGTCGGTGCAAAAACAGAAATTGCTCGCCTCGAAACGGAAGTTCGCGCAGCACGGCGAATCGGGTCTGTGGTGTTCGGACGCGTTTCCGAATATCGCGCAGCACATGGACAAGCTGTGCGTCATCAAGAGCCTCTACGCCGACACGTTCGCGCACGGCTCGGCGATGATCCAGATGAACACGGGCCGCATCATCCAAGGGTCGCCGTCGATCGGCTCGTGGATGAACTACGGACTCGGCAGCCTCAACCGCAACTTGCCGGGGTATGTGGTGATGCTCGACCCGCGCGGCGGCCCGATCTCCGGCGCGGCGAACTGGTCGAGCGGATTCATGCCGGCGGCGTATCAGGGGACGCATCTGCGGCACAAGGGAGAGCCGATTCTCGACCTGTCGCCGAAGGAAGCCGTCGCCCGCGGCCTGCAGCGCGACCAGATCGACACGCTCAATGCGCTCAACGCCGAGCATCTCGCGCAGCGGCCGGGTTACTCGGAACTGCAAGCGCGGATCGCGTCGTATGAGTTGGCGTTCCAACTGCAATCAACGGCGCCGGAAGTGATGGATCTTTCGAGCGAAACGGCCCAGACGCTCGACATGTACGGACTCAACGCGCCGAAGCCCGACACGCACAAACTGGCGTACGGGCCGTCGCATTTCGGCCGGCAATGCCTCGTCGCGCGGCGGCTGATCGAGCGCGGCGTGCGGTTCGTGCAGATTTACTCCGGCGGCGGCCATCAACAGGAGAACTGGGACGCCCACAACGGCGTCGAGGAAAATCTCACGATTCACTGCCCAGAGATCGACCAGCCGATCGCGGCCTTGCTCACCGATCTCGAACAGCGCGGCCTCCTCGACGAGACGCTCATCGTCTGGGGCGGGGAATTCGGCCGGCAACCGGTCTCGCAGGGAGAAAACGGCGGACGCGACCACAATCCCAAAGGGTTCACGTACTTCCTCGCCGGCGGCGGCTGCCAGGCCGGCACGAGCTACGGCGAGACCGATGACCTTGGCCATGAAGCCGTCGTCAACCGCCGGCACATTCGCGACCTGCACGCCACGATCCTGCGGCTCATGGGGCTGGATCACGAGCATCTGACGTACTTCTATGGCGGTCTCAACCACAAACTGACCGGCGTGCAGGAAGCGCAGGTGATTCAGGACATGATCGGCTGAGCCGCGCAAAAAAAAGAAGCCCAGGGATCGCGATCCCTGGGCTTCCTGTCACGTCGTGCGACTGCAGAAGTTATTTCTTCTGCTGCTTCTCCACCGCTTCTGTCAGATCTTGAATCGCCTTCGCCATTTTTTCCTGCTGCTCCTCCAGGCGTCGAATGGTGTCCCGCAGTTGTCCAGCGTCGCTAGGCGGATGATGCGGCCCCGGCCCGCCTTCCGCTGGCGGGTGAGGACGCCGCCCCGGTCCGCCGAAACCGCCCGCTGCCGGGCCGGCGTGCGGACGCGGAGGTCCGAAGCCGCCGGGCCCGAAGCCGGAAGCCGGAGGTCCGCCTGCCGTGTGCTGTCCGACAAGGCGTTCAATGCGCGTCAGCAGCGCTTCGACTCGACCGCCGCCGAATCCCGTCCCCGCCGCCGCGGCGCCGAATCGAGGACCGCCGAAACCGAACTGCGGCGCGGGGTGATGATGCTGATGCACCTGGCAGATCGGGCAGGGAGCGTGTCCATGGCCAGGACCGAAGCCATGCCCATGACTATGACCGTGACCGAAACCGGGACGTCCGAAGCGAGCCGCATGCGGTCCGCCGAATGGCGGCTGGTGAGGCCGCGCTCCGAATCGCGGGCCGGCGAATCTTGCGTGCAGAAAATGCCGCGGGCCGCGATGGTGATGGAGGTGCGCAAACCGTCCCTGGTGATGATGGCGACGGTGCTGCCGGGCCTCGGCCTTCTTCTTCGCGCCGCAATGGGGACAGGCGGCTTCCGCTCGATCGTGTCCGTGGTGAGGTCTCGCTTTGTCGCCGTGATCGCGGCCTTTGTCGCCGTCATGCGGCCGCGCCGCACCGTGGCCGAAACGTCCCGGCGCTCCCCACGGAGAAAAGCCCCGGCCGAAGTGACCGCCGAAGTTCTTGAGGAAGTCGGGCGGCGGACCGTGCAGTTTCGACAAGAGCCCCATGCCGAGAAACTTCGCCAGCGAGCCGCGAACTTCAGGGGGAAGCTTTTCCAGTTCCGCATCCTTCACCGTCCACGATTTCTCGCCTTGCGAGACGGCGACTTCGGCGGGCTCGTTGCCGGATTTCGTAATGGTGATCTTCATGTCGTCCGGCAGTTTTCCCATCTCTTCGCCGAGCTTCACCACGACCGGTCCCGCCATGCGGAAGGAAAATCCGCCCGGCCCGCGTCCCGGAGGCCCGCCGTGCTCTGAACGTTCGCCGCGATCACGGCCTCCGCGATGTCGCCGCCGCGCGTCGCCTTCTTCCGCCTTCGCGGCGGGCCGTTCGGCGGTGGTGACGGCGATCTCCTGCGACTTGCCAGCGCGGAACACCGTCAAGGTGATCGGCTTGCCTTCCGCCGATTGAATCAGCTTGGAGAACTCGCCGACGCCGGAAATTTTCTCCTGCTTCTCGCCGATCTTCGCGCCGACGAGAACATCGTGCGGTTGCAAGCCGGCAGCTTTCGCGGGGCTATCGTCCACCACCTGGCGGACGACCAAACCTCCCGGACCTTCCAATCCGAGTTGCGCTCGCAGCGCATCGCTCGCGGGAACGCAGTCGAGGCCGACCCAATAGTTGCTCGGCTTCTCGCCGCTGAGTTCGACTTTGATTTCACCTCCCTCGACTTTCGCGCCATCGCTGACTTGCAGCACGAGGACCGCGCCCTCGGCGGGATTCTCGTCATTCGCTTCCGCTGCCTGGAGGGCGGCATCAGCAGGCTGCGACTCTGCCGTGTCATCGGCAAGGACGACCAGTTCGACGGTCTCGTCCGCGTAGGCCATCCAAGGCATCGCGGCCAACAACACAATCCATAACCAGCGCATGTTGCTTCTCCCGTTTGATCCGTGTGAGTGGTGATTCGTCATTGGTATTCGGGCTCGGCTTCCTCGGACAGTTCGTCCGCGCCGACGTATTCCACGACGATGTCGCTGATCGGAGCGACTCCCTCCCGGCCATCGCCGAGCGGGACCGGAACGTACTTCCGGTTTTCATAGATGTAGTAACCGGCCGACTCCCATTCTTGCCGCATTTCTGCGGTGACGGCCGATTGTTCCAGGAATTCGCTCGCTTCATCCTCCGTCGTTTCCAGCACCGGCATCTCCACCGGCGATGGCCAATCGCTGAAGACGATTTTCATTGTCCGTTGATTCTGTGCAAGCGGCTTGTCATGGAGAGCGAGCAGCGCGGAGACCGGTTCCTCGGAGATTACTTCCGCCGTCGACTCGACAGGATTGATTTGGACCGGCGCATCCGTCACGCGTGGCAACGACGGTGCAGAATAATTCACGGAACGATGGCGGTATTGTTCGACCTGCATGCCGAGGACCACGCAGATCAAAGACGCCGCGACCAGAGACCAAGGCCGCGTCCAATCGGCGCGGGACGATCGGATCGGGGATTCGGCGAGCGGCACCGGGAGTACGATTTTCGCACTCGCGCTTTCGCTCAAACGGTCAAACGCCGAATCCGAAAACTCGCGGCGAAACGCCTGCTCCTCCAGGAGGCCCAGCGCCAACTTGCGCCAGCCGTCGGGCAGGATTTCCAAGCGGTCGAGCAGGGCCCGCTGCTCCGCGAAGGGGAGTTCCCCGTCGATCAGGCGTTCCAGGTCGCGTTCGTCGTCGGTTTGAAAGTTCATGAATTGACCTCGATCACGGCGGAACGAATGAGGACGGCCCGCAACCGCTGCCGGGCGCGATGCAACCGCGCTTCGACGGCGCTCTCGCTGATGCCCATTCGTTCGGCCAATTGCCGATAGCTCCAGTCTTCCGAGTATTTCAACAACAAGATTTCCCGATCCTTGGGGGCCAGCGTCTCCAGCGCGGCCCGCACCGATTGCCGCCGCTCGACCGCGAGCAGCCACTCGCCGGGATCAACGCCGTCGGCGTCGCCGCGCGTTTTCACCTGCGTGAATCGCTGAATCAACCGCCGCCGGCGGCCGAGGCGGCGCAGATGCAGCAACGACTGCGTGACCGCGAGCCGATAGAGCCACGGACCGGTTTGCACTTCGTGCAGTTTGCCCGCCGGCTGTTTCAGCGCCGCCACCGCCAGTTCCTGCAAAATGTCGTCGACGACAGCCGGCTCGCGCGTCCGCGCCAGAATCACGGTCCGAAGCCACCGCGCATGCTCCTCCAGCGCGGCCGCCCAGCCCATTCCGTCCGCGCTGTTCGGAACATGCAGGTTGCGGTCCATCACATTAGCATAGTTGCCCATGGCGGGAAAATCTTGCGGGGAATCTGGTTCGGTGCGGAGACTTCCAGGCCTCGACGTTCATTCACTCCGCGAATGCTCGCCGAACGCACCGCGTCTCGATAAAGTTGACTGCGTTGCGATCTGCTACACAGTGGACTTCTACAAACCCTTTGGTCTCCGTTCCGGATCGTTTGATCCGGACGAGTGTCGAAAAGTTGAGGTTTTTCATGCGATGGTTGCGAGGATTTCTGGTCGCGTGCCTGAGCTCCGGTTTGGCATTGGCGGGGATGGATGCGATGGACGCCGCGGAGGCGCCGCTGCACGTCGGCGTCGCTACGGCCGAAATCACGCCGGGCGGCGGTTATCCCATGAGCGGCTACTATTTCGAACGCCTGTCGACCGGCGTGAAAGACCCGCTCTTGGCCAAAGCGATTGTCTTTCGGCAGGGAGAAACCTCCGCGGCCCTGGTGGTGTGCGACTTGATTGCGATTGCCTCCGATCTGACCGTCGCCGTGCGCAAGCGCGCCGCCGAGGCGACCGGCATTCCGGCCGAGCACATCACACTGTCGGCGACGCACTCTCATACCGGCCCGGACTACGGCAAGGAACTCTTCTCGATCTCGACCGGTCTGCCGATTCCCCAAGGAGACGATCGTCGCGAGCCGTATGTCCCGAAGCTGATCGACGCCATCGTCTCCGCGATTCAGCAAGCGAACGACGCCGCGCGACCCGTGACCGTGTCGACCGGCAGCGCCCAGCAGGAAACGCCGGTCTCGTTCCATCGCCGGTTTCTGATGAAGGACGGCAAAGTCCGCACGTGGATGAACCTCAGCCATCCCGAAGTCGTGCACGCGGCTGGGCCGATCGACCCGGAAATCGGCGTCGTGCGTTTCGACGATCCTTCCGCCAAATCTCCACTCGCCGTGTTGAGTTCGTTCGCGTTGCATCTCGATACCGTCGGCGGCACGGAATACAGCGCCGATTACCCATTCTACATCGACCGGACGGTGAAGGAATGCCTCGGCGGCAACGTCGTTTCGATCTTCGGCACCGGCTGCTGCGGGAACATCAATCATGTGAATCCCGGCTCGCCCGATCGCAACAAAACCGATTTCATCGGCACGTCGCTGGGCAAGTCGCTCTGTTCCGCGTTGCCGAATCTGAGCGCCGTCGAGCATCCCCGCCTGCAGGTCCGGCATGCGGTGGTCCGGGCCCCGTTGCAACGGTCGACGCCGCAGCAACTGGCTGATTCCAAAGCCTTGCTCAAGACCGTCACCAAAGAGAAATCGCCGGAATTCTTCGCCCACGTCGACGCGTACAAGCGTATCGTGCTCGAGAATCTGCGGAGCAAGCTCGATCCCCAAGAGGCGACGAGCCTGATCGGCTGGGGACTCTGCTCGAGCCTGGCCGGTTCCGGCGACACGCTGCCGCTGGATGTCCAGGTCATCACGCTGGGACGCGACGTGGCGATCGTTGCGCTGCCGGGCGAAGTGTTCGTGGAACTCGGTCTGGCGATCAAGAACGCATCGCCGTTCAAAACGACGCTGGTGATCGAATTGTCCAACCAGGTGGAAACGATCTACGTTCCCACGCGGTACTCCTACGTCGGCGGTGGTTACGAAGTGATGAACTCCACGCTCGAACCAGGCGGTGGCGAATTGCTCGCCGAAGCCGCGATTCGCCTGCTGGCGGACTCCGCCGCGTCCCTCGAACCGAAAGCGGCGACCAAATAAGCGACGTGGCCAAAGGTCCCAGCCCGCACTCACCATGATCTGACATCCGGAGCGACATGACGGCTGATTTGATCGTTCGCGAACTCTCGAAATCGTATTCGTCCGCCAGCGGGGAACTGTCGATCCTGCGCGGCGTCGACCTGGAACTGCGGCGCGGCGACGCGCTCGCCATCACCGGGCCGTCGGGCGCGGGGAAGAGCACTCTACTCTACATTCTGGGGCTGCTCGACCAGCCGACAGCGGGAACAGTGACGCTCGGCGGCGAACAACCGCTGCGGCTCGATGCACTCCAACAAGCGGCCTTTCGAAACCGGCGGATCGGCTTCGTCTTTCAGGACCATCATCTGTTGCCGCAGTGCACCGTGTTGGAGAATGTGCTGCTACCGACGATCCCCGCGACGGAATCCCCGTCCGCCGTGGAAGACCGCGCCCGAAAACTTTTGGACCGTGTCGGCCTGGCGCAGCGGATCGGTCATCGGCCGGCGCAGTTGTCGGGCGGCGAACGGCAACGTGTCGCCGTCTGCCGGTCGCTCATCAATCAACCGACGCTCTTGCTCGCCGATGAGCCGACCGGCAATCTCGATCGCGCCACGGCGGACACCGTCGGTTCGCTCCTGTTGGAATTAAACCGCGAGCAGCAATCCATCCTGATCTGCGTGACGCACAATTCCGAACTCGCCGAAAGATTCCCGCGGCGGATGGAGCTCAAGGACGGCAAGCTGGCATGACCACCTTGCAACTCATTCGCCGCAGCCTGACACATTTCTGGCGGACAAATGTCGCCGTGATGCTCGGCGTCGCCGTGGCGATGGCGGTGATCGGCGGGGCATTGATCGTCGGAGATTCGGTCCGCGCCAGCCTGCGGCAAATGACGCTCGACCGGCTGGGGCGGATCGACGACGCCTTGACCGGTTTTCGCTTCGTGCGACAAGAGTTGGCGGAGGAGATTGCCGAGGCATCGCCGAAGCCAATCGTCGCGCCGGCACTGGTCTTCGTGGGGGGATTGGAACATCAGCGGGCGGACGGTGGACGGCGGCGCGTCGGACAGGTCAACGTCTACGGCGTCGACGAGCGCGCCTGGGAACTGATCGATCACGGCGATCACAAGTTGCCGACAGGCGACGAAATCCTGCTCGGCTCGCAAACGGCAGAGGCGCTGGGAGGCGACGTCCGCGGCAATGTGACGCTCTGGCTGGAACTGCCGGCGTCGGTGCCCCGCGACACGCTGCTCGGCCAGCGCGACAATGAAACCGCCGAACTCACGCTGACCGTGGCCGGCGCCGCGCCGCGGCGTTCCGGATTGTCGCGGTTATCGCTGCAGCCCAATCAGCAGTTGCCGTTCACGGCATTCGTCAATCTCTCCACGTTGCGGGACCGGCTCGATCTGTCGGCGATCAAACCGAATCGCCGCGACCAAACTGGTCGTCCCGCGCGAATCAATACGATGCTGGCGGCGAGCGAATCGGCGAACACGTTGAATGCCGCATTGAAGGCGCATTGGACGCTCGCCGATCTCGGCTTGCGGGTCGTGATCAACAAAGAACTCAATGTCCTGGCGATCGACAGCGAGCAGATGGTGCTGGAAGATCCGATTGCGCGGGCGATCACAGAAACTGCCAACCAAAGCGGTGTGGCTACGTTGCCGGTGCAGGTCTATCTCGCCAACTGGCTGCGAAACGCGAAGGATGAGAGCGCATACTCCATGTATTCCGTTGTCGCCGGCGTCGACCTGCTGGCTGCCGATGAGCAACGCTTCGGCCGCTGGGAATTCGTCGGTGCGCGACCGCAGACGCTCGGAGAGCGCGACATCGTGGTGAACGAGTGGCTCGCCGAAGATTTGAAGGTGAGCATTGGCGACACGATCCGCGTGGGCTATCACCAGATCGGCTCGCACGGCGAACTGCCGGAGGAAGAGGCGACGTTCACGGTCGCGGGAATCGTAAAACTCGCCGGACCGGCCGTGGATGCCACGCTGACGCCGGAAGTGAAGGGGATCACCGACGTCGAATCGTTTAACGATTGGGACCAGCCGTTCCCGATGAAACTGCACGACGTGACGAAGCGCGACGACGCGTATTGGGACGATTATCGCGCGAATCCTAAGGCATTCGTCTCGCTGGCCGCGGCGCAAGACTTGTGGCACAGCCGCTATGGCAAGCTGACCTCGATCCGCCTTTCGCCGCCGGAAGGACAGACCGCCGAGGAATTGCGGGCGGCGTTCATTCCGCGATTGATGCAGAATCTGAATCCCGCTCTGCTCGGCCTCGCGTTCCAACCGGTCAAAGCGCAGGGACTGGCCGCCGCGGCGGGCGCGACCGATTTCACCGGGCTGTTCGTGGGATTCAGCTTCTTTCTGATTCTCGCCGCGACGATTCTGATCGGTTTGCTGCTGAGGCTCGGCATCGAGCAGCGCGTGCGGCATTGGGGACTGCTCGGCGCGGTCGGTTTCTCGCCGCGCTCGGTCCACCGATTGATGCTGGCCGAAGGGGGACTGTTGGCGGCGCTCGGCGCGTTCCTCGGCATTCCCCTGGCGATCGGATACGCCCAATTGATGATCGTCGGCCTGACGACGTTCTGGTACGGCGCGGTCCGCACGACCGATCTGTTTCTTTCGGTGCAGCCGCAAAGCCTGGTCATCGGACTGCTGGTCGCATTGATCGCGGCGGGACTCGCCATCGTGTGGGGCATTCGCCAACTGCGGGCCGTCTCCACGCGGGAACAGTTGTCGGGCATCGTCGAGCCGGCGATCTCCGTGGAAGCACAACGGCGGCGCGGACATCAAGCAGCGCGGAACACCGTTCTCGCCGCCGGATTGGCCTTGGCTATGATCGCCGCATCCCTCGCGGGCCTCGTTCCCAGCAGCGAAGCGTTTTCCGGACTGGGCTGGCCAGTGGTCGTGTTCTTCGCCGCGGGAATGTTACTCCTCGCAGCAAGTTTATGGGCGCTCTCCGCATGGCTCCAGGCAGACACGGCTACGGCGGTGCGCGGTCACGGCCCACTCGCGCATGCCCGGTTGGGATTGCGCAACGCCTCGCGGCAACGGACGCGCAGCGTGTTGACGGCCGGATTGATCGCCTCGGCATCGTTTGTGATCGCCGCCGTCGCCGCCGGGCAGATCAATCCGATCCGCCAGCATCCCGAAAAGTATTCAGGCAACGGTGGTTTCACGCTGGTGGCGGAATCGAGCCGCCCGATCTTGTACGACCTCAACACGGCCGCCGGCCGCAAGCAACTGGGGATCCTCGACGAACCCGATTCCGCCGAGACCGCGTTGTGGTCGCAACTCAAGATCGTGCAGTTCCGCGTGAACCCCGGCGAAGAGGCGAGTTGCCTCAACCTGTTTCAGACCCGCGTGCCGACGATTCTCGGCACGCCGCCCGAGATGATCGAACGCGGCGGCTTCTCATTCGCGGATACGCCGGGCAAGAATCCGTGGATGCTGCTCACCGACCATCCGTCGCAAGACCCGGTTCCAGTGCTCGGCGACATGAACACGCTGATGTTCAGCCTGAAGAAAGGCATCGGCGCGGAAATTTCCATTCCAAACCCGCCGCATCAGCTCAAGGTCGCCGGCATGTTCAATGGAGCCGTTTTCCAGGGCGTGCTGCTGATGTCCGACGAGCAATTCCAACGGCTCTATCCGCAGCGCGCGGGGTATCAGTATTTCCTCGTCGAAGTTCCGGAAGGTCAGGCGAACGCCGCGATCGACTTGTTGGAATCGAAGCTCGCCCCCTATGGGTTCGATGCCGAACCAGTTGCCGAACGTTTGGCGCGATTTCTCGCCGTACAGAACACGTACCTGTCGACGTTTCAAACGCTCGGGGGATTGGGACTGCTGCTCGGCACGCTCGGCCTCGCGACAGTTATGCTGCGGAACGTCTGGGAGCGTCAGGCCGAGATCGCCCTGCTGCGGGCGGTTGGATTCTCGGGGAGCGGCATCGGCCAGTTGGTGCTCTGGGAGAATGCTTTCCTGTTGACTTGGGGCCTGGTAGCCGGCGTCGTGTCTGCCCTGGTCGCGATGTTGCCGCATTTGCGAACGACCGGCGCGGACGTGCCGTGGAGTTCCGTGGCGCTGTTGTTCCTGGCGGTCTTCGCGTTCGGCATGCTCGCCGCCGGTTGGGCCCTGCGTTTTGCCGTCCGCGTGCCGATTGTGAGTACGCTCCGCGGGGAATAGCGGATATCGGATATCTGATGGCGGATCGCGGATGGTAAAGTCGCGAGTAGTGGCGAAATGCAGCGGCTGATGTGAGAATGAGCGGTCGCGATTTCACGTGTTTTCCCATCCGCGATCCGCCATCTGACATCCGCTATTTAAGAGAACTCATGCACGACGCCCTCCGCACCGTAGTCGACCGGCTGATTTCCGGCGGCGAATTGAACTCTGCCGAGATGCACGCCGCTGTCTCCGCCGTGATGGACGGCCAGGCGGCGGAGGTCGACATCGCCTCGCTGCTCACGGCGCTGCGCTGCCGGGGGGAATCGGTCGCGGCGCTCGTCGGCGCGGCGAAAGCGATGCGCGAGCATGCGACTCCGATTCCCTGCCGATCGACCGGCTTGCTCGACACCTGCGGCCCCGGCGGCGATGGGTTGGGGACGTTCAACATCAGCACGGCGGCGGCGCTCGTCGCGGCGGCGTGCGGCGTGAAAGTCGCCAAGCACGGCAACCGCGGCGCCACCAGCAAGAGCGGTTCGGCCGACGTCCTGGAAGCTCTTGGCGTCAACTTGCAGCTCACACCGGAACAGGTCGGCCGCTGCATCGACGAGATCGGCATCGGCTTCTGCTTCGCGCCGCTGCTGCACGGCGCGATGAAGTTCGCCGCGCCGGTCCGCAAGCAGCTTGGCTTTCGCACGATCTTCAACATGCTCGGCCCGCTTACCAACCCGGCGAAAGCTGAGCATCAGTTGATCGGCGTCCCGAAACTCGACCTCGCCGAAAAACTGGCCCGTGCCCTGAGCGAACTCGGTACAAAGCACGCCCTCGTCGTCTGCGGGAACGACGAATTGGACGAAGTCAGCCTGTGGGGCACCACCTCCGTCTGGGATATCCGGCCGGGTCGCGTCGAACGGCAAACCTGGACGACGGCGGATTATGGCCTGCCCGCCTGCCGCGTTGAGGATTTGCACATCTCCAGCGCCGCCGAGAGCGCGGAGATCATCCGCGGCGTGTTCGGCGGCAAAGTCGGCCCGGCGCGCGATATGGTTGTCGTCAACGCCGCCGCGGCGCTACTCGCTGCGGATCGGGTTGCGACGCTCCGTGACGGGGTCGATCAGGCGAGCGAGGCTATTTCCAATGGCGCTGCGAAAGCGTTGACGGAACGGCTGGCGAAGCTCACTCAGCAACTGAAGACTTCCTGATTCGCGACGCTTCGCAGAAGCGTTCCCGCCGATGCGATCGGCGGGCTTTAGGAGTCTTCACAGCACCGGCAGGACGTCGCCGTCCGTCAACAACTGCACGGGGCGGCCATCAGTTTGACGATGTTCCAACTGATGGTCTTCGATACCCATCGCGTGATAGACGGTGCGCGCGAGGTCTTCCGGCAAGATGGGTTTGCCGGTCGGGTAGCCGCCGACGGGATCGGAAGCGCCATAAATCTGGCCGCCTCGCACGCCGCCTCCGGCCATCAACGCCGACATGCAGTGGTCCCAGTGATCGCGGCCGGGACTGCCGCGGCCGCCAGTCCGCGGGTCGCCGACTTTCGGCGTGCGGCCCATCTCGGCGTTCACGAGGACCAGCGTCTCGTCGAGCAGGCCGCGGTCCTTCAGATCGGTCAACAACGCGGAGTAGCAGGCGTCGAACGCCGGCAGCAGCACGTTCTTGAGCTGCCCGAAGTTATCCGAATGCGTGTCCCAACTGAGGCCCGCCCCGACGCGGCGGCCGATCCAATGCACGGCGACGAACGGCACGCCGGCCTCCACCAAGCGCCGCGCCAAGAGCACGCTCTGACTGTTGATGTCCTCGCCGTACCGCGCCCGGACGGACTCCGGCTCGCCGGCGATGTCGAACGCCTTGCGCGTCTTGTCCGATGTCAGCAGCGCATACGCCCGCTGATGCAGCGTGTCGACGCGGTCGATCAACGTCCGGTTGCGATCCACGGCGCGGCGGAAGTCGTCGATCTCATCAAGCAAACGGCGGCGGGAATCAAACCGAGACGAGGGCACGGCATCGGGCAACGTGAAATTCGGCAGGCTGAAATCGCGCGGCTTTTCCAGCACGCCGCGGGCCATCATCGGTTCCCAGTTCGGCCCCAACTTGCCGGCGAACTGGCCTGGGTTGATAACCTGCGTCACTTCGCCAGAAAGGGCAGGGCACTGGACGATGCCCGGCAGTTCGGGATCGCGCTGCACGCGCGACGCCGCCGTGCAGCCGATGAACGGAAAATCCTCGTCGTAAGGCTTGCGGAACGTCCCGGCGATGAAGAAATCGCGGTCGGGCCGGTTGCCGGTCAGCATGTAATAGGTGTCGGCATGATGATCGCCATTGCCGACGCCGTGCCCGCCGATCGTCACGCCGCGGAGGAGCGCGACGTCGCCCATCACGTGGGCCGTTTTCGGCAGATGTTCGCAGAGTTGAAGCCCGGGAACCGCCGTTTCGATGGGATGAAACTCGCCGCGGTATTCCAGCGCCGCGTCGGGCTTCATGTCCCAGGTGTCGATGTGGCTCGGCCCGCCGAACAGGAAAATCATGATGCACGACTTCGCCGGCTTATGGCGCGCCGTCTGAGCCGCCGCGAGTCGTTGCCGTTGCAGAATCTGCGGCAGTTCCAGCCCCAGCATGCCGAAGCCCAGGCCGCGAACGAATTGGCGACGGGCGATTAGTTCGGCGGGGGACATCATGTGAGTGACTACCCGTCAGTTGTCAGCAGTTGGTCAAGACTCAATCATTCTCGTCAGACAGGAACGCTGTGGCAAGGTCGGTTGGCAGATCGCATCTCTTCATTACTTCGACGTCATCGGGGCGAACTGAAACGCATACAGTTTGGCATCGCGCATCGTCAGTTTCAGGCGGACCGGCTTCCCCTTCAATGCAGCAAGATCCGAGTTGCCTCTCCACGTCACCGTTTTGCGGATGTTGTTGTGATAGATACGGTCGCAATCGGCGAGCGTGAAGCCGGGGATCGGTTCGCCGTCAGCGGTCTGGAGTTCGACGTTGAGGTGTCCACCGGCGCTGCAATCGACGTTGAGTTCCAGATGGTCGCCACTGAATGTGAGGGGCTTCGTGATGAGCTCCGCGCCGCCGTGGCCGGCGTTGGCGGAGACGAACCCGTCGAGCCGCAACGTCGCCCGCGTGATCGTCCCGAGGTATTTCTCAAATGGCTTTTCGCCGTCGAGCGAGCCGATGTGCGTGCAGTCATAGGCGGAGTAATAAAGCCAGATTTCATTGCCGACAACGGCATAGCCCACATTGGGATAGAGGGAACGGCTGTCGAACTCGCCGTCCGGGCCGAGACCGATGAACGGTTCGTGATCGCCGCGGCGCTTCCAGTCGACCGAGTCGTTGCTGGTAAAGAGATGCAGATCGAGTGTATCCGGCGAGACGACGGTGATCGGATTCTTGCCATAAGTGACCGTGTAGGGCGGGTTGCCGTCGAGCGGCTGGCCCTGCGTATCGCCCGGATGGAAGAAGACGGGAACGAGAGCGAAGTAGGCATTTGCGGCGTGTTCGTACTTCGTGACGCCCGCCTGGTAGTAATCGGCCTTCACGGGGTCTTCCGGCTTCATCACGTTCACCGGCGGCGGGAACGCGAACGGGTTCTTCGATTCCGACCGTCCGACCTGACGCCACGGCCCCATGCGCGTGAAGAGGACGTACGATTGCCGGTCGCGGTCGTAGAACGCCTGACTTTGCGTGTCGAGGGCGTAGTCGCCATCGGGAACGACGTCTTTTTCGCCCTTCGTCCAGCGCAAGCCATCCGGCGACGTCAGCAGCGAGAGATAGCGTTTCACCTTGGGATAATCGGGAGGGAAGATCGCGACGAGCATTTTGTAGCGAGCTTCCGCCGGCGCTGCTGGTTCAATGAAGACTTGCCCGATCACGCTGTTGTAGGGATAGACAAGATTGTTCTCTTTGGAGCCGTTGTATTCGATCAGGCCGAGATCGGGCTTTGTCCAGCGGATGCCGTCGTCGGACTCGGCGTAGCAGATCGCGTATTCCTCGCCATTGCGGATGCCGTGGCTGACGCCGTACCAGAGCCGGAATTTGCCGTTGTCGTGCAAGAAGCTCGACATGCCGCCCATCTGCCACGATTCCCACGGCTTCTCGGCGACGATGTTTCGCTCGCGGGTGAGATGCGGGCGGTGCATCTCGAAGCGGATGCCGTGCGTTTGATCGAATAAGGACTCGTCCCACGTCACGCGTTTGCGGTCGCCGACGTCGATCGGCTCGGCGGCGAAAGCGGCCGCAGTCAGCGCCACAAACGAAGCCGCGATGAGGCAGAGGCGTTCCCTCGACATGCGAATCTCCAGGTCGTTCGAAGAAATACGTTGAGATCGGAACACGCGCAAGAAAATCCTAATCGATGTCAACCCCCATTGCTGCATCGAGGGGAAGAATTCCTCGACTTGGGGTTGGCGGAGTCACGGGGTCTCTCTATAGTTCGCGCCACGACGGTTCCCCTCTCTCCCCACACAATCTGATTTTCTTCAGGAGTCCAGGCATGGAGTCGCTCCTTGTCGCCGGCGCCGAAACTATGACGGGCGCCAACTTCGCCGTGCAATTGGCGGAAACATTCGACGTCACCGCGTGCTTTTTTCAGAATCCACGCCCGTTGCAGGCGATCCGCACCATCGAATGCCGGGCCGATGACGCCGCGGCCGTGGCTTCGCTCTTACAAGCCGTTCAACCGAGCCGCCTGGTGTATTGCGGCGCCGGAGCGAATTGCGCGTGGACCGGAACGATGCGGGTGACGGCCGCCGATGCGCGGCAAGCGGAAATCTGGCTGAAGGCGGCGCAGGCCGCGAATATCTCCGTCACGCTGATTTCATCCGACGCCGTCTTCACCGGCCCCTGGATGTTCCATGCCGAGAAGAGCCAGAGTTTCTGCGGTTCGCCGGAAGCTCAGGCCCTGCTGCGAATCGAACAGCTCGCACAGGAAATTCTGCCGGAAAGCCTCGTCATTCGCACCCATGCGTTTGGCTGGTCGAGTCTTTGGCTGGAAAATCTGCTGGCCGGCCTGGCGCAGAACGAGGCCTGCTCGTTGGACTGCGTGCGGCATGCATCGCCGATTCTCGTCAACGACCTGATCGACATCGTGGTCAAAGGTTGGCAGGCCGGACTGGCGGGGATCTATCACGTCGCCGGCGGGGAACGAACCAACCCGGCCGCGTTCGCCCAACGTCTCGCCGCGGAATTCGCCTTGAAGATTCCGCGGCCGCAATCGACCGATTCGTTGACCGACAAATCGAGCGGTTTCGGCCAATCGGAAACGTCGCTGCAGACGCGCAAGGTCCGCCGCGCATTGAACACGTCGGTGCCGCTCTTGGGCGATAGCCTCCGCAAGTTGCGGCAACTGTCGCAGAACGGCTTCCGCGACAAACTCCACAAACCGACGGAGACGTCGCCGCCTAAGAAAGCCGCGTGAGCCAATCGGAGGCCCGGGCTGCTTAAATTGTCATTCGACGGACTTCGATTTCTCCGCCGTCGGGAAGTCTTTTGGGGCAGGCAGCGTCACTTTGCCCGTGGCGGCCCATTCGGCGCCGCGGGCGACGATGGCCTGAAAGCCGACGCACTTCATCGAGTAGTCGCCGTGCCCCATCACGGTGGTGAAGACTTTGCCCTTGCCGTAGGGAATCCACCAGATCATCGGTTCGTGTTCGCCGGTGCCGCCCGTCGATTTGTCGGCGTACGCGGTGGCGAGAATGTGCATCTCGGCCGCGGGGCCGCGCTGGCCGTGATAGAGTTCGTCCTTCGCGTGCTTCCATTCCTTCGGTAAACCGGCCAAAACGGGATGCTCCGGTTCCCGCACGACGACGTTGAATTCGTGCTGCGCTCCATGCCCGGCGCCCGGGCCTTCGCCTTTAACAGTCCGCACGACCTTTCCGTCGGCGGAGGTCGTGATCCGATCGCCGAACCCGGCGTCGCGCCAGCCGAGGCCGATCATCTTGTTGAACTCGCCCCACTGCGGGAAGGCGTTGTTCGCCGCGTGGACGATCACCAATCCGCCGCCGCCGGCGACGTATTTCTCCAGATCTTTCTGCACGGCGTCCGGCCAGAGTTCGCCGTTGTAGTTGCTCAAGACCACGGCATAGTCCGCAAACTTCGGCCGGAACTTCGCCCACTCGGCTTCTGGGGAGTTCGCCGGCGGCGTGGTCGCCACATCCACTTGAAAACGCCCGGTTTTCTCGAGCGCCGCTTTCAAGACGGGCGTCGTTGCTTTCCAATCGTGATTGTTCTGCCCGTCGATGATCAGCAGCTTGAGCGGATCGGCGGCGAACAGCGATGTCGCGAAACTGAATACGCCGAGCGCCAGGAACAGCGGTTTCATGCGGTCTCCTCGAAAAAGTCGTCTGAGCGGTTCGGTGAATTGTGTCGGCACGGAGAAGAGGAAGCAACCGCGCGGCTTCCCTCTTCGTAGTTCGCACTCTCCGTGTGCGGAACTTCGGCACTCGGAGAGCGCCAACTACGAATGAGAAAGCCGGGCTTTGGTCAAACCGCTGACGAAGTACGCGAGGCACAGGCCGATCACAATGCCGCCGAGATCGGCGAGCCAATCATGAAAGTCACAATGCCGTCCGACGAGCGACTGAGTCAATTCGTCCAGCGCCGCATAGGTCGGGAGGATCAACAGCGTCAACAGTATGGTTTTTGACAGCGTGCGTCCCTGCAACACCAGCGTCGTGCCGAAGAGGAGCGACAGTACGCCGTAGCCGACAAAGTGCAGCGTTTTGTCCTCCCCGGGCACGGAAATCTGCGGCTCGATCGGCACATGCGTCGAGACGAAGAGGGCCAGCCAGTAACCAACCAGCGCCGCCACCACGATGCCCCGCCGCCAATTCAGTAGCGGTTTCGTTACCGATTCAAGCTGGGACATCGTAGGGTTTCGACAATCGATATTTCGGGTTCTTTTCGAGATAAGCCTGCACGCGGTCTGTCTTGGCGACGGCTTTCGGCAGGAAGTCCAGCGCCTGCTGCAGCCGCTCGTCGGGTTCGGCGCAGCTGAAACGGAGGAAGCCGCCGCCCGCTTCGCCGAAGCATTCGCCGCCGAGGCACGCCACGCCGAACTTGTCGTCGGCCCCTTCAAGGAAGTAGAGCGCCAGCCCGTGGCTGGTGATGCCGAGCCGGTTGCAGATCGGCGCGACATTCGGAAAGACGTAAAATGTCCCGGTCGGATCGAGCGACTTGAAGCCTTCGAGCCGGTTCAGCCCGGCCGTCAGCAATTCGACTTTCTTGCGGAACTTCTGCATCTGGCCGTCGCGTTCGGAAGCGTCGCGTTCCAACGCCGCTCTCCCGGCGAGTTGCACCAGCGGCGACGCCTCTGTCG
>CAZDGB010000045.1:0-29177 GCA_964504645.1 uncultured Planctomycetaceae bacterium | reverse complement strand
AACTTAGAGGATCATCTGGAGCGAATTCAAGCGCACGCGCCCGGATTCCGGTGGGTTCTTCGCTGAAGCCGGGACTCCAACGTCTCACTTCACCCGCACGACATATTCCACGCCCTGAAACTTCTTGTAATCCGCCGTCCACCGCCGCATCGGGACGTGAAGGTCGCCGGTTTCGCGGTTTTCCCAGGCGAGCCAGTGCGAGAGGTTCAATCCCGCTGTATCGTCCGCCGTGCGGGTGTCGAGCACCAGAATACTGTCCTTGATGAGTCCCGCCGTTTGGGGATCGACCTGGCCGATGACGAGCGGATAGCGCGGGTCGTTCGCGCAGCAGTTCGTTTCATTGACGTTGCCGAGCCAGAACAGGCGGCCGTCGGCGAGGGGCAGCAGTTGCGACATCGAACTGGGAGAATAGATCCAGCCGCCGTCGCTGTCGGTCCACGGCTCCGCCTTCGACCACGTTTGGCCTCCGTCGCGCGACGTGCTGATCCACTTGCACGCCTTCCATTGGCAATCCTTGTCGCGCAGCCCGCCGTTGCTGCCGCGCATCAGGCAGATGATCCGTCCGTCCGGCAACTCGGCAATCGTCGGCTCGAACAGTCCGCGGCTCGTGCGGTCGGGGTCGCCTTCAATCTTTTCGGACACATCCCACCGCAGTTTGTTGTCCGCGGTCCATGTGCCGATCAACATCCGCGTGTACTGATAAGTAAAACCCCCGCCCGGCAGTGCGAGTTTTCCCTCCTCATCGAGCAGCGGCACCTGCACCGGGACAAGAATTTTTCCGTCACGTGTCCGGATCGGGATGCAGCCGACGTCGCCCAGATAGTAGCCGTTCTTGCCAAGATGGACGTCGTCGATCGGGTGACGGTCGTCGAATTCGTCGCCATCCTGAATCACGCGGTCGTCGAACGAATACGTCTTCCCACCGTCGGTGGAGACGCGGTACCGCAGATAATATTCATTCTCGCCGATCGGCGGCTCTTCGATCGTGGGATCGAGATCGGGGATGTCGAGGGCGAGGACCATCGTCAGAATGCGGTCCTCGACCGGATCGACGAACGCCGGATACGAGTACCGGCGGAAGCCTTTCCGCAAATTGCCGTCGAAATCGGGCGTCGGCCGCGATGAGGCCCACGTTGCCCCGTGATCCTCCGACCGCGCGGCGGACGTCCGCATCTCCGCTCCGCGCGGATGAACGTACACCGCACTCTCCCGCGGCGACGTTTCGCCTTCTTTCAGCAGCGTCCTGGACTTCAGTTCCAACACCGGCGGCGCGGCTGGCGCAACGGCCGTTGTCAGCGCGAGGATTGAAAATAATGTGATGGTCGATTTTTTATGGAGCATCCCGGTGTTCTCCGCAAACCTTACTTTTCCGATGACAAGCGAATTCATCGCCCACCAGATATAATCGCCGGTCTTTGGAGTTGCCATGCTGTCCGAGTCGCTGCGTCATTGCCGGTTTCTCAAAGCCTGTCGCCGGGAGCCCGTGGATCGCACGCCGGTGTGGATCATGCGGCAAGCCGGTCGGTATTTGCCGGAGTACATGGCCGTCCGGTCGAAGGTGACGTTCATCGAGTTATGCAAGACGCCGGAACTGGCGGCGCAAGTCACGCTCGACGCGCAGCGGATTCTGGGCGTCGACGCGGCGATCCTGTTCGCCGATCTGTTGCCGATGCTCGAACCGATGGGCCTCGATCTCGAATATCAGAAGGGCGAAGGCCCGGTCATTCACAATCCGATTCAATCGGCGGACCAGGTCGGCCGGCTGAAGGAATTGGAAGACCTCGGTTCGCTGCAGTTCGTGTTCGACGCGGTAAAGCTCATTCGCCGCGATTTGCCGGGCGACATCCCGCTGCTCGGTTTCGCCGGGGCGCCGTTCACGCTGGCGTCGTATGCGATCGAAGGGGGCGGATCGCGGCATTATCTCCACACGAAATCGCTGATGTACCGCGACGAAGGGGCGTGGCGCACGCTGATGACGACGCTGGCCCGCAGCCTGGTGCGGTATCTCACGGCCCAGATCGACGCCGGCTGCCAGGCCGTGCAACTGTTCGACAGTTGGGCCGGGTGCCTGTCGCCGGACGACTATCGTCGCTATGTGTTGCCGTACACGAAACAAGTGCTCGATGGTTTGCCGGCCGATGTGCCGGTGATCAATTTCCTCACCGGCAACCCGGCCCTGTTGCCGCTGCTGAAGGAAACCGGCGGGCAGGTGATCGGCATCGACTGGCGGGTGAATCTGGCGGACGCCTGGAAGACCGTCGGCTACGACCGGGCCGTGCAGGGAAATCTCGACCCGACGATTCTGCTCGCCGACCTGCCGACGCTGCGTCAAAGAACGAAAGAGGTTCTGGACGCCGCCGGAAATCGCCCCGGCCACATCTTCAATCTGGGCCACGGCGTGATGCCCGAAGCGCCGGCGGAGCAGGTGAAGGCGCTGGTGCGGATGGTGAGGGAGTTGAGTGCGAAATGAAGGATCAAATCGTCAGATTTCCGAGCGAGGGAGGCGTGAACCCCTTGAATGTGTGTGCCACGATAGTCGATGCCGCAATCAGGAACTCTCGCCCGCGCTCGGAAGAATTGAGATAGAAAGAGACAATTTGTTCAATTTTGATTTTGGATGGCCATCGTTCATGATCTACCTGCTATCAGGATGATCCAATGGGACTTGACATTCACGCAAGCATAGAGGTTCTTGAACGCGGAAACGATACTTACGATCTTTTTGCTACGGTCATCCTTCCTCGTGATCACGAAGCGTTTAACTCATTGCTAAGTCACGGCTTACCTGCTGGCATGCAACCCGACTACAGGTTTCCAGGTCCCTCAAGAGGCTTCCCAATGAATTCATGTGAGACACTCACGGAAGAATATGATGCCATTCGTGCTGAGACAGTGAATGCATCCTGGCTAGATAAGAATGAGTTGAGGTCCATGTCCTTCAAAAGCCCGCTTTCGAGAGCATACCTTAGCGCCGTTGTTGAGGCGATGGAGGCAATAGAAAGCATGCTAGACGCCAAAACACGCTTTGTATTTTGGTTTTTTTGAGTTCAATTTTTGCTCTGCTTTGTCACCGCAAAGTTCTGAAGCAGAAAGCATCGGACTGAGAATGTCTACATCCCCGGACCCCATCGCCCAAGTCCTTGGCCGAACGCCGAGCGGCGTGTTCATTCTGACGGCGAAGCACGCCGACGGCCGCGAGACCGGGACGCTCGTCAGCTGGGTGCAGCAGGCGTCGTTTGCTCCGCCGATGGTCACGGTAGCCGTCAACAAGAAGCGGTATCTGGTCGAGTGGCTCGCCGTGTCGCCGCAACTGGTGCTGAACCTCGTCGGCGATCATCAGAAGCAGTTTCTGAAGCACTTCGGCGCGGGGTTCGGTCCCGAGGAGCCGGCGTTCGAGATGATGAACGTCTCCCGCACGGAATCGGGCCTGCCGGTGCTCGCCGACGCGCTCGGATTTCTCGAATGTGCCGTCCGGGCGCAGTTGGAGACGGGCGATCACGTGATCTTTGCCGCCGAGATCGTCTCCGCCGGCTGCGGCCCGACGTTTTCCGAGTCCAGGCCGATGGTCCACATCCGCAAAAACGGCTATAATTACTGATTCGCGCTCAAAGCCCGCCGTCGGCGACGGCGGGTCCCGGCGACGCCATCGCCGGGCTTTGCCAGTGATTGACCCAAGACATAATCCCATGACCGTCGCCGCGTTGCCGCCTCTCACGCAGTACACCGCCCGCCAGTTGCTGGAGCGTTTGCGCCACATCGTCGGCGACGACGGCGTGCTGCACAACCCGGAAGAACTGCTCGTCTACGAATGCGACGGCTACGTCGTCGAAAAAAAATGCCCCGACGTCGTCGTCTTTCCGCTGACGACCGAGCATGTCGTGGCGATCGTCAAACTCTGCAATGAGCTCGACGTGCCGTTCGTGCCGCGCGGGGCCGGGACGAGCCTCGCCGGCGGATGCTTGCCGGTCGGCGGCGGCGTGATGATCTCGCTGACGCGGATGAAGCAGATTCTCGAAGTCAACCTGCGGGACCGCTACGCCGTCGTCGAGCCGGGCCTCGTCAATCTGCATCTGACGAACCATCTCAAGGGGACCGGCTACCATTACGCTCCCGACCCGTCGAGCCAGGGAGCCTGCACCATCGGCGGGAACTTCGCGACGAACTCCGGCGGGCCGCACACGCTGAAATACGGCGTCACGGTGAACCACATCCTCGGCGTGGAACTCGTCCTGCCCGACGGCACCGTCACGCAACTCGGCGGGCCGACGGAAGACGTCCCCGGATATGACCTGACCGGTTTGTTCGTCGGCAGCGAAGGGACGCTCGGCGTCTGCACGAAAATCATCGTCCGTTTAACGCGCGATCCGGCGGCGTATCGCACGATGCTGGGCGTATTCGAAACGGTCGAGGATGCGACGCGGGCTATCAGCAGCATCATCGGCGCGGGGATCGTGCCGGCGGCGCTGGAGATGATGGACCAGGGAATTGTCTCGGCGATCGAGCAGGCGTTTCATTTCGGCTTCCCGCTTGACGCCGGCGCCGTGCTGCTGATCGAAGTCGACGGCCTGGAAGTCGCCGTCGATGAGGAGGCCGCCAAGATCATCCGCCTCTGCGAGGAAACGGGGGCCCGCGACGTCCGGCAGGCGAACACGCCGAAAGAACGCCAGTTGTTGTGGAAGTGCCGCAAACAGGCGTTCGGGGCGATCGGGCGGTTGAGTCCGAGCTACTGCACGCAGGACGGTGTGGTGCCGCGGACCAAGTTGCCGGATATTCTGACGTTCATCACCGATTGCGGCCGGCGGCACGGCATCAAAATCGTGAACGTGTTTCACGCCGGCGACGGCAACATCCACCCGATTTTGCTGTTCGATGAGCGCGATGCCGACCAGGTGCACCGCGTGCTGGAAGCGAGCGACGAAATCCTCTCGAAGTGCATCGAGCTCGGCGGCAGCGTGACGGGCGAGCACGGCATCGGCGTGGAGAAGATCAGCTTCATGGACAAGTTGTTCACCGCCGACGATCTCGCCATGATGCGCGCGATTCGCGAATGCTTCAACCCGACCGGCCGCTGCAGCCCCGGCAAGATGCTGCCGACGTCCGCCGGCTGCGGCAACGAACACATCCCCAAAGCCCTGCCGGGACGAAGGGCGGCGCTGTGACGATTTCGTAGGGTGGGTCGAGGCTTGGCGAGGCCCACCAGGTTTTTCACATTCCCGATGGTGGGCCTCGAAGACTCGACCCACCCTACAAGATGGCCGATGGATACGTTTTCTCCTACCACGCAAACGGAACTCGGTCGCTACCTCGGTGACAACGCCGCCGGGCCGAAGCGGGTGCTCAGCCCCGTCGGCGGGCGGACGGCGCTGCATGCGGCGTTTGCGGGAGCACCGGCGGATGTGCTCCTCGATCTGACCACGCTGCAGCGCGTGATCGACTATCCGGCCCGCGATATGACGGTCACCGTCGAGGCCGGCATCCGCATCGATGCGCTGCAGACGCTGCTCAAACAGGAACGCCAGCGGCTGCCGATCGACATCGCCCAGTCGTCGCGGGCCACGCTCGGCGGCGCGATCGCCACGAACACCAGCGGACCGCGACGAGCCGGCTTCGGCACATTTCGCGATTACGTCATCGGCATTTCGGCCATCGATGCCTGCGGCCGGCTCTTCAAAGGAGGCGGCCGCGTCGTCAAGAACGTCGCCGGCTACGACGTCTGCAAACTCCTCGTCGGATCGCAGGGGACGCTGGCCGTTATCACGCAAGTCACGTTGAAACTCAAACCGCTGCCGGAGACGTCGGCGTTGCTGTGGTTGACGTTCGACACGTTCGGCGAGATCGAGAATGCCTTGGAGCGGCTGCTCGTTTCCGAAGCGCGGCCGGTCGCCGTGGAAGTTCTCAATGGTCTCGCCGCGGATTTGATCGCCGCTGAATCGCGGCTGGAACTGCCGCGGTCGTCGCCGGTGCTGCTGCTGGGCGTCGAAGGTTCACCGCATGAGGTCGATTGGCAGATCGAGAAACTCCGCCGCGAGTTGGTCCCGTACGGAGTGCAGCGCTTCGAGAAGATCGCGGAACAACAGACGGCCGGTTTGTGGACGGCGTTGACGGAATTTCAGACCTCGGCCGACGACCCGCTGACGTTTCAGGCGAATCTGCTGCCGTCGCGGTGCATGGCGTTCGCGGAATTGGCAACGACCCGCGGCATTGCCGTGCAGGTCCACGCGGCGAACGGGATCGTCATCGGCCAGTGCCCGGAAAACACAGCGACGCTCGCGCAAGCGCAAAGCCTGCTCACCGAGTTGCAGCAATCGGTCCGCTCGAGCCGGGGGAACCTCGTCGTCTTGCATTGCGACGCGGAATGGAAACCTTCGTTGCCGATGTGGGGCCAGCCGGAGCCCGCGTGGCCGCTGATGGCGCAGCTCAAACGGAAACTCGACCCGCACGGACTGCTCAATCTGGGACGATTTGTGGACGCTGTGGTAAGCTGAAGTGTGAGTGATTTCGGCTGCGAACCCGCAAGCGACGATCAAGATCGCTTGCGGGTTCGCAGCGCGTCAGATTTGGGAAACAATTCGTTCATGTCCGGAACTGTGACATCCTCTTCGCCGCCGAAATCGCCCGCGCCGCAACTGCCGGTGCTGGGGCAGTCGATCGACTATGAAAAATTTCTCGACTGCGTCCATTGCGGGCTGTGTACGGCGGCGTGTCCAACCTATCTCGAAACCGGGAACGAGAACAACAGCCCGCGCGGCCGCATCTATCTCATGCGGGCCGTGACCGACGGCCGGCTGGAACTGACCGACACCGTCAAGGAGCATCTCGATCTCTGCCTCGATTGCCGCAGTTGCGAGACGGCGTGCCCGTCCGGCGTGCAGTACGGCCGGCTGATCGAACCGTTCCGCGTCGAGATGCAACAAGCCGCGGCCAAAGCCAATGGCTCCGCCGCCGGCGACTGGTTTCAGCGCTGGATTCTGTACGGGATGTTTCCGTATCCGCAGCGCCTGAAATGGGCACTCGCGCCGGTGCGGCTGATGCAGTCCCTCGGTTTGGATCGCTTCGCCGAGCGGATGGGGCTGCTCAATCTCTTGCCGGAAAAACTGCGGCGGATGCACCGGCTGCTGCCGGCGTTGCCGCAGCGCGAACCGCCGTTGCCGGAGATGTTGCCGGCGATCGGTCCGCGCCGGGCGCGAGTGGCCCTCTTTACGGGTTGCGTCGCCGATGCGATCTTCCATCACGTCAATTGGGCGACGGCGCGCGTCCTGCAGCACAACGGCTGCGAAGTGATCGTGCCGCGCACGCAGGCCTGCTGCGGGGCGATCCACTACCACAGCGGCGCGGGCGAGCCGGCGCTGAAGCTCGCGCAACAGAACGCCGAGGCGTTCCCGCTCGCCGACGTCGACGCGGTGATCATCAACGTCGCCGGCTGCGGGTCGATGCTGAAAGACTACGGTCACATGGCGAGCGAACTTGCCGGCGACCGGACGGTACTGGTGGAACAGCTCGACCGGTTTGCGCACAAAGTGAAAGACGTTACGGAGTTTCTCGCGGCGCTCGGCCCGATTCAGCCGACGGGTGAAGTGAAGCGCAAGGCCGCGTACCACGACGCCTGTCATCTCGCCCATGCACAGAGGATCCGCGAGCAGCCGCGGGAATTACTGTCGCTGGTGCCGGGATTGGAGCTCGTGCCGCTGGCGGAATCCGACATCTGCTGCGGCGCTGCGGGAAGCTATAACCTCACCGAAGGCGAAATGGCCGATCGGCTCGCCGAGCGCAAGCTGCGGAACATTCTCGCCACCGGGGCGGACACGCTCGTCTCGGCCAACGCCGGCTGCACACTGCAAATTCAAGCGGCGCTGAAGCAGGCGGGTCACGACATCTGGGTCGCGCATCCGATGGAGATTTTGGATCGGAGCTATCGCGGCAAGAATTAGCGACGCTGCGCCGAAGCGTCGTTTCGTTCGTCTACCAATCACGCTTCTGCGAAGCGTCGCTAAATAAGGTCGTTCCAAGTTCATGATTCGCGCTATCTGTTTCGATCTCGACGGGTTGATGTTCAACACCGAACACGTTTTCTATGCCTCCGCGGAAGAGTTGCTCGGGCGGCGCGGGTTGCCGATGACGCGGGCCGCGATGAACGCCATGCTCGGCCGGCGGCCGCTGGAATCGTTTCAGGCGCTCGTCGATCTCCTGCAATTGACGGAGCAGCCGGCGGAGCTGCTGGCCGAATCGCGGACGATCTTCTACGGGTTGCTCGATACGCGGCTGGAAACGATGCCGGGGTTGTTCGAACTGCTCGACCGCATCGAGGCAAAGGGGTTGCCGAAGGGAGTGGCGACGTCGTCGCCGCGCGACTACCTGGAGCACATGCTCGGCCGGTTCGATTTGCAAGGGCGGTTTCCGATCACGCTGACGGCGGAAGACGTCACGCACGGCAAACCGCATCCGGAAATCTATTTGAAGGCCGCCGAAAAGCTCGGCGTTGCTCCGGCGAACATGCTGGTCCTCGAAGACAGCTACGCCGGTACGAAGGCGGGCGTCGCCGCCGGGGCGTTCGTCGTCTCCGTCCCGCACGAACACACGGCGGAACACGATTTCACCGGCACCCGCCACCGCGCGGCGAGTTTGAGCGACCCGTTCATCTTCGATTTGATTTGAATGCGAGTTTTTCCGAGCGGGGGGCGTAAGCCCCCTGATTACGCTTCTCCAGGGGGGCTTACGCCCCCCGCTCGGAAGCATTCACTTCGCTCCGGGACCGAGAACGGGTTGCACCCAAGCTTGTTCTTTGTCGCCGGCTTCCGACGGGTTCGGGTGCGGCTTCGATGATATCACGCGGGCGCGGACGAAGAGTTCGTCGCCCTGGAACTTGTATTCGCCCTTCGTGCCGTCGACCGACTTCAGCACTTGGCCGATATCCGAACTGTAGCGACGCGTTGCTTCCAGCGGTTTCCCTTCGGCGTCGAGCACCGGCTCGCTTTTCCGGTCGAAGTTGCGGCTCGTGCCGACGAATTCGATCCGATACTCGATGCCCGCTTCCGGCTTCACCTCGACCGAGAGTCCATCCTTCCGCTGTTCGATCCGCTCCAGCGTGACGCCGTTGGACGAATAGAAGCGTCCGGCTTCCAACGCCGTCACCAGGGCGTCCGGCGCGAGCGACTCACTCAGCACCATCACCCAGGCCCGGCCGGGATTGGAATCACTGACGGAGAATTTGTGGTAGTTGTGCCCGTCGTCGGTCCCTAGGCCGTACATCAGCGGCAAGTCGAGATCCGTCAGCCGGAACGTGTTGATGATGTCCCAGATCCGCTCGGTGGAGGCGTGTTGCTCGTCGCCGGAATTCTTCACGCCCGGATGCCCGTTGTAGACCTCGAAGAAGTTTTCGCCGCGGACGCGCATCAGGTCTTCCGCGGTCACCCCCCAGATGTAGTTCGGGTGATTCAAGTGGATGATCATCGGCTGGCCGGTCCGCTCGCGTTGGGCGATGACGGCGTCGACGTTGCGCTGGATGGTCTCGGTCACCGATTCTCCACCGAGCGGAGGGATGGCTTCCTTGATATTCGTCGCATTGAGATGGATGGGCCGCTTGCCAAACTTGTCGGAGATTTCCTCGCCGCGAATCATCAAGAACTTGCCGGGCTCGTCGAGCCGCCTGGCGACTTCCGAGAACATCTTCAGCCGGATTTCTTGTTTGTCGTCGACGGTCCGTTCCTCGATCCAATCGGCGGGGAAGGCCGCTTGCAGTTTCTCGAACGCGGGCAGCTTGCCGCGGGCCTTCTCCGGTTCGACCCAGCGTTCGTTCTCGTCGATCGTGTTGTGATCGGTGATCGAGAGGAAATCGTACCCGTGCTCCTTGTACCAGAGCGCGACCATCTCCAGGTAATGGTCGCCGTCGCTCCAGTGCGTGTGCGTGTGGAGATTCCCCTTCCGCCATTGAACCGCGCCATCCGCCTTCAGGATCGTCGCGTCCTGGCCGGCATCGTCGGCGGGCGTGTCACCACGAAACATCGCGGCGCAGGCGGCTAGTGCTGCGAGACAAGCAGCGGCCTTGGCGAATCGGAAGAGTGCAGTGGGCATCGCGGCATCCTTAATCAAGTCCACGTGGGTGCCGTCATCGTGGTATCGCCTTCCAGCACTGTCAATGCCGCCGCTACGGCAGAATCCGCCGATGTGCGATCGCCGTTTTTATGTTTTGGCGTAGTATCGGCGGCTTCGTCTTGTGACGCGGCGCGAAACCGACTACACGGCGAGCCATCTCCCCCTGCCTTTTCATGTCTACTGATCCGAACAGATCACTTCGCCGAGGGTCTGCGCATGGTTCTCCTTTCCCGCATCGCCAGCAAAGTGTTCGTCGTCGCTATCGCCCTAGGTGGGCTGGCATCGACGGCGTCGGCCCAGGAGTTTCGGATTCACACCACCGTCGCCGATGTCACGGCGGGCGCGAAGGCGAAGCCCTTCACGAGTTTGACGCTGTTTCACGCGGGGAAGGTTTACGATTACCTCGAATCGGCGGAACAGACGGTCGTTTACGAGCCGACGCACAGCCGGTTTCTCGTGCTGAGCAAGCGGCATGATTTAGCGACCGAGATTTCGCAGGACGAAATCCGGCGGTTTCTGACCTTGGCGACTTCGAAAGCGCGGGAGTTGATCGTCGAGTGGCAACAGCAAGGTCCGCAATACGATGCGGCCATCCGCGCGCTGGAGTTCCAACTGGTGCCGGAATTCGAAGTCACCGACGATGAGAAAGCGAAGAAGCTGACGCTCAACAGCCCGCACCTGCGCTACGACGTGACCTACACGGCGGCCCCCAAGGACCAAATCGCAGAGAATTATCTCCGATCGGCGGATTGGACGGCTCAACTGAATTCGGTCCTCAACCCGCGCGCTCTGCTGCCCGAGGCCCGCTTGCGGGTGAATGATGAACTGCGGAAGCGGAAAGCAATTCCGCGCGAAGTCGAATTGCAGATTTTCGGCGATCATCCGGTCCATTTGAAGGCCCGGCACGACTGGACCTGGAACCTGCATCCGAACGACCGCAGCTACATCGACAAGTGGGAATCGCAGCTCCGCCGGCCGGACTTTCACACAATTCCGTTCCAGGAATTTCAGCAGCAGACGCTGACGGCGTCGCGCAAACGGTAGGGCTGCGAAATCGCAAGCATGCGGCGTTGCCTGGAGGTAGAATGGGACGAGTGAGGTAACGTTCCATTGTTCCAAGGTGGCGTCTGGTGCCGTTGCGACAAGCGCTGGGTTCGGTCGTCGTGCGGTTTTTCGTCCTCGCCGTGCTGCTGCTCGGTTTGGCGGAGTCGCTGACGCTTCTTGCGCCGCGGTGGCCGCAGCTCACGGGCAAACTGCCCGGTACGCCGTTTCCGCCGGCATTCGCGCTCAGCACGGCGTGCCTGCTCTGTGGCAGTTGGGCGCTGACGCGGGCGCAGATGCAGATTGCGCGGGAGCATCAACGGGAGTTTCGCCGTAGCCTGCAAACGGCCCTCGTCGCCGGAACGTGTTTTGTCGCCATTCAGAGTTACGCCTTACTCTATTTCTTTCGCCAGCAGTCGCCCGTGGAAGCCGCGACCGGCGCTACGCAGTTTGTCGCCGTGGCGGCGGCGCTGCACGGCCTGCACTTTCTGGTCGCGTGGCTGTTTCTGTTGTTCATCGTGCTGCAGGCACACGCGGGGCGATACGATCACGAATACCACTGGGGCGTGACGTTTTGCGGCTGGTTCTGGCATGCGCTGCTCTTCGTGTGGCTCGTCGTGTTGTGCGTGATGGCGATCGCCAACCAGGGTTTCATCGACGACGGCGTACTACCGGATTTGAACTCGCAAATCAGCCCCTCTTGCGTTGTCTTTGCGTTTTGTTGATGATAAACATCAGTCGCAGTCGATATGTTGGATAGGATTTCTGGATGCTGCCGTTGCCATTCTCTGCTGGCTCGCCCGTGGATCGCCGGAGTTTTCTGGTCGCGGGGACCGGTGCGCTCGGCGCGTTCGCGCCGGCGGTGTCGCTGGCCAATGTGACGCCGCGAACGAAGCACGCCAAATCGACGATCATGATCTGGCTCAGTGGCGGAGCGTCGCACATCGACACCTGGGACATGAAGCCCGGCGCGCCGTTGGAATATCGCGGTTTGTTCGACCCCGTCGCCACATCGGCCCCGGACATTCAATTGTGCGAGCACTTGCCGCATTTGGCGAAGCAAGCGCATCACCTGGCGATCGTCCGTTCGCTCGGCGACCACGGCCGCGGCACGGGGGATCATCACGCAGGATACTATTACAATCTCACGGGTCACGCGCCCGATCCGACGTTTCATCGCCTGCTGAATGCGCGCACGCCGTATCCGGATGACTGGCCGTCGATGGCGTCGGTCGTCGCGCTGAAGCGGCCGCCGCATTCCTCGTTGCCGAACGCTATTACGTTGCCGCAGAAAGAGGGAGCGCCCGAATACACGCGGCCCGGTCAGTTCGCCGCGCGCATCGGCCTGGAATATGATCCCGTCTTCGTCGACGGCTCGCGCGAAAAGCCGCTGGAGTTCACGGCCCCGGCGCTGCGGTTACAGGGCGAGATTTCCTCGCATCGTCTGCTGGATCGGCGCGGTCTGCTCGACACGCTCGATGAAAGCCGGCGGTCGCTGGAACGGACGCTCGCCTCGGGGAATTATTCCAAGCAGCAGGAAAAGGCGTTCATGCTGCTCGGTTCCAACGAAACGAAATCCGCGTTCGATCTCAGCCAGGAGTCCCCCGCGACGTTTCAGCGCTACGGGCAGTCGATCACCGCGACTTCGCTGGTGATGGCACGGCGGCTCGTGGAGGCCGGCGTGCCGTTCATCACGGTCTTCTGGAAGGGAGACGACGAAGTCGGCAAGCTGTGCCTGAGCGGCGGCGGCTGGGATACGCATGGCAACAACTTCGATTGCTTGCAGAACCGGTTGCTGCCGGAATTCGACCGACCGTTCGCTGCGCTGCTCGCCGATTTGCACGACCGCGGCCTGCTCGACGAGACGCTCGTCCTCGTCAGCAGCGAAATGGGCCGTAAGCCGAAGGTCGGCGACCCGCGTTCCGGCGGCGTCAAAGGAGCCGGCCGCGATCACTGGACCGCCGCGATGTCGGTCCTCATGGCCGGCGGCGGGATCCGCGGCGGTCAGGTCTACGGCGCCAGCGACAAACTCGCCGAGTTCCCCGCGACGAATCCCACGGCCCCGGAGGACATCGCCCACACGGTGTTCCACGCGATGGGTTTGGACGACCTCTCCGCCCGCGACTCGCAAGGCCGGCCGTTCGATTTGATGCAGGAAGGCCGGCCGCTGTTGGAGTTGTTCTGAAGGCGGCGCTAAGCGAGCGCCGCGAGTCCGGCTTGGGCGAGGATTTCGTTGACCCAAGTTTGCTGCGCCGGAGTCAAGGGAGGAGCGAGGCGATCGCGTTCGTAGCGGACGCGGACTTCATAACGGCCCGTACGATAGCAGGTCGCCAGCACGTCTTGCAGATCGACATGGACATCGGGATCGCCCGGCAACAGGGGAATAGCGATCTCCGGGAGGCGTTCCGGCAACAAAATCGGATAGGCGTAGTAATCCAATTTACGATTGTAGCGATGCAGGCAGATGCGGTAATCGTGCGGTCCCGCCTTGCGATTCAGACTTTCAGCGGGAATTGCAATCGTCGGTTCGCCGCCGCGCAACAGATCGATCTCGATCAAGTGGACCTCTGACCCCAAAATTTCCCGTTGCTTCTTGAGATACAATTCCCGTCCGTCGCTCCCAGCACGCTTGTTAGAGAGGCTGAGCACTTCGATATGCGTCACCAGCCGTTCGCCGGAATCGGCGTAAATTTCGACCATCGATTCGCGGAACTCGTCGTGCGGAATCTGAATCAAGATGGGTTTGGGCTTGCTGCCAACTTCATCCTGAATAGCGATCCCGCCGGAATCCGTAAATTCGCCACGCGAGCCGCGCGCACTTAAGACATGAATATCCGGCTCCACGTACCGGTCGGATTCCTCGACCCAGACTCGAGACGCCAGACCGGCATAGTATCTTCCCGGCAGAACGGCGTTGATCGCGCTGCGCAATTCAGCGCACAAGGCATCGTGCAAATCCGGAAAGATAACCGGATGCTCTAGAAACGGATCCATTCCGGGGAATGGCGAAGGCATTGAACGACTCCTGAGGCTGGGTCTATCGTAACGCTTCCCGCCCACTGATGCGAGATGCGACTGCCCGGTATGATCAATCGTAACCCCCATCAGGAGTCATTCCCATGCGATCGATCTGTCTGTGGATTGCGCTGGTTCCCCGTCTTATCCTGGCCGCCGATCAGCCCATCCCGCACGCTCAGGACAAGCCGCCGAATGAGCCGCGAGATGCCGAGACCGCGGCAAAGTTGATGACTGTGCCGGAGGGGTTCGTCGTCGACGTCGTCGCGCACGAACCGGACATCGTCAATCCGGTGGCGATGACGTTCGACGAACGAGGCCGCGTGTGGATCACGGAGTCGCTCGAATATCCTCGCAAGGAACCAGGGCAGGGGAAGGATCGCGTCAAGATTCTGGAGGACACGGACAGCGACGGGAAAATGGACAAGTTCACCGTCTTTCTCGACGGGCTCAACATTCCATCGGGCATCGCCGTCGGACACGGCGGCGTGTGGGTCGCCAACTCGCCGGACATATTGTTCGTGCCGGACAAAGACCGCGACGGCCAACCCGACGGCGAGCCGCAAGTCGTCGTCACCGGATTCGGCCGCACCGACACGCACGAGTTGCCGAACTCGCTGACGTGGGGACCGGACGGCTGGCTCTATGGTCTGAACGGCGTCTTCAATCACAGCCATGTGAAGTATCCGCCGAACAATCCGAACTACGAGAAAGCCGGCGGCGAGAATCAGCCTGGTTGGAAGCTCACCTGCGCCATGTTCCGCATCCATCCGCGGACGTGGGAGTTTCAGGTCTTCGCGGAAGGAACGTCGAACCCGTGGGGCATCGCGTTCAACGATGAAGGGGACGCGTTCGTCTCGGCGTGCGTGATCGACCATCTCTGGCACATCGTCGAAACCGGCTACTACCACCGGCAAGGGGGCCCCTATCCGCCGCACACCTGGAAGATTGAATCGATCGTCGAACACAAGCACCAGAAGGCCGCGTACTGCGGCATCACCTGGTTCGACAGCGACGCCTATCCGGAGAAGTATCGCCGCAAGCTCTACATGGGCAACATCCACGGCGGCTGCATCAATGTCGACCGGCTGGAGCGAAACGGCTCGACGTACAAAGGCTTCGGCGAGCCCGATTTCCTCACGGCGAACGACGCCTGGTTCATGCCCGTCGTCCAGAAAACCGGCCCCGACGGCTGCCTGTGGATTCTCGACTGGTACGACCGGTATCACTGCTATCAAGACGCCAACCGCGACCCGGCCGGCATCGACCGCCTGAAAGGCCGCTTGTATCGAGTGCGTTACGAAGGCGAGCGTCGAGGCGTCAGCCCGACGTGGAAACCGTTCGATCTCGCCACAGAAACCGACGACCAACTGATCGAAAAGCTCGGGCACCCGAACGTGTGGATGCGCGAGACGGCGCAGCGGGTGTTGCAGGAACGAAACAATCGTGGAACCTTTTTTCCATTGCTACGCCGGATTGAAGACCAGCGATTGCCGAGCTCATTTCGGCGACACGCGATGTTCACGGCTGCTGGCATGACCGATACGGCATGGCCGCTGGCGACGGCGACGCGGCGGATCGACGACGAAGTGCTCGCGGCGTGGTCGCTTCGCGTTCTGTTCGATGATCCCGCTCAGAGGGCCGCGACAGCGGCAGAACAAGCCCGGCAAACGTGGCTGCTTGAATTCGATAGGGTACGACCAGCCGCAACCGCGGACAGGGGACGCGCGAGGAGCCGTGACTTGCAGGCTGCCATCGGTCAATCAAAGTTGCCCGCATCCAGGACAAGTTTCGCCAACTTGTTGTATCTATTGTCGTGTTCGGGAAAGGACAAGCTGCTTCCGCATATCGTCTGGAATGCGGTGCAGCCCAAACTAGAAGGCTCCGCCAAGGAATTTCTCGATGTTCTGGAAGACGGTGGCTATTTGGAATCTCCCCACGTGTTGGAGTTATTTCCCCGCATCGTCAACCGCATCCTCGCCCGGCAGAAATACGAGCCAGAACTCGTCGCACGGTTGCTGAAACTGGCCCTTGACCGCGAACCAGCTCAGACCGCGGCGCAGGAGATTCTCAAGAATCTCGCCGTGAAGATCGAGACCGGCGAACTCGCCAGCGACAAGTTGGACGAGTTGCGCGCTGCGTTGAATCCCGTCCTTCAACCACTCTTTGAAGACAACAATGACCACGCTCTGAAGTGGGATGCTTCGCTGCTCGCGTTGAGTTGGAAAGATCAATCGGCTGTCGGCGCGGCGCGGAAATTGGTGCTGAATCCGCAAGAAAACGCCGATCGCCGCGTCGCCGCTCTCAACGCGCTCATCGCCGCGAAAGCCGACGGCGTTCTCGACATCGTGGAGAATGCGCTGAATTCTCAATCCGAAATCTCAAATCTCAAATCCCAAATTCTGCAATCCGCCGGGCGATTGGACGATCCGAAAGTGGCCGACATCGTGCTGGCCGAGTTCGCCAAGCTGCCGGCCGATGTGCAGCCGCGGGCGGTCGAGCTTCTCACGCAGCGAGCCGAGTGGGCCAAGGCGTTGCTGGCGGCCGTCGGGGAAAAGAAGATTTCGGCGGAGCTGATCAATCTCAATCTCGCCCGTCGGCTGCAGGCTCTGAAGGATGATGAGCTCACCAAATTGCTCAAAGAGCATTGGGGCGAAATTCGCGAAGGCCGGAATCCGAACCGCGAGCAGATCGTCGCCGAGATGAAGGCGTACATCCGCGGGCATCCGGGAGACGAACTCGCCGGGCGCAAGGTCTTTCAAAAAGTCTGCGGGCAATGCCACAAACTTCACGGCGAGGGAGCCGACGTCGGTCCGGACATCACGCTCAACGGGCGAAACGATTATCAGCAGTTGTTGTCGAACGTGTTTGATCCGAGCCTGGTAATTGGCGCCGGGTATCGGTCGTATACCGTGCTCACCCATGGTGGTCGCGTCGTGAATGGGCTGCTGGTCGAAGAAAGCCCGCAGCGGGTCGTGCTGAAAGTACAGGGGGGCAAGCAGGAGATCATTCCGCGGGACGACATCGACGAGTTCCAGGTCAGCGAGCTGTCGCTGATGCCGGAGCAACTGGAAAAGCAGATCACGCCGGACGAGGTCGCCGATCTGTTCGCATACATCACGCTCGACAAGCCGCCCGGCGATGCGTCGGCAAAGCGGCTGGCGGGGGTCTACGAAATTGTTCCCCGCGAGACGATGAATCCGGACGAATTCGCGGCGGTGTTTCAGGAAGTGGCGCCGGGTTTCACGTCGGTGACTTCCGGGGAACGGGGCGTCGGCTTACTGGTCGAGCATCACGGACGAAAAGGCGTCGTGCGGACGCATCCGGTGAGCAAGGACAAAGCTGCGATCCTCAAGGGGAAGTTCGCGATTCCGCCCGACAAGAAAACGACGCTGGTGATTGAAGTCTCCCACGACGAACGCGGCGACTGGCGATTGCTCGCGGGAGGCAAAGGCGAGCGGTTGCTCGACGAGATGATCAGCCAGGAAACGTGCCGGGACGGCTGGGCGAAATTCGAGGTCGATTTGTCGAAGTTCGCCGGGCAGGAAATCGAGGTTCAACTGTGGAACCAGGCGAACAACTGGTCGTGGGAATTCGGATATTGGGGGGCGATCAGAATTGTTAGCGAATAGAAGACTGCGAACCCGCAAGCGACTCAACACAATCGCTTGCGGGTTCGCAGGGTCTCAATCGGAGAGATTCAAATGATCGTGGGCTACCATCTCATCTGGACCGCTTACGGCTGTTGGCTCCCGAACGACCCACGTGGGAGCATGTCGCATGGCATTGCAACGGACGTTCTCGCGCAACTCGGCCAACTGCACTACGGCCGCAAGAATATTCAGCCCGCCGGCAGGATAATCCGCGAGTTCTATGAAAAGGCTGAACCGCTGTTAAAACACGAACTTCTCAAGTTCGATGACGATGACATCGCCGCGGCTGCAGAATCCTTCGCTGAAACGATACGGACGCGGAAATACACCTGCTATGCCTGCGCCATCATGCCAGATCATGTGCACCTTCTGATCCGCAAGCACCGAGATCATGCGGAGGACATGATCGAGGCTCTTCAGGCCGCGAGTCGCAGAGCGTTGATCGAAGCCGAACGAAGAATTGCCGACCATCCGGTCCGGGGCGGTCTGGGATGGAAAGTCTATCTCGATTGCGTCGAAGACATCGAGAGGACGGTGCGGTATATCGAGCAGAATCCGGTGAAAATCGGGCGACAGGTTCAGCGCTGGGACTTCGTGACCAAGTACGACGGTTGGCTGCCGGGGACGTGGAGTCCGTATAAGAAAAAACGACAATGAAGAAGACCTGCGAACCCGCAAGCGATCATGCTGGTCGCTTGCGGGTTCGCAGGTGTTTTCTTCAAGAAATAGCTACAGCGCCCCTTTGCCTGTCAGCACGACCCCCACGGTCCGCCACAGGATCTTCAGATCATTCCGCGCGCAGCAGTTTTGTAGGTACATCAGGTCGAGCGTCACTTTCCGTTTGAAGCTCTCGACGTTGTTGTCGTAACCGTTGATGACCTGCGCCAAACCGGTGAGTCCCGGCTTCAGGCCGAGACGGTCCAGGTAGTTCGGAATCTCCTCGGAAAGCTGCTCGATGAACACCGGCCGCTCGGGACGCGGGCCGACGAGCGACATCTCGCCGCGCAGCACGTTCCACAATTGCGGCAGTTCATCCAAACGCGTCTTCCGTAGAAACGCGCCGACCGGCGTGACGCGAGGATCATTCCTCACGGCGAACTGCGCCCCGGATTTCTCCGCATCGACGCACATCGTCCGGAATTTATAAAGCGTAAACGCTTTTCCATAGGCGGCAGAGGTCCGACGCGGCGCGACGCGGCGATCGGGGAAATCGGTGTGTGTCTTCAACGAACGCCGGCGATCGGAGCGCTTGCCGCGCAGATTCAACCCGACGCGTTCCTGGCGGAAGATGATCGGCCCGGACGACGTCACCCGCACGGCGAGCGCCACCAGCAACATCACGGGCGACAGCGCCACGAGCATCGTCGCCGAGAGGATCACGTCCGTGAGGCGTTTAACGAAGCGAGTCGCGGGCGACAGACACCGCAGCGAATTTCGAGGCGCGTCCAACGTCAGTTGCGTGAGCCACCCCGGCGTCGGCAACATTTCCTCCGGCGCATACCGGTCGTAAATGTCGGACAGATCGGACGCGTCGACCGCGATTTCACTCAGCGGCTCATCCAGCACGGAAGCGGACATGCTCAACCTTGCTCTTCGTCGTTTTTCAGAAACCGTCCGCCGCTCATGAACATGCCGTTGTCGCACGGAGCGCACCATTCCAGCGACACACGGTAGGTATATTCCCGCGTCTCGCTCGCCATGCGGACGGTGACTTCGCCGGGCGAGACGGCCCCGCGATGCAGCAGCCCGATGCCGAGCCGGCTGATCTCCCGCGTGACGGCGGCCACGGTGTTGCCGCGGCGAGTGACGATTTCGGCCGGCACGTTGAGCTCGATCCGCTCGTTGGCGCGCAGGTTTTCGGTGTCGGTTTTGGCGATGCTTTCCAGCACGCTCCGCAGATCGGACAGGCTCGGCCGGCTCCACGGATCATCGTCGGACGTCATGGCGAGTTCGCTTTCCCTGCCTGAGGTCAAATGGCAACTCGGTTCATAGCTACGATAGGTCACGAAACGGCGACGTTTGGCGACATTGCGTGCCGCGCGGAATGGTGTTCAAGTCGGCAGTAGCGGCGGTGCCGGTCGTAACGGCCCTGACGGAGTTGGCGAAGCGGTCTGTCCCCGGCTAAAGTGGTTCGCATGACTCATCGAGCCGCAAATGATTCGACTTACCGCCCCGCCTGCATGCAGCGCCTGGGCCTGTTGCCGCCTTACAGCGTCGAGGACGTGAAGCGGGCGTATCGCCACCTCGCTAAGTCAGCCCATCCGGATCAGGGGGGCGACCCGGCTGAATTCGCCGGCCTGCACGAGGCGTACGAGCGGGCCGTCAATCTGGCGCGGTTTCACGAATCGCGCAAGTCCTGGCTCGGGGAGCGCGTCGAACGCTACGCGGAGCGCGTGCAATTCGTCGACGACCTCGCACAAGCGGGCGGCCGCTGCCTGCTTCAACGGCCCGATATCTATCTGTCGGACTACGGCCCGGATTTCGCGCAGATCCTCTGCGAAGTCGTGGCGATCTATCTCACGGAACACAAGGACGCCGACGCGGTGCTGGCGCGCTGTGCCGGATTGCCTGTGTTTCAGGAAGTCCGCCTGCTCGATCTCTCGCACAGCAGCGTGTCGAACGATGGTTTGAAGCCGCTGGCCGAATCGAACCTCTGCGGTCTCGATTTGCGGCAGACGAGCATCACCGCGGCCGGACTGCGGCCGCTGCAGCAAGTGAAGACGCTGGAATGGGTGCACGTTGGCCAGACGCGGGTCGGCCTCTGGGGCCGGATGCGGCTGAGGCAGTCGCATCCCGATTGGGAAGTCGTCACCGAGGCCGACGCCGAACAGCCCGATTTCGATTCGCTGCAATACCGGCAATCGAAGTTGATGCAACGACTGGCGGAAATTCGCGTCGAGTGACTGTATTTGGCGAGCGGTGCGGCGTGAGCCCGCCGTGTGAACCGTTGCAAAAGAACACGGCGGGCTTACGCCGCGCCGCTCGCCGGAGACAAGGCGGCCATCAGCACGGCCGCTGCGGCGGAGACGTTGAGGCTCGACAACCCGCCGCGCGGCGGGATGCGGCAGACTTCGTCGCAGAGTTCCAGCGTCAGACGCCGCAGCCCGTGCTCTTCGCCGCCGAGCACGAGCAGCCAGGGGCGGTCCGGAGCGATGGCCGAGAGGCTTTTTTTGGCGCGCTCCGACGTGCCGAGAATCCACAGGCCGCTGTTCTTCGCCTGTTCCAATGCGCGGGCCAGGTTCGGCGGCTGTGCGAACGGGACGAGTTCCATGCCGCCGGACGCCACGTCGTACACCGCGGCGTTGAGGGGCGCCGAGCGGTCGCGCGTCACCACGACGCCGTTCACGCCGAAGAACGCCGCGGTGCGAAAGATCGCGCCGACGTTTTGCGGGTCCTGCAAACAATCGAGGGCCAGCCAGAGACCGTTGGCAGCCTGCTCTGGAAACAGGGACTCGAGCGGCTGGGCCAATCGCTCTTTGACGACGGCTTCGCAGGCGCCATGTCGGCCTTCCGGGTCGGCGCGCTGTTCGCGACGGCGTTCGGACGGCAGCCGCGTGTGGATGGGAATCTGATGCTGCCGGGCGGCGTCGGCGACTTCCGTCCAGCCGGACGACGGCGCCGATGGACTCAGCCGAATCTCGAGCACGTCGTGCGGACGGGCGGCGAGCGCGGCGAGCGCGCTGTGCGGATTTCGCAGATGCAACGACAAGTCAGCGGTCCCGATTCACACGACAGTAGTTTGCGGCGGCATAACACAGAATGCCCGCCGAGACCGCGGCGTTCAAGGAACTGACGCGGCCCTGCATCGGAATCCGCACGGTCTGCGTGCAGAGTGCCGACAATTCCGTCCGCAGGCCGGCCCCTTCGTTGCCGATCACCAACGCCAGCGGCGCGCGGAACTCCGCGTGTTCGATCGCGCTTTCGCCCCGCTCGGTCGCGCCGCAAATTTGCCAGCCGCGCCGCGCCAGTTGAGCCACGGTGTTTGTCAGATCATCGACGCGGGCGATCGGCAGATAATTCACCGCGCCGGCCGAGCTGCGGGCAACCTGGCTGTTGACGGCGGTCTGTTCCGCGGTGCCGATGAGGACGCCGCTCATTCCCAGGCATTCCGCCGACCGGATGATCGCCCCGAAATTGAACGGGTCTTGAATGCGATCTAATACGAGGATCAAAGCGTCCTTGGAGAGCGCTTGCAGGAACTGTTCTTCCGACTGATACGGAAACTCGCCCATCAACGCCGCGCAGCCCTGGTGATCGGCGGCGCGGCAGAGTTGTGTCAGACGGGCGTCGTCGACTGCCGTCGCGGGAACCGCCGCACCGCGAGCGACATCGAGCAATTCGCGACGCAGAGACTGGTCCAGCGTGTCGCTCAGCGCCAGTTCCCGCACCGGCCAGCGCGCGGCGCGCAACGTCTCAGCGACGACATGGCGGCCCCAAATCCATGAGCGATTGGGATTCACGCCGCGCGCCGCGCGTCCCGAACCTTTAACCCTGCGATGCACCATCCGGCTTTTCCCCCGCGGCATGTCCTTCCGCAGGGTACTTTAACCGCCGGGCGCGGCCTTTTCACGCGGCTCGTTTCGCCTGCGCAACCTGCTGTTCGTGCGAGGCGGCGGCCCAGCGCGACGCCGAGAAGAGATGGCAGCAGCGGTGGCAGCGCATGTTAACCCACAGAAACGACAGCCAATGCTGGTTCTGCCGCTGGCTGACGTGAACGTCGCCCATCTTGCACTTCGGACAGATCATGGTCGCTTTCCAGCCCGTTCGGTGCTTCGGTTCCTAACCGCGGGCGGTGTTATAAATCCGCTTTTGCAAGTTGCCAAGAGGAGTTTGCTCGAAACGCGACCAGGACCAGGCATTCTGATATAGTTGCGGCGGACCACAAGTCTCCCCACACAGAAGTCGCAACATGATCACGAGCGGCCTGCAAAGAATCTGCGCGAATCTGCGGTCCCCCGTTTTGGCTTTCTTAAGCTGCTTATTTTTGTCGTCCGGCTCGCCTCTTCTCGCAGAGGACGTCTGGCCGGCCTTGCCGGAGAAGAACGCCGCGGTCGAGTTGCCGGCCCAGGAATGGCCGCTGCGTCCGGGACAACGAACGGTTCGCGTCCTCGTCCACTTTCCGAAAGGCATGCGGTCGCAGGTCAACTCCGAGACCGGCCTGATGCTGACCTTGCACAACTGGGGCGGCACGGATTGCGTCGGCACGGCGAACCCGCAGGCGCTCGCGGACCGGCTCAACGTCGTGACGCTGTGCGTGAACTATCTCCAAAGCGGCCCGGAGGATTCCATCAAGGGGCCGGAGCCGTATGACTTCGGCTATTTGCAGGGGCTCGACGCGCTCCGCGCTCTGTGGTGGCTGCGGGACCGATTGATCGCCGGCAACATCCCGTACGACGACGGCCGCATCTACGCCACCGGCGGCTCCGGCGGCGGCAACGTGACGCTGATGGCCCACAAGCTCGCCCCGCGCACGTTCACCTGCGTCGTCGACATGTGCGGCATGAAGAAACTCTCGGACGACATTGCCTTCAACCTGCCCGGCGGCAGCGACCTCGACGCCCGCTGGTCCCGAGATCCGCAGCATCCGTATTACCTCAGCCCCGGAGCGCAGGAATTGCGATTCCTCGGCTGCCCGGAACATCTGTGGACGATGAAGCGTCTCGGCAACACGACGAAAATCGTCATCGTGCACGGCGTCGAAGACACGACCTGCCCGTTTGCCGACGCTGAGGAGATGGTGCGGTTGATGCAAGCGTTTCAGCTTGACGTCGAGCCGCACTTCATTGCGAAAGCCGACCTCGACGGTAAGGTCTTCACCTCGGCCGGACATTCGCTTGGAAACCGGACCGAGATCGTCTTCCGCGTCGCGGAGAACTACCTAAGCCGCGCGGGCGACAAGTTCCTCCGCCGCGAGACGCCGACCGACTTCGAGCGCCGCGATGATGTGCGCTACCGTACCTCCGACGGAGAATTCGTGATCTCGTACAAGCAGGGTTATCCGGTCGGCCGTTTCGAGCCGAAAGCCGCGCCCGCGGATTACAAGGACCATGTCCATTTGACGAGCGTGATCGTGGATGGCAAGTCCCGTCCGATTAAAACGGTTGCCGACTGGAACGAACGACGGCAGCAGATCCGCTCGAACTTCGAACGCGTGACGGGACCGCTCCCCGGGCCGAATTTTCGCGTGCCGCTCGATGTGAAGCTGGAAGAGCCGGTCAACATCGACGGGCTGACGCGCATCAAGTTGACGTATCAGTCCGATCCGCACGACCGAGTCTCGGCGTTCTTGATCCTGCCCAAAAAAACTGCGCCGGGGAAAACTCCGGCAATGCTCTGCCTGCATCAGACGTTCGGCGGCGGCAAGTCGGAGCCGACGGGGTTGGAAGGCGATCCCCGGCTGCACTACGCGCTGGAGCTAGTGAAGCGAGGTTACGTCGTCCTCGCACCGGATTATCCGTCGTTCGGCGACCATCCGTATGAATTCGGCGAGAAATCGCCTTATGTGAGCGGAACGATGAAGGCGATCTGGGACAACCTGCGGGCTGTTGATCTGCTGCAGACGCGGCCCGAAGTCGATCCGGAGCGGATCGGCGTCATCGGCCATTCGCTCGGGGGGCACAACGCGATCTTCACTGCGCTGTTCGACGAGCGGCTGAAGGCCGTCGTCTCGAGTTGCGGCTTCTGCCGCTTCCACAAGGACGACGTCCCGAGTTGGACCGGGCCGCGCTACATGCCGCGGATCGCGGCGGAGTTCGGCAACGATGCCGACCGGGTGCCGTTCGATTTTCCGGAGCTGATTGCCGCAATCGCTCCGCGGGCGTTCTTCGCCAGCGCAGCGCAGAAAGATTCCGATTTCGACGTCGTCGGCGTCGAGGAGACGGTCGCCGCGGCGAAGCCGATCTACGAATTGCTCGGCGCCGCGGAGCGGATCAAGGCTATCTATCCGCCAGTCGAACACGCGTTCCCCGACGACGCGCGGGCGGAAGCGTATCGGTTTCTGGATGAGTCGCTGGGAAAGAAGTGATCCCCGCGAAAGCCTCAGAAATCGGGCTGGTTCTTGGCCGGGGTTTTCTTTTGCGTCGCCGGTGTTTTGGCATCTTTCGGCTTGGCAGCAGCCGGTAACATTTCGAGCTGGCGCAGATCGATGCCGATCGCTCCGCCTCCTTCGGCCCACTTGCTGGCTTTGGCGTTGGAGTGTAGCCCGAACTGCGACGGCTTGATGGTCGCCGGCTTGTTCGTGAACTGCTCCGTCATGACGACGCCCCCTGCTCCCGTCAGCAAGCGGGCATCCTGCTCTTCGCTCCAGGCCGACTGCCACCGCGACAGCCCAACTTCGGAGAGATTCGGTTTCCCGTCACGCTCAGGCCGTACGAACGACAGCACTTCGGCCGATACGCCGTTCGCCTGCCCCCACCATTCGATGCGTGCCAGATCGCTCGCCGGATTACCCAGGCTGAAGAGGGTTGGTGTTTTTTCGTCTTTGTTGGCCAGCGGCGGGGCGATGACCGAATTGTCGACGTAGAACCGGTGCGGAGCACCGCCGGTTTCGTTCGCATCCCCTTTCAGACGAAATGCCGCCTGCGCCGCCGAGATCGTCAGATGATCGGCCAATAAAGGAGCGCCAGATTTCCCGGTCGGCAACGGAGAAAATCGCACATCGATGGCATCGGCGCGAGTGACGAGCAAGCAGTTCCTCAGAAACGCGGGGGCCGTTCCCAGATCGAGCCGAATCAAGCTGCCGCTGCCGCTGAAGAGGCAGTCGCGGCAAGCCAAATACGGCGTCTCGCCGCCGTCGTTCCCTTCGTCGCTCGTCCAGCGCAGCAGGGAATCGAGCGTGTTGCTGTCGGCCATCAACCCCTGCATCCAGACGTTCTCCAGCCGCAGGCGGGCGTTCCGCGCCGCGATCAGGCTCTGCAACGTCGACTTTTTCGCCGAGGGAGCCTGGAAGCGCACATTCTCGATTTCCAGCGAACCGCGTTCGACGACGAACAGCGCCGACAGCTCGCCCGACGACAATTTCGGCGTGAGCGTCAGCGGCTGGCCTTCCTGCGGACGCCAGACGATCGTCCACGATTTGCCCACCAGTTTGACGGGCGACATCTGCTTGAGGCCCGTGCCGGTCAGTTCGAGCACCGTTCCCGCGGGCCAGGTTCCGCTCTGCAGCAAGGAACCCAGATCCTGCTGCTTGGAAATGTCGAGCTTGACCACGTTCGGCGCGGCAGCAGTCACAGGTTCGGGAAACGCCGGTTTTGCGATTAGCGCCGAGAGCCAGCGTCGTGAAGCGTGGAAATCGGCGAGTAACGACAGATCGCAACCCGGCGGCGTTTGATCGGCCCGCCGCGCGCTGTTCGCCGGCAGCGTCGCGCGATCAAACGTCTTCAGCGGCAACGACGACAAGTCGGCCGTGGCGCCGGAAGGCCACGCATCCGGGATGAATCCGGCCGGATCGAGTTCCTTTCCCCAGAATTTTTGCCACTCGTCCCAGCCTTGCACCGCGGAATTGGCTCCCAACGCCGCGAGGCGTCCGAAGCCGACGATCGACGAGTCTTTCATCGTCCAGGCCAGACCTTGCAGTCCGGCCGCTTGCGGCCAGGACGCGGCATCGAGCAATACGGTCTCGCTCGCCGGTTTTGCCGTCGCGCACACCGAGTCTTGCAGGAAAATCGCCGTCGGCGGCGCGGATTTCGAATCGTCGCTCGCGACTTGGAAAACCGTGCGATCGGCGTACAACGTCGATTGCACGATACGCACGGCTCGCCGCGGCTTGGCGTTGGGGCCGCTGGTCAAGTGCCCGGGCATGGAACCCGACAAGGCGATGACCGGCTGTTGCCCTCCGGCGAGCAGCGATTCGCGGATGACGATATCCGCCGTGGGACGCGACACATCCAAGGAAGTGACGTTGTCCCCCTGGATCGTCACCTGATCGATGAGCACGCGGGGCGCGAGCACCGAGGCGACTCCCTGCGGCTCGGCGAGGCTCTGCACGGTCAGCGCACGGACCGGAACAGTTCCTGTCCCCCAGATCGAAAAGCTGCATTGCCGGACCAGGAGTTGACCGTCGATCGACGTGACGATCTGCACGGGATCGGATCCGGCAAAGACCGAGCGATCCAGCGCGAAGTGCAGACCTTCCAGTTCGAGCACGCCCTGTGCCAACTGCAATCCGGCGGTCGCTTCGCCCTCCGTGGGCCGCAATAGGATGATGGGCTGCTGTCCCTCATCGGCGAAAAGCGAAAGCCGTCGGACTTGCTTGAGCGCGACATTCGGCAAGAAATACGGGCCGGTGCTCGTCAGCCGAATCACCGCGCCTTCCGGCGGTGCGGATTTCAATGCTTCGGCCAGCGTGCGGAAATGCGTCGCCGTCGCCACGCCGGGACCGACCGAGAACGTCTTCGACGTCGCCATGGCGAAATCCGGCGGAGCATTCTTTGGCGATGTGCCGGACGGATTCGGCCTCACCGGAGAATTCGGGGTGACCGGCGAGTTCGGGTTCGCTGGGGAATTCGGCGTCGACGGATTGTTGGGCGTGTTGGAGGATTTCGGATTGCCGGCCGATTTCGGCGACGCCGAACTGGGGTTCGATCCGCTGGAATTCGGCGAGTTCGGGCTGTTCGACGCCAGCCCTTGTTGGGCGCGGGCCGACGGTTCGGTGCTCCACTCCGGAATTTCCTCGGGATCGAAATTCCCCGGCATCTGCGCCACATCGCCGGGGACTGTTGGAGAATCGAGATTGGCCGGATCGCCAGGGTTCGCGGACGGATCTCCGGGCGACGTGATCGTCGTTTGCGTGGTCGTCCCGTCGGGCATCGGCTGCGCGCCGGGCGTGCCGTCGGGATTCGGATTGTCCGGCATGGGGGAATTGACGATCAGCACGTCGGGCTGCAGATTCGGCGCTTGGCCGGGCTGCACGGCAGCGCCATCCGTTTTAGGCGACTGCACGACGTTCTGATCGCTTCCCTTGGGACGCTGGTCCGTCTGCGCGATTTTCCCCGACCCGAAATCGAGTGTGCCGGTGAAATACGCGACGATACTGCCGATGGCGGCCACAGCCAGCAACAACCCCGCTCCCCACGCGAGCGGCTGCAGGGTCTCCCAGTCGAGCCACGACGGCTTGTCGTCTTCGTCCGTCTCTTTGGTCTGCTTGTTCTTCGGGGGCATCAAACCGGCCGGAGATTTCCGCCGCGGCTCCTTCGGCGCAACGACCGTGTCGTCGTATTCCTCGTTGATCGCCGTCAGAACTTCCTGCGCCATGCCGCCGCGCGTGAGCGTGGGGCTCGACAGGTCTTTCAGCAGCTCATCCGGAGTCTGGTACCGGTCTTCCGGTTTCTTGGACATCATCCGCTGCAGGACGGCGACCATCGCTTCGGTGACGTTGTCATTCTCGTCCCGCGGGTTCGGGATCATAGCCGTGGCGTGCGCCTGCAGCTTGTTCGTCATGCTCCCTTCGGCATACGGCGGCTTGCCGGTCAGCATGTGATACCACGTGCAGCCGAGCGAATAGATGTCGCTGCGGATGTCGGCGGCCTTGCTGCTGCGTCCCTGTTCGGGCGACATGTAGTCGACCGTCCCCACCGTCGTGCCGGCGCGGGTGATGTCGGTCTCCAGCGTGTCGTCGATGGAGCGGGCCAGGCCGAGATCGGTCAGCTTCACCTGCCCGTCGTTGCGGATCAGGAGGTTCGATGGCTTGATGTCTCGATGGACGATGTTGTGCTCGTAGGCGTGCTGCAGGGCCTCGACGACCTGCTTGATGATCTCGAGCGAGCGCTTGGCCGGTATCTTGCCCCGCTTGCGGATCAGCTCGTGGAGGTCGGTCCCATCCACGTATTCCATCGCAATGAACTGGTGGCCGTCAGCTTCGCCGTTCTCGTAGATCGCGACGATGTGGTCGTTCCGCAACTGGGCGGCGGCTTGCGCTTCCGCCATGAACCGCCGGACGAGCGTGGCGTTCTTGGCTTTGTCCTTGGGCAATACTTTCAAAGCGACCAGACGCTTGAGCTTGATGTCTTTGGCGAGATACACCGTCCCCATGCCGCCGGCGCCCAACTGCTTTTGCAGTTCGTACTTGCCCACGCGGCGCGTTTCGATCGGCGCAGAAACCGGCTTGGCGGCGGCTTCGGAACTGGAAGTCATCAAAAAAACCTTCCGAAACGAATGCGGAAGAGGAATCGCCGGTCAGAAAGGAGGCTGCCAAGGCCTAGAATGAACGCTCGCCATCCAGTGTAACAACTTCGGGCGGTTTCCGGTCAACAATTCCGGTCTGGACGCATTCGGCAATTTCTGCCAGAGTTCCGCGGCTCGGCGGTTGGCCACCAGGAGGATTCGTGGCCCCGCGGCATCGGCACAGGAGGGCCATGATGACCGTCGATTCCGTCTCCGTCG